>JBBISU010000001.1:0-2989 GCA_037441225.1 Acidobacteriota bacterium
AAAAATATTTACAAGAAGAAAGTCAAATTATTTGTCCTTATCCACATTGCTGGAGAATTAGACCCTGTTTAAGACATAGATTAGAGCCATCATTAAACATTCCAGTGACAATTCAAGGGAGGATAGAATATGAAAATCCAACAACAGCAATATGCAATCAATTTACAGGTGAATGCATATATGAGCCATTAAAAAATCACATTGTTTATGTGGCAGTTCGTTCATATATAAATGCAGAATGTGTTCCCTTTGATCCAAATGCTCCAATTGAAGTTGTAAAATCTGTTAAAACAATAATTTATCAATTCACAACAAATTCAAATGGAGAGTTTACAGGCACAATATATGTAGCACCACCCTTTGATAGTGGTTATCCTTATGTTGAGTATGTTCAAGTAAATACAGAAAGGGCATATGAAGTGATGATATGTAATGAAAGTGGCCAAAATTGTGATTTGTATAATAATTATTATTTAAAGCCAACAGATTATAATTCAACTCCTATAAGATACTCAAACACACTTGTTATGCCAGCTATTTGCTCTTTGGAGGGTGGTATAATAACCTGTCCAGATCAGGCATTTGATCCAGGCACAAATACATTTAGATTTAAAATGGTATTTAAGGAATTCTTAGAACCAAGGGCATTTTTTTTAAACTGGGAAGAGAGGTTGAGTGAGACACAAGCTAAGTGGGGGCAATGGCAAGTTGGGGATACCTGTTTGCCATTGAGGGCAGGATGGATATCAAATTGGGAGGAGAAATGCAGTCAAGACAATTATTGTAATGCTTATTGGCGTTATCCACATGGAATATTTATTTCAAGCGTTAATTATCCTGATCCGCAGGATCCAACAAAACCCGATTGCACAAAGGATTCATTAGAGGGATTGCCTACATTTCCAAATCCAGGTATGTACATAAGATTATGGGGAATAGGAGGTGAGAATATAAAAGTAAAATGGGGGACGGTTCCATATCATGAAAGTGGGCATTGGCTGTATTATTTAATGAGAGGGTTAAATACTCCTCATCGAGGTGATTTGAATGTTAAGGAAGGGAAATGCAGGATAGGTAGCAAAGATATACAAGGAACTCTTTCAGAAGCATTTGCAGAAGCACATTTATTTGAGTTTGCAAGGACAAGGGTAACTGGTTATGGGGATTATGAATTTGAAGGCACTTATGAAGTTGATTCAAAATGCGAAGATCCAATTTTAAAAATGTCTCATATAAATAAATGCCCTCAATGTTTAGAAAAATGCACTTATTGTGGACAGTTAATTAATTTTTCTCCTCCATTTTGCAGAACCCAATCTGATCCTAATTATCAATGCGATTCAGATTATTATACTTTATGTACAGACAACGACAACAATCCCTGTCAAAAAGGACCAGTTCAAACCCAGACATCATTTATCAGGGATATTTATGACAATTACAATAGTTCAAAATTTGATAATAATTATGATACAATTTTTTATCCAATAAACAATGTTGTTTCTTGTTATAAAAATAAATTTCAAAATTTAACTGAAGCACAAAAAGAAGATAAAATTGATAATTTTATATCAGTTTTAGATTTATGTGGGGTTCAAATCCCTTCTAATCTTTATAATTATTATTTTGGACAATGAAAAAAATATTTTTTTTAATTTCAATTTTTTTATCTCTTGCTTCTTTTTGCCAAGATGTAAATCCTGAACATTGCCCATGTGTTGGAAATGAAGACAGATCAAATAATTTTATAGGCTGCATTCATGAGGTAGATGTTAACTATGAAATGAACGGATATTCTGGAGATATTCTTCATCCAATAGTTATTGAATTTATTCAAACTTATCCTTTAAACATTGGTAAATCCTTTTCAATATGCTACTTGGAAGCGCTCTATGATGGCGGGGCAAAATTTGTTTGGTTTCAATACTCCTTTTTAGAGGCAAAAAATTATTTTGTTCCATTCTTAGAGAAAAATATAAAAGAGAATATTTGGTATTCTACTGGATTGACAATTTCAGAGAATGGCAAATTCATAATTCCATATTGCTATGGGATAGAAAAGTTATTTATATATAAATTTAATTATTATTTTCCTGGGGGTGTAGAAATTCCTTCTTATTGGGAGAAGAAACCAGTGGAGCTTTATGAAACTATTAATATAGGTGAACCAATTGAAGCAGTGAAATTTTTTGAAAAATACTTAATTGTAATAACAAAGAGCAAAATAATTGCTTTTTTATCAAGTGGACCTAAAAAATTTAGAAAAGTAGCTGAATGCCTTTATCCACATAGTTTGTATAAAATTCCTCATGCTGTTAATTCTGCAGATGATCTTATGCCAATACACAAGTTTGCAATTGAAATGGATGGGGATTATTTATACATACTCAATGCACCGGGGAATGACTATGGACCAGTATTGACATATAAGATAGAAGGTGAAGAAATAAAGATGATACATAATGGAGAAGGATTTCCAATGGAAAAAGGGGAAGGGGATGTAAGGGGGAATGTACAAGTAAATGAAGTGTATGGAAAGAAATATTTGACATACATAGAAGGTAATTTTTCTGATGATTATGGAAGGTTTGCATATCTTTATTTATATAGGTTAGAAGGAGGGGCACCAGTTTTTATAAACAGGTATGAATTAGAAGTAGGGGGTGGCTGGTGGTATATAGGTTACACCTGGTTTTTTTCCTATTCATTTAAAAATGAATACCTATATGTAAGATTTGGCTCTGCAGATATTCCTTGCTCTTCTGTTGTACTTAAACTCAATCCCGATGAGACATTTAGTGGTTATTCTGGTATAGGAGGTCTATCTGACTTTAAAAACTCAGATACAATGATGGTTTCTTCTGATAGTGTATTTTTATCCTGTGGTAGTGATGATTTGCCTTCTGTTGAGATAACCCTTGCACCACCAGATGGGTCAGAGTTAGCAGGGAATTTTTTGGTAATGGGGAGGGCATATGATTCAGAAGGG
>JBBISU010000002.1:0-2723 GCA_037441225.1 Acidobacteriota bacterium
TGATGTATTTATAACAGGTCCTCTTTCTTCTCTTTTGAATGTGAGTTTTACCATAAAAGGAAAAAATATTTCCTTGGAAGAAAGGATAACAAAGACAGGCCCTTCTCTTTATAATGTTGAGATACATAATGTTGGTTTTACAAAGATTGTCTTTTATTTTACTGACAGCATAAATTACTTTTTTAAGGAAAGCAAAAATCAAATTACAATTGAGATGCCAAAAAATATAAAAGCTTCAGTCCCTCCTTTAAAGATAGAAGACCCTTTTGTTTCTTCTATTTTAACAAAAAACAATTTCTTAATAATAACATTAAAGGAAGAGGATTTCTCTTGCTCCCATTATACTTTAAGTTCCCCTTTTAGAATTATTCTTGATATAACAAAGAAAAAAGAAAAAAAAGGCACCTTTAAAGAAGAATTATCTGAAGGATATAAGGTAATAATTGATCCAGGGCATGGTGGTGATGATGTTGGAGCAATTGGACCTACTGGTATTAAAGAAAAGGATATAACTTTAAAAATTGCTCAAGAGTTAAAAAAAATTTTAAAGGAAAAAGGATTAATTGCACAACTCACAAGGGAAAAGGATGAAAACCTTTCAGTGGAAGAGAGAGCAAATTTTGCAAATTCTAATAAGGGGGATTTATTTTTATCAATCCATAATAATTCTTTTAAAACTTACAATATAAGAGGAAGTGAAACATATTACCTTTCAATTGAACCCTTTGAGGAATTATATAAAGAAAATTTAGAGGCAAATCAAAATACTTCAATTGATTTGATCTTATGGGATCTGGCACAGAGCAAATTTCTTAAAGATTCTGCATATTTTGCTGAACTTGTCCAAAAAGAATTAGACAAATTATGGGAAATTCCTCCAAGGGGTGTAAAGCAAGCACCTTTAAAGGTTTTATCTGGTGTTACAATGCCTGCTGTTTTAATTGAAATTGGATTTATTTCAAATCCAGAAGAAGAAAAAATAATGCAAAGTGATGAGTTTTTATATAAAATTGCAAAGTCCTTATCAGAGGCAATTTTACAGTTCAAAGAAACTGCTGGAAAAAGATGGGAAGAAGGGGAAGAATAATTTTTTTATTTTTATTGATTTTAATTTTTTCTTGCAAAAAGGAAATAAAGGAAGAAGTATCCATAAAAAGGGAAGAAATAAAAGAAGAAGTAAAATTTAAAACTTATGTAATTTACTCCTTTGATAAAGAAAACGGCAAATTATCACCTAAAACAATAACCTTAGAAGAAAAAGAAAACGAATTGGAAAATTTGAAAAACTTGCTTCAAAATTATTTTTCTCAAAAAGATAATATATTGTTTCCAGAAGGTATCAGTTTGAGAGCTTTATATCAATTCAATAAAAATCTTGTTTTAGATATAAGCATCCCTGAAAATTCACCCCCCCTTCAAAGCATAAAAGAAGAACTTGAGTTTGTAAATTCTTTGTCAAAAACAATTTGTTTGAATTTTCAAAGATACAAAGGGATAAATGTTTTAATAAATGGAAGCAATGAAAATAATTTTATAAACCATATTGCCTTATATGTAAGTTATAAACCATAAAAAATGAGTTTTAAACTAAATTCAAATTTTACACCAAAGGGAGACCAGCCAAAGGCAATTGAAAAACTACTTGAAGGTTTGAGGAATGGTGAAAAGTATCAGGTTTTATTAGGTGTAACTGGTTCAGGGAAGACATATACAATTGCAAAGGTCATTGAAAGTTTTGGAAAACCAACCCTTGTAATCTCTCACAATAAAACTTTAGCAGCTCAACTTTATCAAGAATTTAAAAGCTTTTTTCCAGAAAATAGAGTTGAATATTTTGTCTCTTATTATGATTATTACCAGCCAGAAGCATATATACCACAAACAGATACTTATATTGAAAAAGAAACTTCTGTAAATGATGAAATTGATAGATTAAGAATAAGGGCAACGGAGGCATTGTTTGAAAGAAGGGATGTAATAATAGTTGCTTCTGTCTCTTGTATTTATGGAATAGGAGCACCAGAAGACTTTTTTTCAATGCTCTTAAAGATAAAGGTTGGGGATACCTGGAATTTAAAGGATTTACTTTCTTCCCTTGTCCAAAACCAATATGAAAGAACTCAATATGATTTATATAGAGGTTCTTTTAGATTAAGAGGAAATACCCTTGATATTTTTCCTGCTCAAGAAGATTTTGCTATAAGGATAAACTTTGATGAAGAAGTAATTGAAGAAATTTATTCCATTGATCCATTAAAGGGAAAAAAAATAAAAAAATTAGATAAATTTTATCTTTTTCCAAAAACCCATTTTGCAACCCCTCAAGATAGGATTAAGAAAGCGATTAAATCCATCAGGGAAGAACTTAATGAAAGATTGAAGCAGTTAAAAGATAGAGGGAAACTCTTGGAAGCAGAACGCCTTGAAATGAGGACAAATTATGATTTAGAGATGCTTGAAGAAGTTGGCTGGTGTCATGGAATTGAAAATTATTCAAGACACCTGACTGGAAGAAAGCCAGGCGAGCCTCCTTTTACCCTTGTGGATTATTTTCCAAAGGATTTTCTTTTAATAATTGATGAAAGCCATCAAACAATCCCACAACTTCAAGCAATGCAACATGGAGATAAATCAAGAAAAGAAACCCTTATTGAATTTGGCTTTCGCCTTCCCTCTGCCTTAGACAACAGACCCTTAACTTTTGAAGAGTTTTTGTCAAGGAT
>JBBISU010000003.1:0-2704 GCA_037441225.1 Acidobacteriota bacterium
ATTATATCCATCACAAAAAGCAAAGTTTTTCGAAATTTTAACTGGAAAGAAAAAACACAGAGAAATTATTGCTTTAAAGGATATAAATTTTTCAATTGAAAAAGGTGAATCCTTTGGAATTGTAGGAGAAAATGGGGCTGGAAAGTCAACACTTTTAAAGATAATAACTGGATGCACATATCCAACAAAAGGGAGGGTTGAAAAAAAGGGGAAAGTTGCATCAATCTTAGAATTAGGGATGGGCTTTCACTTTGAATTTTCTGGAAGGGATAATGCAATTTTAAACTCAGCTCTTTTGGGTTTATCTAAGGAAGATATGAAAAGGACACTTCCAAAAATTATTGAATATTCAGAATTGGGAGGAGCAATTGATCAACCAGTTAAAACCTATTCTTCTGGTATGGTTATGCGCCTTGCCTTTGCCGTGGCAATAAATGTGAATCCAGATATTTTAATAATTGATGAAGCCCTTGCAGTAGGGGATGGATATTTTCAAAAAAAATGCATTGATTCGATAAGGGAAATACAAAGGAAAGGAAAAACTCTTATTTTATCAAGCCATGCTTTATATTATATTTCTTCCCTTTGCCATAGAGCAATCTGGCTTCAAAAGGGAGAAATTGCAAAAATTTCAGATGCAAAAAGTGTTGCTTATGAATATGAAAACTATTTAAATTCAAAGCAAAAAAAGGCAAAAGAGTTTGAAAGAGAAGAAGGTAAAACACCTGCCTTTTTTAAAAAAATTAAATTTACTAATGGTATTGAAGAGAAAAAAAATTTTTCTTTTAAAGAAAAATTTCAAGCAGAAATTGAAATTTTTTCAGAAGATAAAAATTTACCATTAAAATTGGGATTTGTTTTATTTAGAAATGATGAAGTTGAAATATTTACATCTACAACACTTGATTTGCCACCTCTTAAAGGAAAAAATAATTATTTTTGTAAATTTTCAATTCCTTCTTTGCCATTAATTAAAGGAGAATATAAACCTGCTTTTTTCTTGACAGATGAAGAAGGGCTTCACATATATCATATTTATGAAATTGAAAAGGGATTGGAAATTAAACCACCAGAAGGGTACAGATTTTTTGGTATAATAAATCCTGAGACCCATTGGGAACTTGATATATAAAAAATTTTAGGAGGTAATATGAAAAGATTTTTTATTTTTTTGTTTTTGCCCTATCTCATTTTTTCACAAGAAAAAATTACAAGCACAGCCGAACAACAAAAGGAAATTTATTTGACTGTTTACAATTCTAACAGATCCCTTATAACAGAAGAAAGGGAAGTTGAATTTTTAAGTTCAGGAAAGTATTTTTTAAACTATGTAGATGTCCCTTCTACAATAATGTCCCAGACCTTATCCTTTAATGTTAAGAATGGGAAACCTTTAACAGTGCTGGAACAAAACTATGAATATGATTTGCTTTCGCCACAAAAACTTTTGGAAAAATATTTGGGAAAAGAAGTTATCCTTGTTCAAAATGTTATGGAAAATAATACAACTGTTTTAAAGAAAACAAAGGCAAAACTTTTATCAACAAATGCAGGAACAGTTTGGGAAGCAGAAGGAAAAATTTTATCAAATCCAGTTTATTCTTATTTAGAATACCAAGAAGTTCCAGAAAATCTTTATGCAAAACCAACTCTTGTAATTTTACTTGAAGGTGAAAAAGGCAGGAGGGTTATAGAAGCTTCTTACCTTGCCACTGGAATGAACTGGCTTTGTGATTATGTTTTATCTTTAAATGAAAAAGGAAATGTAGGAAATTTGACTGGATGGGTTACTCTTATAAATAATTCAGGCAAAGCTTATAAAAATGCAAATTTAAAACTAATTGCAGGGGATGTTAAAACTATTTCTGAAAGGAGAGATTTGGGTTATGTCGAAGAGAAAGTTTATATGAAAGCAAAAGAATCTTCTTTTGAGGAAAAAGCATTCTTTGAGTACCATCTTTATACAATGACAAGGAAAACAAACATAAATGATAAACAACAAAAGCAAATTGAACTTCTAAAAGGAGAAAATATCCCAATTGAAAGAGAATATCTTTTAACTGGTGAAAAGTGGTATTATACTCAAAGATACACAGGTGATCAAACTCAAAAAGTAGAAGTTCTCTTAAAATTTAAAAATGAAGAAAAGAATAATTTGGGGATCCCTCTTCCAAAAGGAACTGTGAGGGTTTATCAAAAAGACACTGACGGCTCTGATCAATTCATAGGAGAGGACTTAATTGACCATACTCCAAAGGATGAAATGATAAAACTTTCAGTTGGGAAAGCTTTTGATATTGTAGCAGAAAGAAAACAAAAGAGTTTTAATGTGATATCTAATTGTATTTATGAAATGGAATATGAAATTTTTCTAAGAAACCACAAAGAAGAAGATATAACTGTAAAGGTTATAGAGCCAATTGGAGGTGATTGGACAATGCTTTCAAATTCGCATCCTTATGAAAAGGTTCAGGCATTTCAAGTCATTTTTAATGTAAAAGTTCCAAAAAATGGGGAGACAAAACTTGTTTATAGAATAAGGACAAAATATTGTTAACTTTTTATTAAAATTTTCGTATTTTAAAGAAAAGGAGGTAATATGTTTAAAAGGTTTTTTGCACTTATTTTTTTGTTTTCAATTTTTTCTTTTTCCTTTGAAGTTCAAGAAATTGAAAAAAATGTAACTGAATTTACACTTTCAAAT
>JBBISU010000004.1:0-886 GCA_037441225.1 Acidobacteriota bacterium
AAACTCTCTTCTTTCTTTTTAAAAAGCAATGAAAAGATTTGGTTTAAAGAAGGACAAAAGTATTGTTCGGAGGGAAATATAAGTTTTTTTCAAATTTATCAAGGAAAAGATTTTGTTTTTTCAATAAATTGCAAAGCAATAAAAAAAATAGATACTTGTTCTTCTGATTTTTTAAATGAAATAAAAGAAAAAGGAAATAGTTTCCTCTGGAAAAAAGAAAGTGGAAAATGGATTTTAAGGGTTGGAACCCTTTTATCAAAAGAAAATGTTAATTATGAAATTATTGTAGGAAAGGTTTATCCTGAAGAAATTGGTGAAGGAAGGGAAAAATTTTTGCTTGGTTCTCAAAGGTTAAAAGAAATTTCTTATCAAAAAAAGAATTTAGATTTAACAAGAATTTTGATTTTTCTTTTATTAACTTTATCAGTTGCTTTTGCAGGGATCTGGTTAGGTGCTTATCTTTCAAGGTATTTTACATCCCCCTTATCCCAAGTCCTTGAAGGAACAAGGGAAGTAGCAAAAGGTAATTTGGATATAAAACTTCCGGCAACAAATATGGAAGAATGGGATTTGTTATTTAAATATTTCAACTTTATGGTTCAGGAACTTAAAAATTATAGAACTTTGCTGGCAGAAGAAAGGGAATATTTGAAGACATTGGTTGAAAACCTTACCTTAGGTGTATTAAATGTTAGAATGGATGGATCTATATTAACTATAAATAAAAGAGGAAAAGAATTATTAGATATAAAAGAAGAAGAGGAAAACCTCTTTAAAAAATTAGAGGAGGAATTTTTGCCCATTTCTTTATGGCTTAAAGAATCTTTAAAAAATAATAAATATTCTTCTCAAATTTTTGAAATAAAAGCAAATACTTTCTGCCTTT
>JBBISU010000004.1:903-2232 GCA_037441225.1 Acidobacteriota bacterium
AGTTTTCTTTTGATCTTTGAAGATGTAACAGAATTTATAAGGGCACAAAGAATTGGCACCTGGAAAGAAGCAGCACAAAAAATTGCCCATGAAATCAAAAATCCTTTGACCCCAATCCAGCTTTTTTCAGAACACATAAAAAACAGAATAGAGAAAGAAAATTTTGAAAGGGAAGAATTGCTTTCTTCAATCAATACAATTTTGGATGAAGTAAATCATTTAAAAATTATGGTTGATTCATTTTCTCAATATGCAAGGATGCCTCTCCCTCAGCCAAGAAAAATAGATTTGAAAGATTTATTTTATCAATTAAAAGAGATTTATGATAACCTTCATCCAAAATTAAAAATGGAAGTGGAAATAAAAGAAGATTTTCCAGAAATTGAAGCAGATAAGGAACTTTTAAGGAGAGCATTGGTAAATTTAATTGACAATGCATCGGAAGCAATGAAATTTGAAGGAAGAGTTTTATTAAAAGCAGAGTTAAAAGAGAATAATTTATTGATTTATGTAATTGATGAAGGTCCTGGCATTCCAGAAAAAATAAAAGAAAATATTTTCAAACCATATGTCTCAACTAAGGGAAGGGGATCTGGGATGGGTTTATCCATAGTTGATAGGATAATAAGAGATCACAAAGGAAAAATAACTTTTGAAGAAAACCATCCAAAAGGCACAAAATTTATAATTTCAATCCCTTATTTTTAATACCAAAATCTTAAATTAATTTTTGCACAAAATTCCCATCTCATTTAAAAGATAATTTTTTTAAATAAAAGTTTCAAAAAAATCTAAATTATTCCTTTTTTTCTTCCTCCTTGTGAGTATGGCAACAACCACCTGTTAAGAAATGCAAGGTCAAAGAAATAAGCCAAAATGCAACAGCACCACGCCAGTAGCCTTGAGGAGAAAGGATAAAATATGTCTTTGCAAGAACAAGGATAACACCAATGAGCAAGGAAAGGACACCTAAAAAGAATAAAACCCAAA
Source organism: Acidobacteriota bacterium (assembly GCA_037441225.1). Taxonomy (GTDB): domain Bacteria; phylum Acidobacteriota; class Thermoanaerobaculia; order UBA2201; family UBA2201; genus JBBFMJ01. The sequence continues at coordinate 1,894 of JBBISU010000004.1, forward strand.
TTAAAGTTTTCATATAACCTCCTTTCGCCTCTATTATACCACAAAAAAGTGATAGGTCAAACTTGTAAAACCTAAATGTTTAGATTCCAATAATATAGCTTATTTTCTCCTTAAAATTTGCTTTTCATTTTGAAAAACTTAAGGTTTAGATTCATAAATATTTGCCATTTGTTTTAATATTCTAATTCTATTCCAAATTGGTGGATGGGTTGAAAAAAGATCAAAAAGCTTTCCTTCTTTTTTGTTTACTGCCCTATTTAAAGGATCAGCAATAAAAAGATGAGCAGTTCCTTTTGTTGCCTTATCTACAGTTTTGTCATAATGATTTGCGATCTTTTC
>JBBISU010000005.1:0-2099 GCA_037441225.1 Acidobacteriota bacterium
TAAAAGTTGTAAATCCTGAAATGAAAGTAATTGCTATTGGTGGAGATGGGGATATGCTTGCAGAAGGAGGAAACCATTTTATTCATACAATTAGAAGAAATCCAGATATTACACTTCTTTTACATAATAATATGGTCTATGGCTTAACAAAAGGACAAGCATCCCCTACAAGTTTAGTTGGTTTTAAGACACCTTTTCAAGTGGAAGGAGTAATTGAATATCCATTAAATGCTTTATCTTTAGCAATTTCCCAGGACGCATCTTTTGTTGCTTGTGCACTTGCAGCAGATACAGAAAAAACAAAAGAAATTATAAAAGAAGCAGTAAAGCATAAAGGTTTTTCTTTTATTTTAATTTTACAACCCTGTGTAAGTTTCAATAAATTAAATACCTATCAATGGTTTAAAGAAAATTCTTTTTATCTTCCAGAAAATTATGATTCTCATAATAAAGAAGAAGCATTAAAAATAACTTTAAATTTAGAAAAATATCCAATTGGTATAATTTATAAAAATGAAAAAAGAAAAACTTTTGAAGAAGAATTATCAGTTTACAAAAAAGATAAAACACCTCTTTATAAAAGAAAATTAAATGAAGAAAAATTATGGAGTTTTTTAAAACCTTAAACCCTATCTTTCAGGCATTTTTAGGAGCTACAATAAACTGGCTTTTAACTGCCTTAGGGGCTTCTTTGATATTTTTTAAAAAAGAAGTAAGTAAAAAAGTTTTGGATTCTATGATGGCTTTTGCAGGTGGGATTATGCTTTCTGCCTCATTTTTTAGTTTGCTTTTACCTGCAATTGAAATGGGAAAAGGAAAATATTATCTTGTTTTTTCTGGATTTTTATCTGGAAGTTTATTTCTTCTTTTAATTGATAAAACCCTTCCCCATTTGCATTTATTTACAGATAAATTTGAAAGTGAAGGGATTAAGACAAAATGGAAAAGAATTGTCCTTTTGATATTGGCAATAACATTGCACAATATTCCAGAAGGGCTTGCTGTTGGAGTTGGCTTTTCAGTTGCTTCTTTGAAATTAGAAGGATATACTTTGGCAGGTGCAATTGCCTTATCAATTGGCATTGGAATACAAAATTTTCCAGAGGGTTTTGCTGTCTCAGGTCCTTTGAGGAGGGAAGGGATTTCAAGATGGAAAGCATTTTGGTATGGGCAGCTTTCAGCAATTGTTGAACCAGTAGCAGCACTTTTAGGTGCTTTATTTGTAATCCTTGTCCATTCAATCCTCCCCTTTGCCTTATCCTTTGCAGCAGGTGCGATGGTATATGTAGTTGTGGAAGAATTAATCCCAGAGGTTCAAAAAGAGCCCCATTCTGATTTTTCAACAATTTCAATAATTATGGGCTTTTTAATTATGATGTCCTTGGATGTTTTATTTTCATAAATGAAAAATATCTATTTGATAAATTTTTATAAGGAAAAAAAAGAGGAAAAAATAAATAAATATGCAAAATTTTTAAAGGATTTAGTTGAAGAAAAATTTAATTTAATTATAAAAAATGAAGGTGATAAAATAGACGAGCCAGATAAGATAATCCTTTCAGGAAGCCAAAAGATGGTTGGAGATGGGGAAATTGATTTAAATTATTTAAATTATATTTTTTCTTTTAAAATTCCAATTTTAGGGATATGTTATGGCCATCAGGCAATTTCTAAGTATTTTGGTGCATAGGTAAAAAAAGCAAAAAGAAAACATAAGGGCTTTGAAGAAATAAATTTAATTGATAATAGCGAAATCTTTGAAAGTTTTCCTAAAAGATTTGAAATGTATGAAAGCCATTTTGAAGAAGTGCTTGAAACAGAAGAATTTTTGAAAAATTTTAAAATAATTGCAAAAAATTTTGAAGGTGGAATAGAGGCAGTGGAATCAAGAAATTTATCCATTTTTGGTGTCCAGTTTCATCCAGAAGAATCAAAGACCTTTGGCAAAAAACTCTTTAAAAATTTTTTGAATTATCATAAAATTATTTTTTAAGACAACTAAAAAAAATAAAGATTTTAAGGCTAAAAGAAAAAACTCTTTTGATATTAAGGAAAAAAATTAATAGAAGCCACATAATAAATTTGTCTGAAAATATAAG
>JBBISU010000006.1:0-2058 GCA_037441225.1 Acidobacteriota bacterium
AAATTTATCTTTGAAGAATTTTCTTTGTCTGCTAAAAAAATGTCTGATATATAATTTAAAATTAAAGAAGCATTTCCTGCATCACTTCCATCAATTACAATTAAGGCCTCTGAATTTTTTGAAAAATTTTGAGGAATCCATATTCCAAGAGCTGTTTTTCCTGAATCCAAAAATTTATCTATTTCATCTTCTCTTTCCAAGTATGAGATTACTTTAAAGTATCCTGAACTTTCAAAATTTGAAATGAAATTTCTGGATTTGGAATTTCTTTCTTGATCAAGGACACAAGTTTTAATATCTTTTATATCAAAACTTATAGCATATCCAAATAAAAACAATAAAACAGCAGGCATAAGAAAAGAAAGGGACAAAGAAATTGGGTCTCTTATAATTTGTAAATATTCTTTTTTTGAAATTGCAAAAACCCTTTTTATCCTCATTCTTTATCCTTTATACATTCTATAAAAATTTCTTCAAGATTATCTTTTTTATAATTTTCTTTTAATTGATTAGGTCTGCCTTTCAATATTATTTTCCCGTTAAAAATTAAGGCAATATTTTCACAAAATTCTGCTTCTTCAAGGTAATGTGTTGTAAGGACAATTGTTTTTTTCTCTGAAGAAAATTTATAAATTATATCCCAAAAACTTCTTCTATATACAGGGTCAGTTCCTGAAGTTGGTTCATCTAAAAATAAAATTTCTGGTTTATGCATAATTGCACACCCAAGTGCTAATCTCTGCCTTATTCCAAGGGGAAGTTTTCCTGCAGTTTTGTTTTTGTATTCTTCAAGTTCTAAAGTTTTTAAAACCCATTCCTTTACATTCTTTTCTTTAACTCTATAAATCCCTTCATAAAAACTTAAATTTTCAAAAGAAGTCAAATCCTCATAAAGGGAAAATTTTTGAGAGACATATCCAATAGATTTTTTAATATCCTCTGGATTTTTCATTATATCAAAGTTATTTACTTTTCCTTCTGCTTTTGTGGGGAGCAAGAGCCCGCAAAGCATCCTTATTGTAGTTGTCTTTCCTGCACCATTTGGACCCAATATTCCAAAAATTTCACCTTTTCTAACTTGAATTTCAATATTGTCAACTGCAACAAAATCCCCAAATTTTTTTGTAAGGTTTCTTACATCAATTGAAATATTGCTTTCCATTTTCTTTTAATTTATAAACAAACAAATCTTCCATAGTTGCTTTTGATGTCAAAACATCTTTTACTGGAAATCCTTCCTTTTTTAAGATTTGAGCTAAATTATCTATTTCAAAATTTTCCTTTATTATCAAATGTATCCTATTTCCATAGAGGACAGAGTCAATTACAAAGTCCAAATTTTTTAAAAATTCAAATATTTCTTTTGGTTTTTCAGATAAAATATCAATGGAGGTAAAGGGAAATTTTTTTCTTAAGTTTTCTGGTGCCCCTTCTTCTAAAACATTTCCTTGATGCAAAAAACAAACTCTGTCACATTTTTCTCCTTCTTCAAAATAAGAAGTTGAAACTACGATGCATTTTTTTTCTTTTGAAAGTTTTTTTAAAACACCCCATATATCTCCCCTTGCAACTGGATCAAGCCCAACAGTTGGTTCATCCATAATTAGTATTTCTGGATTACTAATTAAAGCACAACCCAAAGAAAGTTTTTGCTTCATTCCACCAGAAAGTTTGCCAGCAGCCTTTTTCTTAAACTCTAAAAGTTCTAAAAAATTTAAAATTTTTTCAATTTTTTTATTTTTTTCTTTACTTTCAATGGCATAAATTTCTGCAAAAAAATCCATATTTTCAAATACAGTTAACTCTTCATATAGTCCAAATTTTTGTGGAACATAACTTAAATTTTCACTTTCAATTATTATTTCTCCACTACTTTGCTTTAGAATTCCTGAAAGAATTCTCAATAATGTGGTCTTTCCAGCTCCATCAGAACCAATAAAGCCATAAATTTCACCTCTATTTATTTTTATATTCAAATTATTTAATGCAATTTCTCCATTGTATTCTTTTCTTAAATTTCTTATTTCAATCATTTTAATTTTATTTTTACATCCACTG
>JBBISU010000007.1:0-228 GCA_037441225.1 Acidobacteriota bacterium
TTTTTTGTGATTTACTTTTAGCAAATTTTGGGCTCAATATCCAGCTGCCACCTCCTAAAATTAAAGCAATTATCCCGTAGAGCAATTGATATTTGTGACCTTTAAAAGTAGTTAACACATCAATCATCCCAAAAATAGAGATTATCCAGAAAAAAGCAAAAATTATGGCATATAAAAATTGACCCAAATATGCCTCTGCATGGATACGGCGATTTCATGGCTATAAGG
>JBBISU010000007.1:263-1719 GCA_037441225.1 Acidobacteriota bacterium
TTCATAATTTTTTTAAGAAACTTATTTTAGAACTGGCACTGGTTCTGTTCCAAAGAAGTATTTTTCAAAGATGGGTCTTAAGTCCTTTTTAGAAATGGCATTTACAAATTGTATAAAGTCTTCAGTTGTTGCTTTCATCCTTTTTTTCTGGCATGCCTCTGTAAATCTTTTTAAAATTGTAAAAAATGTTTGATCTCCCATATCTTTTCTTAAATAATGGAGCAAAAGTGGTCCTTTGTTGTAATAGTGATATATATAATCATTTGGATCACTTGTATCAAGATAAGGAGCAATAAAAATGGAACCCCTTTGCTTCAATTCATTTTGTGATACAACCCATCCATTGAACTGTTCTTTTGCTTTCTTTTTATCTGTGGATTCCATAAACAAATAAGATAAATATTCTGCAAATGATTCAGAGAGCCATCCATCTACCTCTGATGCCCAGGAAACTAAATTCCCAAACCACTGGTGTCCAATTTCATGTGCATACCTTGCATTTACACCAAGAGAAACATATCTTCTCAGCAAAGTATCAATATCATCTTCATCACCAGAACCAATTGGATTTAAGCCCTCTGATGTAATTTCCACTATCCCAGCTGGTGCCTGCCAGAAAAAGTGCCTGAAATATGGGATTTCCACTACATCTAATTCCTCATAAGGAAAAGAAACAAGGCCATTTGAATAAAAATCGAGGATTGCAATTCCATTTTTACCTAATTTTTTTCCTCCACTTTCTTTTAATTGTGCATAGGAATGAACCCTAACTAAATAATTCCCCTCCTTAAACTCCTGTGTCTTAAATTCACCTAATATTATAAATGGAAAGGAATGTGGTTCATCACTTATTGATTCTAAGCAATTTAAATCTCCTTCCTTCCATTCCTTAATTGTTTTTCCACAATTTATTGGCTTCCAGGGCTCTTTTACTTTTGCAATAAAATGTATCTTTGATTGTGTTGCATATAAATCAAGAGTTGGATGCCAGACCATATTTCCTAATATAAAATAAGCATCACCATTAAAATTTTTTAAAATTGGACCTTCTGATTCAAAAGTCAAGTTAAATACCTTTTCCTTTTTTATTGGTTCATTTAACTTGAGCATAATTGTGTCATATTTATGAATAAAAGAAACATTTTCTCCTTTATCATCTGTTATTTTTTTACAATTAAAAGGATTTGACCTTTCATTCCATTTCTTAAGCCACTCTTCTTTACTTGTTCCATTTGTTAGAGATAAAAGCATCACAGAAATTCCATCTTTCAATGGAGTAAACTCTATTTTTGCTTTTTCAGAAAGGTTTAAATTATCCTTTGATAAAACTTCAATGTCTAAATTTGTAATATAAATAGGGTGGATTTTTCTCTTTGTCCAATCAAAAAGATAAGGATGAAAAGCCAATATATTTACATCCAAAAGACCTGCTTCCCATCTTGATGGTTTGTATTTT
>JBBISU010000007.1:1747-2042 GCA_037441225.1 Acidobacteriota bacterium
CATCCACTACATAAAGTAAGTTTTTTTCTTTTTTACCTTTTAAAAAACAAAGAGCCATTTGGTTTTTATAATTATTTAAAATTGCAGGCAGAAAATAAAATTCAAAAGAAGGATAACGAAGTTTTTCAAGGATTTTCATATAATCTTTTATTTTTTCACTCTCTTTTTCCTCACCTTTTTCAAAGGACTCAAAAGAAAGAAAGGGATAAACTAAGACAAAAGCTTCTGAAAACTCATCAATTATTTGATTTTTTTCATTTAATTCATAGCTTCCTTGTTCTTTTAAGTTTGTTTT
>JBBISU010000008.1:0-2031 GCA_037441225.1 Acidobacteriota bacterium
TTTAGATTTTAAAAATGGTTCAAAGCTTAATGTAGAATTTGTATGGTATCCTTTAAAAAACTTAGAAAAACACCAAATAGTAAATGGTTTAATGATTGATAGTTTTTTAGATATTATGATAAATAAATTATGTGCAATTTCTGATAGGAATGAAGCAAAAGATTATGTAGATTTTTATTTTTCTTTAAAAAAATCTAAAATTTCGTTAGTTGATGCTTTTTCTTTTGCAGAAAAAAAATGTGAAGTTTCAGGAATTTCTGATATTTTGAAGTATAAATTATTAAAGGTTCCAAAAGGATTTGAAGATATTGTTTTGATAAAAAAAATAGAAAAAAGCCAGATGGAAAATTTTTTTGAAAAGGAAATTAAAAAAATTTTAGTTAAAGATATAAATGAAGTATAAATTTTGTTATATGACAAAAAAAGAAATAAAGGAGAGATTTAAATGAAAGCAGGGATAATTGGTTTAGGGAGAATGGGGAGAAGGCACATAAAAGTTGTAAGACACCTTGGTTTGGAATTGGCAGGTGTATTTGACATAAGGAAAGGATCAATTGAATCAGCAATAAAAGAAGAAAATATAAAAAATGATATAATTTGCAAATCAGTTGAAGATTTAATCAAGAAAAATTTAGATTGCCTTATAATTGCTACGACTGCAAATTTTCATTTTTATTATACAAAAATGGCAGCAGAAGCAAAGATTCCTTTTATTCTTTGTGAAAAGCCAATGGCAACTTCCCTTGCTGAATGTGATGAAATGATTGAAATTTGTAAAAAAAATAACTGTATTTTAGGAATAAACCATCAAATGAGATTTATGGAGCAATACACAAAGGTTAAAGAAATTATTGAAAGTGAAGAATTTGGAGGACTTGCAAGTGTAAATGTAGTTGCAGGTAATATGGGTTTTGCTATGAATGGTACTCATTATTTTGAACTTTTCAGATACCTGACAAATGAAATGGCTTGGAATGTTACTGCTTGGTTTTCAAAAGAAATTGTTCTAAATCCAAGGGGTCCTGAATTTGAAGACAGGGCAGGGCAGATAAGGGTTGAAACAAAAAGTGGAAAAAGGTTTTACATTGAAATTGGCTCAGATCAAGGGCACTGGATTTTGGTAACTTATGCAGGGAAAAATGGAATCCTTTTGGCAGATGAATTAAATGGAGAAATCCATTATTTCATAAGAGAAAAGGAATACTTAAATTTGCCTACCACTAAATATGCAATGCCAGGTAAAAAGGAAATAATTAAGGTAAGTCCGCCAGATATTATAAATACAACTTCCCTTGTCTTAAAGACAATGTTTGAAGGAAAAGGTTATCCCTCAGGTGAAGATGGAAGGAATGCAATTTCTGTTTTAGTTGCTGCTTATAAATCTGCTGAAAGCCAGAATATACCTGTTGAGTTGGAAGATTTAAAATCACATTATAGCAATAAATATCCCTGGGCTTAGGGAAATATTTCTTGGAGGATATATGAGATTAGAAGGAAAAATTTGTTATCTTCAAGATTTTACAAAAGAAAATCTTTATGATCCAAAATATTTTAAATGGCTTCAGGATTTAGAGACAGTAAAGATGTTATATCGTTTGGAATATTTAATGCCTTTTCAATTTGAAGAAGTTGAAAGGTATGTTTTAAAATTATTTGAAAGTAAAAATGATTGTTTTTTTGCTGTTTATTTAAAAGAAAATGATGAATTTGTTGGCACATTAAAGATAGGCCATATTGATTGGAGAGCAGGAATAGGAGATTTGGGAATGATGATAGGAGAAAAAAAATACTGGAGCAAGGGTATTGGAACTGATGGAATGAAAACTGCTTTAATTTATGCTTTTGATGTCTTAGGCTTAAGAAAAATAACAGCAGGGCTTCCTTCACTTCTAATAGCATCTCAAAAAATTCTTCCAAAACTTGGTTTTAAATTAGAAGGCGTTTTGCGGAAGCAACTTTTTATGTTTGGAGAATATTGTGATCATCTTATTTATGGAGTTTTCAAAGATGAATTTAAAGAAGCCATTCAGA
>JBBISU010000009.1:0-3637 GCA_037441225.1 Acidobacteriota bacterium
ATAAGGGGTATCTCAAATACAAAAAAATAATAAAGAAATATGTGAAGGAAAAAAATCAAAGAAGGAGAAAGGAGCTGATTTTCTCATTTAAATAATCAAAATTGCAAATTCAAATCCAGCTATTCATTGATTTTATATATTTTTTCTCTTGACAGAGGGAAAAATTTTTGATAAATTAAAGATGATGGGAAAATGAAAAAGGTAATTTTTATTTTGCTTTTTCCTTTAAATTTTTTTTGCAGGTTTATAAAATCAACTAAATTATATATTTTTTTAATTTTCTTTTCTTCCATTTCAATTTCAAATGAATATATTTATGATATGCACTTTCCACAGCAAGACCCACCTTGGTATTTTTGGGCAAATTCAATCACAGATGACAAAAAAGGAAATATTTGCATAGGAGCCGGAACTGAGTTATTTTTTTTAAGCCAGCAAGGGCAGATAAACAAAATTATTCAGATAAAAGATTCAGAAGGGAGAAGGCAAGGGATAGAATCAATTTCAGTTGATGAAGAAGGGTACATTTATGGGCTTGTATTATATTATAAGGATTATAATCTTGTAAAGGCAACACCAGAAGGTAGAATAATAAAAAGCACAGGGGTAAGTGTAATAGATGCAATGTATTCAAATGGGTATATATATGCAATTGGACATGGCTATATGGAACCAGCAAAGATATATGTATTTGATAAGGATTTGAAAATAGTAAAATCATTTGGAGATCCGGCAAGTTCAATATGGGTAGATTCAGAAAAAATTTATGCAGGATATTATTATACAAGTGGAAAGATAACAATTTATACTTTAGATGGTGAAAAGCTAAAAGAAATTGATTTAGGGACAAGAGGGGGAATGGGAGTTTGTGTTGATGATAATGGGTATATTTATACAAAAAGTTCACTTTATAATCCTCCATTTATAAATAAATTTGACCAAAATGGAAATTATATAAAAGGATGGGGATATTATGGTTCTGAGCCGGGAAATTTTTGGGCAGCAGGGAATATTCATTATTATAATGGAATATTATATATTACAGATGTATTTTTACGCAGAATTCAAATATTTAACACAGAAGGAAATTTGCTTGGCATCTGGACTGCCTCTGGGAAAGAACCAGGGAGGTTTTTATCTCCAAGGAAGATAGAAGTCTCAAACAATGAAAAAATATTTGTAGCAGATACAAGAAACAAAAGGGTTCAGGTATTCAACAAAAAAGGTGAACTTGAAATGATAATAGGAGGGGAAGATAAAGCATATTTTGCAGAACCAATAACATTGGCAGTTGATGATGAAGGGAATATATTTGTAGGGGATAAAGAAGCAGGAAGGATTTATAAATTTGATAAAAAAGGAAATATGATAACCTCCTGGCCTACTTATATTCCAAACTCCTATATTATAGATCAAATGCAAGACATAGCCGTTGATAAAGATGGTTATGTATATGTTTTAGATATAAGCAACAAATCAATTGCAAAATTTTCAGGTAATGGAGAATTTTTAAAAAAGATTTATTATAATATAGATTGCACTGTTTTTTCCTTTGATTTAGATAACCAGAAAAACATATTGATGCCCTGTGAAAACAGATTAACAATAATTGGCCAGGATGGAAATAATGTAAAGGAACTTATTTTCCCAGATGGTTATTATTTTACTGACTTGGACATATCACAAGACAATAAAATATTTTTAAAAAATATTTCAAATGAAATTAATATAGTAGTAGTTGACTATGATGGGAATATCATAACAGAATTTGGGGATTTAAATGATTTAATAAAAAGATTAAGCCCTGTATCAGTGAGTTTGGCGCCAGATGGGAGTGTTTATATATTAGAACCTTATAGGGTAGTAAGGTATAAACCAAAGCCAGGTTTGGCAGAAGTCATTCCTGCATCTGCATCAACAGTTGGTGCAAATTCAACATACTGGAAGACGGATTTTTCAATTTTCAATCCTTCAGATGAAGAAATTTCAGTTGATTTAAATTATTTTAGTAGTTTTGGAAATAAAACAGTAAATTTAAATTTAAATCCAAAAGGATTTTTAAATTTAAAAGATATTATTTCAAATTACTTTAATACGCCAAATAGCTTTGGAGCAATGACATCAATTTGTTTGCAGGATACACAACCAATAATATTTACAAGGACATATACAGAGCAGCAGAGCAGTAGAGCCATGTTGCGAGGCGAAGCTAAAGCAAACTCATCTGGAACATATGGTCAAGGAATAAGGGCATCCCCTTATGAGGAAACATTTTATCAAGGAGAAAAGGCATATTTGGTTGGTTTAAAAAACAATCAAAATTTTAGAACAAACATTGGATTTTTTAATTTAAAAGAATTTCCAATTGAGGTAAAATTAAAATTATTAAATAGTGAAGGTGAAGAGATTTCATCAGTTAAATATAATTTAGATGCCTTTCAACACTTACAAATAAACAACATATTTTCAAGTTTAAACATAGAAGAAGAATATGATAGTGCCTATGCAATTTTATGGACAGATACACAAGATGGGAGGTTTTCTTGTTATTCATCAATTGTAGATAACTCAACAGGAGATCCAGTTTATATAGAAGGTGAACACTATGGAAGTTTTCTTCCAGAAGATTTTATAAAAATAATACCAGTTGTAGCATCAAAGGAAGGATCCTATGGGACAAACTGGAAGAGTGAAGTTATATTAACTAATGTAGGAGCAGAAACACAAGAGATAAATTTAACATACCATTCAGCAGATGGTTTTGAGGAAAGTTTAACTATTACACTTGAAGAAGGAAAGACAAGATATTTCAAAGATATTTTAAAAGAATTTTTTTCCTTTGAAGAAACTTTTGGATACCTTGAAATAAGACATTCAACATCAGGGCTTATTGTGAGGGCAAGGGTATATACAGAAAATGAGAGCAGTAGAGCAGAAGAGCAGCAGTTCGTAGGGGCCTCAGCTTTCCCAGCCCAAACCTACGGACAAGGAATAAAAGCATTAAACAAATATGATTTAACAAATGGTGAAGGTTATTTAATTGACATAGAAGAAGATGAAAATTTTAGGACAAATTTAGGAATACTAAATTTATCAGATGAAAAAAATAAATTTAATTTATATTTAATAAAGGATGGTGAAATAATAGATGAAAAAGAAATAGAAATAGAAGGAAAAAAATTAGTTCAAATAGACAATGTATTATCAACAATTTTTAATAAAACAGAAGATGGTTTTGCATTAAAGATAAAAGGAGAAGAAAATAAAATTTATATTGCTTACAACTCAAAAGTTGATAACCAAACAGGCGATGGAACATTTCAAAATATTTTTCCTTAACTAAAATTCAAATATTTTTAAATTTTCATTATTTATCTTTTTTTCTTTAATTGACAATGAGCTATAAGTTTAAAAATTATTTAATGTTTTATTTGAAACCTTATTGAGGTAAGGATTAAAATAAAGTTTGCTTTATGACCTATAAAAGATAAGTGTCTTGAGGTTTTGCTCTTAAAAAATATTTAACATAAAATTTAAAGTTATTTAAGAGATCTTTTCATTTTTAACTAAATTAAGATTTTTTTCAATGAATAATAAGAAATTTGATCTTTTATAGCAAATCAAACATAATATTTTT
>JBBISU010000010.1:0-3211 GCA_037441225.1 Acidobacteriota bacterium
TATTTTTCAAGTCTCTCCAGAGTTTTAAAAAATTTCCTTCCCTTGTTTCAATCCTTCCAATAATTGATTTTGAAAAGTAAAAGGCTAAATTTTTCACATCAAATAACTTTAAATCATTTTTATAAACTCTTTTTAGAAAAAGTTCTAAGGGCTTTGAAAGAATAGGGCATTCATCAATTTCTATCAATTCATTTGAATTTCTTTTAAAAAAACAAACCTTTCCCTTTTCATTTATTTCAAATTGAACCTTTGACCTATAGCCATATTCCTTTGAATAAATTTTACTTCTAATTTTCCGATTTTTTTTAAAATTTCCTTTAAAATTTTTTCCTTTTCGATTAATTGTTGATTATAATCTAAATTTTGGAAGTTGCAGCCACCACAATTTAAAAAATACTTGCATTTTGGTTTAACTCTAAATTCAGAAGATTTTATAACCCTTTTTAAAACTCCAAAATTTACACCTTTCCTTTTAAAATCTGTATTAAAATCAATTTCTTCTTCTGGTAATGCACCTGATATAAGAAAAACTTCTTTCCCTTTTTTAACTACTCCATACCCACCATAGGCAAGGGATAATACAATCCCTTCCATTAATCTTTAAACAGAGATAACTTCTTTTACTTCTGGTATCCTTTGTTTTAACCTTTCTTCTACAAAGCCAACAAGGGTCATTAAAGCCATAGGGCAGGCCCCACAAGCTCCTTGAAGCTTAACTTGAACAACCCCATCTTCAACAGATATAAGCTCTGCATCCCCTCCATCCATTTGAAGGGCAGGCCTTATCTCTTCATCTAAGACCTTTTGAACCTTTGCAAAAATATCGCTCATTCAAACCTCCAATTTTATTTAGATATATAACAAAAATAAAAACCTTAAAATTTCTAAGATTATTTAAATTTTTCCCTTGCCATTTTTAAACCATAATTTTTAAGTGTTTCAACAGCAGAAGGCAAAGAATTGTAAATTGTAAGATAAATTTCTTCTTCATTTTCTATCCCTTCCATTTTTTCAGTTGGAAAATGCTTTAAAATTTCCGGATTGACAAAAGAATATATAATAGTAAAAGCCATTTGTACATTGTAAATTTCATCATTTGGTTCCTCTTTCAAATTTTCATCCTTTGTATTAATATGCCAAATTTCAAGGTTTAAAAACAAAGCTTCTATAAAGCCAGCACACCATTCCTCTAATTCATATAAAAGCTCCTTTGTTGGATTTTCAATTTCATATGGGAAAGATAATTCATCCTTATGAAAAGCAGAGAGATATGAGTTATATGAATCAAAAAGATTAGAAAGTAAAAGATTTGCTTGTCTGTCGCTCTTAAAAAGTGGGATAGGACCATCAAAAATAATAGGCATCCATTCACTTGGCACAACTATTACAGGGGTTATAGCAATGCCAAAAAAGAATCCTTCAAGAGCAGGGAGAGTAAAGGTATTTTCTTTATCTTCTGCAAGATCTAAAAACTCTTCAAGGAGCTTTTTCTGTCTTAAACTTAAAACTTCTTTCACTTTATATTCCATATTTTATAAAATATTAAAATTTCTTTAAGTTTTCTTCAATTTTCTTTAAACTATCAATATCTGCTGGCTCTTTTTTTTCTCTTACTGGAAGCTTTAATCCTTTTTCAAAGATTTCTTTTGCCTTATCTTTTTGTTTTAAATCTAAATATAATTCACCTAAAAATAAATAATTCATTGGTTCTTCTGGTCCAAGTTCTACTGCCATTTTTAAATGTTTTAATGCCTCTTCCTTTGAAACCCAACCAGTAATTAATGGAATTTTTGGTGTCTGGTGGTGAAGTCGGCCTAAAACCCTATGGGGTCCTCCATCTTCTAATTTTTCATTTAAAATTAAAGCAACAGAAGCAGAAAACCATATCTTTTTGGCAGCTCCTTCCTTTGCTGCCTTAAATTTTCCATAAAGCAAAGCCCATTGACCCCAACAAGCACTGTCCCAAAAGAAAAACTCTGAAATACCTTTTATGTCTTTTGCTTTTTTTGCTACTTCCTCAGGTTCCTTTAACTTTTCAATTTTTATCTTATCCATCAACATTTTTTTGCTTTCCTCCGCAATTTCCTTTGCTTCTGCAAAGACCTCTTTTGCTTTTTCACTTGATAAGCCAGTGTAAGAACCTTTAAAATAAGAGATTTTTAACAAATTTGCTCTAATTAAGAAGGATTCTGGATTTTCTTTTAAAGCATTTTTATAATAAACCATTTCTTCATCCAAGACTTCTGACAAACTCTTCCCTTCCTTTTTCTGGATGAAAAAATACTCTTCATCTAAAATTGAAAGGGACAAAAAAAATAATAATAATATCATATCTCCTCCAAAATTATTATAATTGAAAATTAATGATATTTCAATTTAAAATTTTTATTGTTCTATTTGCTTTTATTTTTAAAAAGTAGTAAAATAATATGATATGGAATTGAATAGCTTTGAAGTTCCAGTATTTGGGCAAATAATTCGCTTTAAAAGCGATAAAAATATGGACTTTCTTCAAGCTTTAGTTGAAAAATTTCAAAGAAGACTTGAAGAAATTCAAAAGGTTTCCCCAACTGTTGATCCAATTAAAATATTGGTTCTTCTTTCTTTAAACCTTTTGGATGAGTTTGAAGATTTTAAAAAAAAACAGGAAGGTGAAAAAAAGCTTATTGAGGAAAAAATTTTTGAAATTTTGGCAAAGATTTCCCAGAATCTGGGAGATAAAAATGGATAAATTTTTAAATTTTATTGAAGATATTAAAAACTTCCCCTGCTTGGTGCGTAGGGAGCTAATGTTTCCTGAGCCAACACTTCTTTTTTGGGAACCTTTGTGGAAAGAAGTTTACGGTGCTTCTTTTTTAAAGAAGCTAATGGGCTTCCCCGAGGTACCCACCTGGTTAAGCCAGGTTCAGAGAAAAGGCCCCTGCGGCCAAAGCGGGGGAATTTCTACACTCCTCAATTAGCCTTTTCACCTCCTTGAATTGTTATAAGGAGGGTATTATGTTGAATTTTTTTTACATTATTTTAAGTTTTGTTATTGGTTTCTTACTTTCTTTAATAATTTTTTATCTATTTTCAAAATTTTACTCAAAAGGATTAATTAATAAAGCAAAAGCAGAAGGTCAAAATATTATAGAAAAGGCAGATAAAGAAGCAAAAGAAAAAGCAAGGGAAGCTGCAATTTCTGCCAAGGAAAAGTATATGCAGATGAGGA
>JBBISU010000010.1:3304-3516 GCA_037441225.1 Acidobacteriota bacterium
ATTTAGATAAATTAGAAATTGATTTAAAAGATAAAGAAGCACAAATCCAGCATAAACAAAAGGAATTTGAAGAAAAAATAAAAGAAGCAGAAAAATTAGTACTTGAGCAAAAGCAAAAGTTGGAACAAATTGCAGGACTTTCTTCAGAAGAGGCAAAGAAGGAATTAATTAAAAATATTGAGCAAGAAGCAAGGATTGAGGTAGCAAATTTA
>JBBISU010000011.1:0-2773 GCA_037441225.1 Acidobacteriota bacterium
TAAAATTATGAAACACTAACAATTCAAGAATCAAGACCTGACCCCACTTACTCCCTCCAATCCCTAAAGAACCGCCTGTTATAAGTGCAACTTTCCCTTCAAAATCAAAGATTTTTGACATAAATGTAAATTCCTATTAAAACAACAATACCTAACCAGACAAGAAGTCCTAAAATTGAAAAATTTGCTGCCATTTTAATAAATTTTGTTTCTTCTAATTTTTCCTTTTTAAGCCCTCCTTTATAAACAACTGTTAGCATAAAAAAGGCAACAAAAATAGCTAAAATAAAAGTAACTAAAAATAATATAAAACTTGGAATATGTATATTTAATGGATACTGGCTTAAATTAAAACCTGCTTCTTTTAAATACAAAGACCTTAAACTTTCCCTATTTATTGCCATAAAAAGAAGTAGAATAAAAAGATTTATTGAAATCTGCCAGAAGTATTTTAATGGATCTTTCAATGCCCTTATCATAAAATGGAGTAAAATTAAAAATAATAAAAGAGAAAAGATAAAGAAATGGTCAAAATAAAATTTAAATTTTCCCGGAATCATCAAAAGCCACCAGATACCTGAAATTGCTTGCAGGATTGTAAAAACAAAAAATATTTTAAAGCCCAGTTTTGCTCTGAAATTTACAACTTCCTCTTCCACTTGTTTTTTCTTCAAATACCAACTGTTTATTAAAATAAAAAAACCAACGAGGGCAAAGGAGGCAAGGAAAAAGTGCAAAAACCTATAAAATTCAAAGCTATTTAATTTTCCAAAAGAAGAAGGATGCCAGAAGGTTGCCCATTTATTTGATTTAAGCATTTGTATATTTAAAATATGCATTGTAATACCTGCAAAAGAAATTAAAAGAAAGGATAAAAGCCCAAGCCAGTTTGGTGCTTTTTCTGAGAGATAATAAATATAAAGGAAAGAAAAGGCAAGCATTAAAACAAAAATAAATAAAATTACAAATATTCCTGAAAAAATATTTGAGTTATACCAGAAATAATCATAAATTGTCTGGATAAATAAAAGAGGGGCAATTCCTAAAAGCATTGCCACAGAAAAAAGGGAAGGAATTGACTTCTTTAATGTTTTTGATAAATTTATATAATTTTCTTCCTTTTTTAAATTGAAATAAAAAGCAAGGAAGGAAGAAGCCCATGTTAAATTTACAAAAATAATATGCAAAGCAAAGGTTAAAACCATTAAAACCTGAAAAATTATTGGGTGTGAAGGAACACCAAAGGTATCGTACATTATTCACCTCCTTCAAATAGATTCTTTAAATAAAAAGATAACGCTTCCTTTTCCTCTTCATTTCCAACAAAGGGAGGCATAAAAGAATAACCCTCAAGCATATCAAGGATACCTGATATATCTTCTTCATTTTTTGCACCCAATCTTTCAAGTAAAACAGGCAAAGGTCTTAAACCCTTCCTCTGTAAAGTATGACAGGAAGAACATTCAATTTGTGCCAGAACCCTTCCCATAAGTAATTTATTAGGTGTTGTATTTTCTTTCAAAATTAAATTTTTTAAATAAAATTTTGAAAGGACTCCTTCTTTATTGAAAATATCTATTTCATTTTTTACATTTTTTGAAGGCAAATCTTTCGAAATAATTTGATTTGAATAAATTACACTATGAATTACATAGGGTTTTCTGGCAATTTCCCTCAATCTTTCCCCACTCCAGATTCCAAAAAAAGCAATAGCAATAAATAAAATTGAAGGAATTATGTGGATCCACCTTGGCTTTAAAAAGACAAAAATGAAATAAATTAAAATCAGCAAAACAGAATATTGACCCAATTTATATATTCCTTCTAATTTCAAGTCAGAAAAAACCTTTAATGAATTTTTTGGCATCATTTTTATATACCAGTTTAAAGAAATGCTTCCCAAAATCAAGCCAGCTCCCCCAAGGAGGGCTGAAAATTTTGAAATCTTTTCTCTAATCTCTAAATTTTTTATCCTGCTTGCAACTGCAATGGCAAAGAGCCCACCAATTGCAAACATAAAAAATGTCCTTGCCAGGAGTTGTGGGAAATAAGTTGGATTAAAAAAGCCATCAAAAAATTTTCCTGTCTCAAGCCATTTTCCGGGGGTTAGCTGAAAGGCAAGTATACCAACAATTATTGTCATTGTAATCCAGGAAGCAATTGCAAAGATATAACCAATTTTAAGATGCAATTTTTCTTCCACTTTTCCAAGTGTGTAATAATAAATATAAATTGCAAGGACTTCAATTACAAAAAAGCACCATTCTGTTGCCCATCCCCAGACATAATTGTGTATTAACGCAGAAATACCTTTTGGGTTTGCAAGGGTTGCAGAAAACCATATACCAACACCTGACAAAGAACCAAAAATGTAAGCAAAAATTAAAAGAAGAAGGGTATTTTTTTTGATAAATTCTAAATATTCAGGCCTTCCTTCTTTATATGCTTTCCTTTCAAATATTACATTAAACCACATCAAAGAAGTGGAAAGATGGCTTGGCAGGATATGAAAGGCAGCAATTAATCCCAAAACGATTCCAGAAGTCAAATATGGGACTTCCCATACAGGATACATAAGAAAACCTCCAAAATTTTTATCATCTAAATTTACAATTTTTAAATTAAATTGTCAAGTGTTTGTAGAATTCCATAACATATTGGACTTTTGTTTTTTAAGGGGATATAGGATTAAAGGGGAAAGGGGGAAAAAAGGAGGTATTTTAGAGGCGGGTATTATTCAAAGAGGAATGAGGTTTTTGGGTATCATACCAGA
>JBBISU010000012.1:0-624 GCA_037441225.1 Acidobacteriota bacterium
AAAGGAAGAAATAAACCGCCTTGAAAAGTATTTAAAAGAAGCAGAAGATAAATTAAGGAAGACAACGATTACAAGTCCAATAGATGGAAAAGTTGTAGATTTAATTTTAAAAGAAGGAGAAGTTGTAATTTCAGGAACTCCAAATATCCCTGGTTCAACTATTGCGGTTATTGCTGATTTATCTGATATACTGGCAGAAGTAGATGTTGTTGAATCAGAGATTGCAAAGATTTCTCTTGGTCAAAAATCAAAAATTACAGTTGATGCTTTCCCTCAAAAAGAATTAGAAGGAATTGTAGAAGAAATAGGTGAATCTGCTTTTAAAAAAGTAGATGTAAATTATTTTAAGGTAAAGATAAAGATAAAAGAAAATTTTGAAGATTTAAAACCCGGGATGACTTCAAAGGCAAAGATTTATGTTCAAGAAAAAAAGAATGTTTTAGCAGTGCCATCGCAGGCAATTCAAGAAAAAAAAGGTGAGAAATTTATATTTATAAACGATAAAGGAAAGGCAAAAAGAGTTCCAGTAACAACAGGGATTCAAGATCAGATAAATACTGAAATCTTTGGGGATATCAAAGAAGGAACTCCTGTTGTAACAGGGCCTTTAAGGGTTTTGAAAGA
>JBBISU010000012.1:642-2590 GCA_037441225.1 Acidobacteriota bacterium
AAAGAGAAGAAGGAAGATTATGGAAGTTGAAGTAATTTTAATGGAGGAAATCCATAAAGTTTATAGAACTGGTTCAACAGAAGTTAACGCTTTAAATGGTATAAATTTAAATGTTATAGAAGGAGAGTTTTTAGCAATTATGGGTCCTTCTGGTTCTGGTAAGTCAACTCTTATGAATATTATTGGATGTCTTGATGTGCCTTCCAGAGGAAAGTATTTTTTAAAAGGAAAAGAAATTGAAAAGATGGGAGATGAAGAACTTGCTTTTATAAGAAATAAAGAGATTGGCTTTGTTTTTCAAAATTTTAATTTACTTGCCCGAACGGATGCCTTATCAAATGTGGAACTTCCATTGGTTTATTCAAGAGTTCCAAAAAAAGAAAGGAAGACAAGAGCTTATGAGGCATTGAAAAAAGTCGGAATTGAAGGCAGAGCAAAACATATGCCATCGGAACTTTCAGGAGGCGAACAGCAAAGGGTTGCTATAGCCAGAGCCCTTGTAACAAATCCTTCAATTATACTGGCTGATGAGCCAACTGGAAACCTTGACACAAAGTCATCAGAAGACATTATGTCAATCTTTGACAAATTAAATGAAGAAGGCAATACAATTATTTTAGTTACCCATGAACCCGATATAGCAAAGCATGCAAAGAGACTAATTAAACTAAGGGATGGGAAGATAATTGAGGATTCATCAAAATGATATTTTTAGAAAATTTTAGAGTTGCCCTAAAGGCAATTTTTTCAAATAAAATGAGGTCAATACTTACAACAATTGGAATCATAATTGGAGTTGGTGCTGTTGTTGGTGTTGTTGCAATTGTTCAAGGCTTATCTTATATGATTTCACAGGAACTTCAAGGTGTTGGAGCAACTTACATAATTGTTTTTGCAGAACACGATCCAAATAACCCCGATTTTTCAGGAAAAGATATAAGAATAACAATGGAAGATGCAAAAGAGATTGAAAAATATGCCTCGGCAGTGGAATTTTTAACTCCAATAATTTGGAGAGCAGGATATATCCATTCAAGTGGTAGAAAGTGGAGTGGCTTTTACATTGGAGTAAATGATTATTATCCTTATATTGCAAACCATTATGTTGAAAAAGGAAGGTTCATTACAAAAGAAGATATTGAAGGAAGAAAGAAAGTTGCAGTTATTGGGAGAACCCTTGTGAAAGAATTAAAACTTGATCCAGATCCAATTGGAAAAGAAGTTGTTGTGGAAGGGAATCCATTAACTGTTGTTGGAATTATGGAAAAAAAAGGACAAATGTTTGGACAGGATCAGGATAGTGTTTTAATTCTACCTTATACAACTTCTCAAATGATCTTTGGCGAAATATCTGCAAGGCAGATGCGCCTTGATATAAAAGCAAAGAGCCCTGAAGCAGCAGAACTTGCAAAAGAACAGATAACAGAAATATTAAGAAGGACCCATAAAATAAAAGAAGGTCAGCCAAATGATTTTAGGATAATGCTTCAAGAAGAGATCCTATCAACTGTATCAAAGATATTAGGTTCCATTACTCTTGTTGTTGCAGCAGTTGTTGGGATATCCCTTTTAGTTGGTGGTGTTGGAATTATGAATATAATGCTTGTATCAGTTACAGAAAGAACAAAGGAAATTGGTTTAAGAAAAGCAGTTGGAGCAAGGAAAAAGGATATACTTTTGCAATTTTTAATAGAAGCAGTAACTCTTTCTCTTGTTGGAGGGATAATTGGTGTTGGTTTTGGTTTTCTTTTAGGGATGGGTGGTGCAAAACTTATACCAAATTTCCCAGAAGCCCATATTCCTTTGTGGGCAGTAGGGCTTGCATTATCCTTTGCAGCTATTGTTGGAATTTTTTTTGGGATATATCCTGCATATAAAGCTTCTTCTCTCCATCCAATCGAGGCATTAAGATATGAATAATAGTTTGAAAAACAATTAATTTTATGTT
>JBBISU010000013.1:0-2322 GCA_037441225.1 Acidobacteriota bacterium
TGATACCTTATGATAGGGATGTAATAAAGATATGGTTTGAGCAATATGCGCCAGATCCATCTCAGGAAGGATATTATCCAGGTGAAGCAGATCCACCAGTTGCCCTTGAAGATTTTTATGAATACATAGTTGATACAATAGGTCCAGTTGACCCAGAAGAACTTGAACTTTTCAATGGAGGAGGGCAAAAGCCGGATGATGTAAACTTATTTTTAAGGTATTTAGAACCAAAGGATACACAAACAGAGCTTCCAGCAGGGACTGATAAATTTGATGTTTTCATTTACTATGGAAAGACAATAATTCCAGAGACCTTTAAAGCAACATTAAATGATCAAGACATCAAAAGCTTATTTCATCCAGTTATAGGCGGAGGGGATTGGGTGAGAATAAGCTTGAAAAGTGGAAGGAATGTCCTTGAATTTTCAATAGATGGGAAAAACCAAAGGGGACAAGTAGCAAATGACAAAGACCGCCTTGTTTTAATTGTAAAATGATAATATTATTTCTTTTGCTTTTAAATTCAGAAGGATTTTTTATAGATATACCACAGGAGGAAGTATATTTAGGTGAACCGTTAATATTAGAAGCAAAAGTTCCCTTTGGGGAACTTCCTTTTTTGAATGAGGTATATATAGAATTTGAAGGGAATGAGCATTATTGTTTAAATTTGTACAATCAATTTAAAAGGGAGGATTTAGATTTTAAAAGGATAAACATAGCTGACTTGATAAAAAGTGAAGGAGAGTGGACTATTTCAATATTGGTTGACCCTTTAGAGACCTGTAAGGAAGAAAATTTAACTCAAGAGGAAAAGGAAAAAAATAAAGAGATAAAGGAATAAATGAAAAGAGCAAAGGAAGAAAAGAGGTATCAAGATTCACTTGATCTTCTCAGATTGTTAAAATATGATAGGGAAGAGGAAAGGGAAAGGCAAAAAAAAGAAGGAAGGTTTAAGGAACTTGGAAAAAAGAAAGTAAAAGTAAATTATCCAACTGGTTTTGATAAAGGATTTTATTTAAACAATTTAAAAGGGATGAGCAAGGAATTTTGGGAAAGATACAATGAAGAAATGGAGGAATTATTAAAGAAAAAAGAATCAGTATATTTTCCATGGGCAGTATACCTTGAATTAAAGAAGGGTTTGAGTTTTTTCTATGATAAAATAAGGAGAGATGAAGATTTAGAAAATATAATGAAAGATTTCAATTTCATAATGGAAGGGCTGATGAAAAAGGATAGGGTTAATTTTATTGAACCGGAGTGGGAGAAGATAAAGAAAATATATGAAAGGATTAAAGAAGTAGAAGAATTGTATAAAAGTTTTCCATATTATTATGAGATAGAATTTGAAGGGATGTTTTTGGGGCTTTTTTTAGAAGAAAAAAAGGAAAAACTTTTGTCAAGGTGTGAATATATAAAAAAAACTCAAAAGATGATAAATTGAAAGAATTGGCAGAGAGATTTAAAAATTTTATTGAAAAGGAATATAAGGAAAAAAATTCAATAGAAAAAAGCAATAAGTTAATTTATTAAAATTAAAAATTTATTAAATTTAAAAAGTTGAAAGAAACTGTAAATGAACTTTGTCTTCAACCTTTGTTTTCAATTAATAAGAAAATTTAAAATAATTTATTTGTTTTTTCTTTTACGAAAATGAATCAGCCATTGTTCTTTATTTTAAAAAAAATAATTTAGGAAACATCTTTTAATTAAATTATCATTATTCTTTTTAATAGCTTAAATATTTTTTTAAGTTAAAGGTATCCATAATATTTTATAGGATCTTATAAATGAAAAAAATTATTTATTTAAGAATGTTTAAAAGAAATGTTAAAATTTTATTGTGAAAGAGATTTTAAAAGAATTATATTTTTCAGGTTTATCTGCTGTTGAACCATCAAAGCTTGTAAAAGAAAATATAAAGATTTTATTTGAAGAGATAGAAAAAGCAAAAGGGAAAAAAGCTGTTTTATTTTCAATTGGAAAAGCGGGCTATAAGATGGCTAAAGGTGCAATGGAAGAATTAAAAGATTATGTAAAAAATGGCGTAGTTTTAACAAAATATGGTCATTTAGATTTAAAAGAGAAAATCTTTAAAAATTTAAAAATATTGGAAGCTGGGCATCCTGTTCCTGATAAAAATGGCTTGAAGGGAACAAAAGAAATTTTAAAAAGGATAGAAGAAGAAAAAGAAAGTTCAATCTTTTTAATAATGATCTCGGGGGGAACTTCTTCTCTTTTTGTTTATCCAAAAGAAGAAATAAGTTTAAGAGAAAAAATTAGGACAACAGAAATTTTACTAAAAAGAGGAGCAAATAT
>JBBISU010000013.1:2332-2586 GCA_037441225.1 Acidobacteriota bacterium
AATTAAATTGTGTAAGAAAACATTTATCAAAAGTAAAGGGGGGAAATCTTTTCAAATTTTTATATCCTGCTCCAACAATTTCTTTTATAATTTCAGATGTAGTTTGTGATAAATTGGATGTAATTGGTTCTGGTCCCACAACTCCTGATGAGACAACTTTCATAGAAGCAATGGAAATATTAAAAAAATATAAAATTGAAAAGGAAATTTCAAAAAATGTTTTAAATTTAATTAAAAAAGGTGTAGAAGGAAAA
>JBBISU010000014.1:0-2271 GCA_037441225.1 Acidobacteriota bacterium
CAGCACCTGATATATCAGGAACTGTAACTGACATATATCATATAAAACAAAAAGATAATAGCTGGAAGACAGAATATCATCCAAGGGAAGGTGTAATTATTGAAGATGAAACAAATCAAATTGGATATAAAATATCAGGTCAAAATGGATATTATATTTTTCCAGATGTTCAAGGTTCAACATACAATTTACATGCTTTTAGAACAGAGACCTTTGAAGGCAATGACTATGAGGTAGGTTATAATCCTTTGCCTTATAGAGTTGTCAATGTTTGTAAAAATGATCTTCCAAATCAAAATTTCTGGTTAGATATATTTGTTATGCCACTCACAGGAGGAGTAAATGGTCCAATTCAAATTGGTGGAGCTTTTACAAATTGGACAGTTTCTGCTTATTCTTCAAATTATTTTGATAGCACAAAGACAGATAATGAAGGAAATTATTTACTATATTTGCCTTCTGGAACTTATAAGGTAGTTTCAAGGAAAGATTGTTATGTATCATATCCTCCTTATATAACCCAAACAGTTTCAGATTATCAAATCTCAAACATAAACTTTCAAATAACAGATTGGCAGGTATGTGATAAGTGTTATGCTACTTTTTACAGGGAACAAAAGGATTGTGGGCTTTTAATTGATCCAGAGGAATGTTTAAACAATTCAATATTAAAATTCAAACAATGTGTAATTATGAAAACAAATGATGCAAATTCTTATCTTTACAATGGTATAATATTATCTGTGGAAGTTCAAAGAGCAAAGGGAAGCCCAGAGTGGGAAAGTTTTGAGTTTCAAGTTCAAGAGGAAGGTAATTATTTTGTAAATATAACAAATGGGG
The DNA here is from genome assembly GCA_037441225.1 of Acidobacteriota bacterium. Lineage (GTDB taxonomy): Bacteria > Acidobacteriota > Thermoanaerobaculia > UBA2201 > UBA2201 > JBBFMJ01. The sequence continues at coordinate 841 of JBBISU010000014.1, forward strand.
ATTTATTCAATCAAGAGACAGCAGTCTCATCAGCTGAGATAAATTTAGAGCCTTATGGTGAGTTATTTGGTCCAAGTGATTTTAACAAAAATGTATTTCAATTAAAAAAGGAAATACATCTGGTACCAGGTAATTATACTTTAAATGCAATTGTAAGAAGCCAGCCAGGTTCATATATAACAATTGTAATAAGCAACAGGGATGTATTTTCATTTCCTGAATTACCATAAAAGGAGGCAAAAATGATAAAGAGAATTTTATTAATAATTTTAATTCTTTTAAACATAGGAAGTGATAAATTTGAAGTAAAAGAAATACCCTATCAAATCCTTGCCTGGGGAAGAGGTGAAGATGGGGAATTGGGAAATGGATATTCTAACCATTATCCAAGTCAGGCACTCATATCAGATGTAATATCAATTTCAGCAGGTGGAAGCCATTCGCTTGCAATAAAGAAAGATGGGACTGTCTGGGCATGGGGATGTTGTTACCTTGGGAATGGAACAGATGAGGGCTCATATTTTCCAGTTCAGGTTTTAAATTTATCAAATGTAAAAGCAATATCAGCAGGTGGTAGTTTTTCCCTTGCCCTTAAAAAAGACGGGACAGTTTGGGCATGGGGAAGGAATAATTATGGACAGTTAGGAAATGGGACAAATGAAGATTCAAATTTTCCAATTAAAGTTTTAAATCTGGAAGATGTAATTGTAATTTCAGCAGGTGGAAAGCATTCCATTGCATTAAAAAGGGATGGAAGTATATGGGTTTGGGGAGATAATGAAAATGGGCAATTAGGCAATGGAACAAACAATTCTTCTAACATTCCAGTTAAATTATCAAAGATTTCAAATATAATTTCAATTACAGCAGGTTTTTCAAACTCTTTTGCAATTTTAAGCAATGGAGATGTGTATGCTTGGGGAGATAATTTCTATGGACAGCTGGGAAATGGTATAGGATTGACTAAAAGCAAACCAAATTTAATTCAAAATTCAGATGATATAATTGATGTATCTTCTGGGGGAGAGAGATCCATTGCATTGGATAGAAATGGAAATGTATGGCAGTGGGGAGTAAACCTTTTTGATTGGAGCGTTTCGCCGTGGATAATAGAATATGATATTTTGCCTTTCATGATAGAAAACTTAAATGATATAATTTCTATATCAGCTGGTGGAACTTTTGCCCTTGCATTAAAATCAGATAAAACAGTCTGGCAATGGGGCTGTTTTTGCTATGGAGATCCTGATATTATGTGTGATTGTATGGAAAAACCTGAAATCGTTGATAATTTTTCAAACATAATTAAAATTTCAGCAGGTGAATCATATGCCTTAGCATTAAAAGAAGATGGAACTGTATGGGCTTGGGGAGCAGATCTTTTTGCTTCATGGTATTATATTTGGCCTCCAGAGCAAATTTTAAATTTGG
>JBBISU010000015.1:0-1458 GCA_037441225.1 Acidobacteriota bacterium
AACATTGCCAATAAGTGTTTTGGAAAAACTTAAAGAAAATACAATAGAATTAAATGGGCTTGGGATGTCAATCCTTGAGATCTCTCACAGATCCAAGGAATTTGAAGCAATTCTAAATGAAACAAAAAAACTTTATCATGAACTTTTGGGCTTTTCTGATGATTATGAAACAATATTTTTAGGTGGCGGAGCAAGTTTGCAATTTGCAATGGTTCCAATGAATTTTTTAGATGGAGGAGTTGCTGATTATGTTATCACTGGCTCTTGGTCCAAAAAAGCATTGAAAGAGGCAAAATTTTTTGGAAATCCAAATGTTGCTGCTTCAACAGAAAATGAAAATTTTACTCGTCTTCCGAAAGAAGAAGAGATTAAATTTTCTGAAAAACCAAAGTATATTCATTTTACTTCAAATAATACAATTTATGGAACCCAATGGCACAAGTTTCCAAAGACGCCAGAAGGTATTCCTGTATTTTGTGATATGTCTTCAGATATCTTGTCCAGAAGATTTGATCCAAATATGTTTTCTTTGATTTATGCTGGAGCACAAAAGAATTTAGGTCCTGCTGGGGTTACTTTAATTACAATGAAGAAAAGTTTGCTTGATTTGGCAAAAGAAGGGCTTCCAACAATGCTTTCATACAAAACACACTTTAAAGAAAACAGTTTGTATAATACGCCACCTGTATATGCTATATATGTTGTAAAACTTGTCTTAGAGTGGGCAAAGAAAATTGGTGGGCTTGATGAAATTGAAAAGAGAAACAATAAAAAGGCAGAACTATTATATGGAATTATGGATAAATATCTTGATTATTATAAAGGAACTGTGAAAGATAAAGAATCTCGTTCTTTTATGAATATATGTTTTAGAATGGCATCAGAGGAGCTGGAAGCAAAGTTTATAAAAGAGGCATCTTCTGCTGGTTTTCATGGGTTAAAAGGTCATAGAAGCGTTGGTGGGATAAGGGTTTCTATGTATAATGCTATGGAAGTGGAAGGAATTGAAAAACTTTGTGAATTTATGGAGGACTTTAAAAAGAAAAATTAGGAGTTTTTATGTTTTGGAAATTTTTATTTTTAATTTTTCTTTTTCCACCTTTTATTTTTTCTGGACTTTTGAAGGATATAAATTTGAAATTTAAACCCACTTCTTCCCTTGCTGACTATGATAACTTGGATTTATCGGGGCTTTCTTCTTTATCAATTTCTTTTGGTGATTTTATAGATGAAAGAGAAGACAAAGAACTAATTGGGGAAAATAGAGAAGATGAAGAAAAAGGGAAAATTTTGCCTGTGACAACAGCAACACCTGTTTCAGAATTTTTAAAAGAGACATTTTCAAAATTATTTAAAGATATTGATTTAAAAGTTTCAGAAGGAAGTCCAAAAACAATAGAAATTAAAATTATTAAATTTTTTGTAGAAGAAAGGAATCTTTATAAAGCAGAAGTATGG
>JBBISU010000015.1:1468-2177 GCA_037441225.1 Acidobacteriota bacterium
CTTGATGTAAAACTTAAAAAATGTAATGAAATATTATGGGAAGATAGAATTATGGGTTCTGCAAAAAGGTTTGGAAGATCTTATAAATTAGAAAATTATTTGGAAGTTTTGTCCGATGCAATAATTGACTGTTTTGCTTCCCTTTTCCAAAATGGAAAGTTTACAAGAGCACTAAAAGAAAAATGATAGGAGATAAAATTTCTTTATGGAAGAAAAAGAATTAATTGAGGAAATAAAAAAATTGATAATTGAAAAACTCAGGTTAGAAGAGATAAAACCAGAAGACATAAATGAAGAGGCACAGCTTTTTGGAGGTGATTTGGGGCTTGATTCTGTGGATGCCTTGGAACTTGCAATGCATATTGAACAGATATATAAAATAAAAATATCAGAAGAGGCAATGGCAAAAGAGGCATTCCAATCAGTCAAAACCCTGGCAAATTTTATTATAAGGCAAAAAAATGAATAATATTGTTTTATATTGTTTGCATAAAGAAGAAAGGGATTTTATAAGTGATGTTTTGACAAAGGAAGGATATTTGGTAAATTATTGTAATTCTTTAATTGAATGTGAAAACCTTTTAACCCAAACAAAAGCAAAGCTTTGTATATTAGATAATAAATTAAATGAAGGAGATGGATTTTCTGCTGTTAGGATATTGCGTGAAAAACCAAAGACCAGTAATATTTCTTATGTAATAAAAGTCAA
>JBBISU010000016.1:0-16175 GCA_037441225.1 Acidobacteriota bacterium
CTCAAAAGTTGATAACCAAACAGGCGATGGAACATTTCAAAATATTTTTCCTTAACTAAAATTCAAATATTTTTAAATTTTCATTATTTATCTTTTTTTCTTTAATTGACAATGAGCTATAAGTTTAAAAATTATTTAATGTTTTATTTGAAACCTTATTGAGGTAAGGATTAAAATAAAGTTTGCTTTATGACCTATAAAAGATAAGTGTCTTGAGGTTTTGCTCTTAAAAAATATTTAACATAAAATTTAAAGTTATTTAAGAGATCTTTTCATTTTTAACTAAATTAAGATTTTTTTCAATGAATAATAAGAAATTTGATCTTTTATAGCAAATCAAACATAATATTTTTTGAAATTTCTTTTTATTTAATATATAATTTAATTGTGAAGATTAAAAAAGTAGGTTTTTGTGCAAAGGCAAGTAGCCAGAAAGCAAGAAGAAAAACATTAGAACTTGCAAAAGAAATTTTGAAAAATGGTTATGAGGTCTTTCTTGATACTTTAAATTTCAAAAATAATAAAAAGTTTAAGACCCTTGAATTAAATGAAATGGGAAAATTAGTTGATTTGGTTGTTGTGTTAGGTGGTGATGGAACCCTTTTATCTGTTGCAAGGGCATGCACTTCAAAGACATTTATTTTTGGCATAAATATGGGTACCCTGGGTTTTTTAACACCCAATCCTTCAAAAAACTGCTTGAAATTATTAAAGGAAATACTTAAAGGAAATTTTAAAATTGATGAAAGGATAAATTTAAAGGTTAAGATAAAAGACAAGGAATTTGATGTGCTAAATGATGTTGTTATAGCAAAAGCAGCCCTTGCAAGGATAATTGAAATTAAAATTGAAACAGATGGTAAATTTTTAACCCGCTTAAGAGCTGATGGCTTAATCCTTTCAACTCCAACTGGTTCAACTGCTTATAATTTATCTGCAAATGGTCCCATTGTATCACCAAAAGATAAAAATATTATCTTGACACCAATCTGTCCCCACAATTTAACTTATAGACCTTTGATCCTTCCAGATGATACTGAAATAAAGTTAGAACTTTTAACTGAAAATGAAAAGGTTTTTATTACCCTTGATGGTCAAGAGGGTTTTAGGATTGAACCAAAGGAAGAGATAATTGTAAAAAAATCAGATAAAAAAACCCTTCTAATTGTACCAAAGGATTATGACTTCTTTGATGTTTTGAGAAAAAAACTTTCCTGGGGAGTTATGTGATTTGAGGAAAATTTTAAAGACAAATCCTTTCCTTTTAATTTTTTTTATAATTTTTTTATTTTCAATAATTTTTTTTAACTCACCATTAAAGGATAAATTTGCTTCAAAATCATTAAAATTTTTTTTGACAAAATTTTTAAAATTAAATAGCAGTTGGGAAAAATTAAATCTTAAAGTTTTCCCTCCAAGTTTATCAATTGAAAATTTTAATTTTCCTTATGGAAAAATTGAAAAAATTTCTATTTTCCCTTCTTATAATTTAGCACACACAAAGGTCTTTGTCTATGGAATGGATTTAAATTTAAAAAGTGAAGGAAAAGGAAAAGGTTCTAGTTATAGTTTTGTTTTCTTTGAAGAGTTGATATTGCAAAAATGTAAATTAAATTTTGAAGATAAAGAGGTCCCTTTGGAAGGTGACTTTAAAGATATATCTCTTTTCTTTTTTAAAGAAAAAGGGTTTTTTAAAATAAGAGAAGCAAATTTAAATCTTCCAGAATTAAAGGAATTAAATTTTTCTTTTAAAAGCACTTTTAGAAAAGAAGAAAAAGGGATTTATTTTGAGAAAATATTTATCAAAGGCAAAGAGTTTTCAATTATTTCAGAAGGAAATTTTTTTGATTTAAGCCCTTCTTTCTCTTTTAATTTTAATTTAAAGGCAAATTTAAAAAATTTTCTTAAGTTTTTGGAAGCAGGGATTGATGGGAAATGCAATCTGCAGGGAAGGTTGGAATATATAAAGGACTTAAATTTAATTGCAAAAGGATATATAGAAAAGCCAAAGTTTCTTGAAAAAGAAACACCGGATTTGAAGGCAAATTTTAAGCTGAGCTCTGATTATTTAAATATAAATTTAATCAAAGATGAGAATTTTGGAACAATAAAGCTTTCTTTTAGGAAAAAAAATTTAAGTGAATTTTTTTTAAAAATAAATAAAATAGATGTAAATGATATATTATCTTTTTTTTCAGTTCCTCAAATAAATTATTCAAGAAAAATTAACTTAGAAGGAAAGTATAATTTTTATGGAACTGAAATTGAAAAGGGAGAAGGGTATATAAATATATCATCAAAGGATCTAAAAGGAACAGGGATTCTGAAGGATTTTTCAATTGAAAGATTAAATATTGAAATAGAAGAAAAAGAATTTAAAGCAAATTTAGAGGCAAAACTTCCTTTTTCATCTCAGGAAAATTTTTCCTTTTCTGGAAATATAAAAGAGATTAGTTCTGAAAATTTGAAAAGTATATTGAAACCATTTCTTCCAAATCTTGGGAAACTGAAAGGAAGAGAGGATGTAAATTTTGAGATTTCAGGCACTTATGAAGATATTTTGATATCTTCGAATTTAAAATTCAATGACTTTTATTATGAAGATATTCCTTTTGGTTCAGGAGAAGCAGAAATTGAAATTTATAAGGAAAATATTAACTTTAAAAGAATAAATTTTTTTAAAGATGGTGGCATCCTTGAAGGTATTGGTAATATAAAAGAAGGGATAAACTTTAAACATAGAAACTGGAACTTTCCAATTCCTTTTAATTCAATTTTAACTGGTGAAGGAAAAATGGTTTTTGAGCCCTCTTTTTTAATTTCAGGAAATGTAAGAGAGGCAAAAATAGATTTTTATAATTTTGATAATTTAAGTTTTTCTTATGATTACAATGGAGAAGTTTTTAATTTAAAAGAACTGGAAGGAACAAAGGGAAATGGAACAATCAATTTAAATGGTACATATAAAGAAAAATTTTTCCTTGAAGGAAATACTTATGATTTTCCTATACTTGAAGGTATAAATATTTCCTCTAATTTTAATTTAGTTTTAAAGGAAAAAGATATAAATTTTTGTGCCGATGGTTTATTAAATAGGGATGGTTTATCTTTTATGCCACTTAATTTTTATTCTTCTTTAAAAGATGGAAATTTTGAAGTAAGATTAAAAAATCCTTTTGGTTTTTATTTGAAAACAGATGGTATTTTAAGCGAAAATTTTGATTTTAGGGCTTTTACAAATTTTGATATTTCCAATTTGGAAATAATTCCTTTTTTGAAATTCAGTCCTTCTATAAAAGGGGAATCAACAATTCAAGGGAATTTAAAGGATTTAAAAAGTTTAAAAGGACAGATATTTATAAAGCCCCTTGAATTAATTTATAAAGGAAATCCTTTTAATATTTCAGAAGGAATAAACATAGAAATAAAAGATGGATTTTGTTATCTTAAAGAAACCCCCATTTTTCATGAACTTGCATACATTGAAATTTATGGTAATTTAAATTTTTATCCAAAACTTAAGTTAAAAATTTTTGGGGATGCTGATTTTGGAGATGAAATTGTAAATTATTTTATACCTCAACTTTCTTATAGTGGTATGGCATCACTTTCTTTCTCCATTGAAAAATCAAAAGGTCTTAAATTGGATGGTTCTTTGAATATCTCTGGCTATAAGTTTAGCTGGCTTCCAATAAATTTTAATCTTTTAAGTCCAAAAGGAAAAGCAGCATTGAAAGAAAACAAAATAATAATTGAAAATTTTGAAGGAAATTCTGGGGATGGAAACCTAAATTTAAATGGTGAGGTTCTTCTGTCAAAAAATTTCAATGTTGATAGAATAAATATAAATGGAGAATGCAATAATTTAAGGGTATCTTATCTTGAAGGTTTTACAATGTTTTTAGATGGAACGGCAAATTTCTTATGGACAGATAAATCAAAACAAATTTCAGGAGCCCTTAGCCTTGTTGAAGGCAGTTTTACAAAGGAAATAAACTTATTGAGTGAAATTCAAAAAATTATTTCTCCACAAAAAACAAATATTCAAATTAAAAATTTACCTCAAATTAATTTAAATTTATCAATTGATGTGCCAAACAATTTAAAAGTGAAAAACCAGATCTTGAATTTAACTTGTGGAGGAAAAATTCAAATTTTGGGAGATATATCAAATCCAATAATTTTAGGAAACCTTGAAACACTACCTAAAAGTGAGATTTATTTTAATGGAGTTTTGTATAAAATTGATTATGCAAAGGTTTTAATGAGCAATCCTTTAAGTTTTGATCCAATAATTGAAATGGAAGCAACAACAAATATTAGGTCTTATTTAATACACTTAAAAATAAAAGGAACATTAAACCATTTAACGCCTCAATTTTCCTCAGAACCATACCTTACAGAAGCAGATATAATATCCCTTTTAGCTACAGGAAAAGTTGCCTCTCAAGAAAGTGGAACCTGGCTTTCTGGCGCATCGCTTCTCCTTTCCCAGCAGATCTCAGAAGAGTTATCAAAAAGGTCTTCTTCTATTTTTGGACTTGACAGGATAAGAATAGAACCTGTCTTTGGGGAATCAAATATTACAACAGCAAGGATAACTGCTTTAAAGCAGATAAATCCAAATTGCCTTATATCTTACACTTATAATCCTGTGGAAAATCAAAAAGACATAATTTCATTGGAATGCAATGTTTCACAAGATACATATTTAAATTTAATCCAGGAAGAAGACGGCACATACCTACTTCAAATTTTTCAGAGAAAAAGCTTGTAAAAGCTTTATTTTTATTTATTCCTTTTTATAACAACTAATGTTATATCATCCTCTTGTGGATTGTTTGAACGCCATTCCATTTCTGCTTTAATGATTTTTTTTGCAATCCTTTCAGCAGATGCCCTTGAATGTCTTTTTGCTAATTGAAGCATTCTTTCTATTCCAAATTCTTTTCCTTCTAAATTTTTTGATTCAATTATGCCATCTGTGTAAAGGATCAAAATATCGCCTGAATCCATTTTTGTAACTCCCCTTTGGTATGTGGCATCTGGCAAAGGTCCTAAAACAGGACCTCCTTCCTTTAAATATTCAATTTTTCTTTTCCTTAGCAAAATTGGTGGATTATGACCTGCATTTATATAAATTAATACACCATTATTTTCCAATTCACCATAAAATAAGGAAATAAATCTGGAAGTTAATTTTTCTCTATTTACTAATCGATTTAATCTTTCCATTATTTGAATTATTTTAAATTCTCTTGCAGAACCCATCCTCAAGCCCATATAGACATCCCTTACCTGTAAGGCAGCAGGAAGCCCATGGCCTGTTGCATCAGCAATTGATAAACCTAAAATATTCTCTGAAACCCAAATAAAATCATAATAATCACCACCAACGACCTCTGCTGGGAAAGAAGCACCATAAATATCAAAACCTTCAAAGGTTGGATTTCTCCTTGGAAGTATACTTTCTTGAATTTTTTTTGCTTCAGAAATAATCTTTTTTGTTTGTTCTTCCTTTAATCTAAAGTTTATAGTATGTCTTAATATATTTAAACTTTGGAAAATTTCTTCTCTTTTTGCCTCTTCTTTGAAACTAAAGCCAATTAAAAACTGCCCTTCTGCTATTGAAATTGCAGCAAATTGTGAAATACCAAGGGATTTTTCTATTTCAATATTTACGCCCGGGGTTGATAAATCCATAACAGATATTCCATTTTCAAGGGTCTGTTCTATAGGAAAGTAATTTACTGAGAGAGAAAAACCTTTTAAATTTTCTTTGCTTTCTCCAAGGGTTTCAATTATTTTATATTTATTTCCCATTCTTTCATAAATCCTTGCACTTTGAAGCCCTAATTCATTTTTTAAATCTCTTAAAATAACAAGAGCAGATTGAACTATGTTATCCCTTATATTTTCTGTAAATGGAAGGGTAGAAAGGGTCTTTTCAAGGACTCTGAATAATTTTCTAAAGGGCATATAATTTTTTTTAAACCTTTCCTCCTAAGACCTTTGCAATTTTAGCCAAAGCCCAGTCAATTTCATCTTTTGTAATTACCAATGGTGGGGCAAACCTTATAACACTATGATGGGTTTCCTTTGCAAGGATTCCTTCTTCCATAAGTTTTTCACAAAAGGGCCTTGCCAAACCAGAAGATTCCTTTATAACAACACCAATCAGAAGTCCTCTGCCTCTTATATGATCCACATGGGGACTATTCATCTGTCTTAATTTTTGCACAAAATATTTGCCCATTTCTTCTGCCCTTTCACATAATCTTTCTTCTAAGATTACATCAAGAGAAGCAATACCTGCTGCACAAGCAATGGAACTTCCACCAAAGGTTGAACCATGGTCTCCTGGTTCCAAAACATCCATAATGTAATTATCACAACAAATAGCAGAGACAGGATAAAAGCCCCCGCTTAATGCCTTCCCTAAAATGTAAATATCTGGTTTTACTTCTTCGTGATCGCAGGCAAAAAGCTTCCCGGTCCTTCCAAGTCCTGTTTGGATTTCATCTGCTATAAATAGAACATTATTTTCTTTGCATATTTTATAACATTCCTGCAAATAACCAGGCGGAGGAACAATTACTCCACCTTCTCCCTGGATTGGCTCAACTAAAAAGCCAACAGTATTCTTTGTGATTGCTTTCTTTAATGCTTTTGAATCACCATAAGGTATGATTTTAAAGCCTGGTGTAAAGGGTCCAAAACCATTTTTATATTGTTCTTCTGTTGAAAAACTTACAATTGTAACTGTTCTTCCATGAAAGTTTCCTTCACATGCAATTATTTCTGCTTTTCCATTTTCAACTCTTTTTTTCAAATATCCCCATTTTCTTGTAACTTTTATTGCTGTTTCTACTGCTTCTGCACCACTATTCATTGGCAGAACTTTTTCTTTTTCAGTTAATTCTGAAAGTTTTTTAAAAAATTCTCCCATTTTATCATGATAAAAAGCCCTTGAAGTTAAAGTTAATTTTTCAATTTGTTCCTTTACTGCTTCCATAATCTTTGGATGGCAATGCCCCTGGTTTAATGCGGAATAAGCTGAAAGCATATCAATGTATTTTTTCCCTTCCACATCCCATACCCAAACACCTTTCCCTTTTGAAATAACTATTGGTAGAGGATGGTAATTATGTGCACCATATTCTTCTACATCTCTTATAATCTCTTCTGCTTTACTCATATTTTTCTCCTTAAGTTTTAAAGTATTATATTATATCAAAAGTTAAAAAGTTTTTCTGTATCTTGTGCCTGAAGGGGTATCTTCAAGGATTATTCCCATTTCTTTTAATTTATTTCTAATCTCATCTGCTTCTTTAAATTTTTTTTCTTTTCTTAAATTTTCTCTTAAAATAATTAAATTTAAGATTTCTTCTTCTGCCTTTGTTGCCTTTGGCAAAATATCAAAGATTTTATCAAAATCCCTCAAAGTATTTAGAATCAATCCAGCATTTAATGCAGAAATTTCTCCTTCGTCAATTAAAAGATTTATATCTTTTACAAAAGAAAAAAGGGCTCCAAGTGCTTCTGCAGTATTTAAGTCATCTCTTAAAGAATTTAAAAAATTTTCTTTAAAACTCTGGATTTCTTTAAGGATTTCTTTTCCCCCTTCCTTTTGACTTTCATTTATCTCTTTTAACCTTAAAATAAAACTATCCAATCTTTTAATTGCTTCATAGGCACCTTGCAAAGAAGGAAATGTAAAGTTTAACTTTTTCTTATAAGGAACTGAAATTAAAAGATACCTTATAGCAAGCGGGGAATAACCTTTCTCAAGCAAATCCCTTAAAGTATAAAAATTTCCTTTTGATTTTGACATTTTTTCACCTTCCACAATCAAATGTTCTGCATGGAGCCAGTAGTTTACAAATTTTTTTCCAGTAGCACATTCCGATTGGGCAATCTCATTTTCATGGTGAGGAAAGATGTTATCAACTGCTCCTGTATGGATATCAAAGGTTTCGCCTAAATATTTCATACTCATAGCAGAACACTCAATATGCCATCCAGGCCTTCCCTTTCCATAAATTGTATCCCAAAAGGGCTCACCTTCTTTTGCTGCTTTCCACAAAACAAAATCCCTTACATCTTCCTTTTCATATTCATCCAATTCAACCCTTGCTCCCGGCTTTATTTGAGACAAATCAATTCCAGAAAGTTTTCCATAGTTCTTAAAAGTTGAAATTCTAAAATAAACAGAGCCATCTGAAATATAAATATGCCCATTTTTTTCTAATTTTTTAATTATTTCAACCATTTCAGGTATATGTTCTGTTGCCCTTGGATAGTGGTTTGCTTTCTTTATTCTTACACTTTCAACGTCTTCAAAAAATGCTTTTGTATACCTTTCTGTAAATTCTTTTAAAGTTACCCTTTCTTTTTGAGAATCTCTTATTGTCTTATCATCCACATCTGTTATATTCATTATATGGTTTACTTCAAAGCCCTCATATTCTAAAAATCTTTTTAAAATATCTTCCCACAAAAAAGTCCTCAAATTTCCAATGTGGATAAAATTATAGACAGTGGGACCACAGGTATAAAGCCCCACATAATTTTCTTTTAAAGGTTTAAATTCTTCTTTTAAATTCCTGTAAGTATTTGAAAAATATATAGCCATTATAGGGTTTCTTGGATTTTTTCTATTTTATTTTTTAAAAATTTTAATTTAAAAGGCGGTAAATAATCAATGAAAAATTTACCATTCAAATGGTCAATCTCATGGCAAAAAGCCCTTGCAAGGAGCCCTTCTCCTTCAATTTCAGTCCACTTTCCTTCCAGATCCATTGTTTTTACTTTTACTTTTTTAGGTCTTATTATTTTTTCAGATATTCCAGGAATTGAAAGACAACCTTCTTCTTCATATTGTTCACCTTCTTCTGATATTATTTCAGGATTTATTAAAATATAAAAGGAAGAAGGATTTTCACCAACAGAGGTATCAATAACAGCAACTTGCAAAGATATACCTATTTGATTTGCTGCAAGCCCAACCCCTGGTGCTGCATACATTGTATCTTTTAAATCCTGAATTAAATTTTTCAATTGCCCATTGATTTCCTTAACTGGCTTGCATTTTTCCCTCAAAATAGGGGCACCAATTTTTACTATTTTTTTTATACTCATCTCTTTTCCTTTTTTGCTTCTTCCAAAAAAGCTTCTACTGTCTTATTTGCTCTTTCAATATAATATTTTTCCATAATACTTTTAACTTCTGGAAACTTTGAAATTATTTCATCCATTGCACTTTCTTCAAATTCCAAAACCTCTGTATCTTCCAAAGCAATAATTGTTGCTGTCCTTGGTTTTTTTGTAATATATGCAACTTCACCTAAAAAATCCCTTTCTTTTAATTCAGCTAACTTTACTTCTTTTCCAAAAAGATTTTTTGCCCTTACCTCAACTCTTCCACTGATAATACAAAGAATAGAAGAACCCTTTTCTCCTTCCTGCCAAATCACATCGCCTTTTTTAAAATTTTTCACCTTTGCAAGAGATATTGCTGTTTCTAATTCCTCTTGTCCAAAATCAGCAAAGAGATATGGAATTGCCTTTTCTTTCCAAAAGGGTTCTCTCTTTGCTTCTTCTGCTTTTTTTAATATGATCTTTGATGTGTTTTTTGCTTTGGAGGGATCTAATTTTTCAATTTTCTTTTGGATTGCCATTGCCTTTGCCAAAAATCCATCTTCCATAAAGATACTTGCAACTTTTTCAAATATTTCACAAGCTTTATCAACTTTATTTAATTTTTCATAGCATTCTGCTCTTTTTATTAAAAGAAATGCATCATTTGGTTTTTTTTCAATTTCCTTTTCCAATACTTGGAGGGCTTCTTCAAAGAAGCCCTTTTGCATTAAAACTACATAATCTTCTTCTTTTCTTCCAAAAAGTTTCTTAAAAATCATAACAAAAAATTATAATAATTTTTTAAAAAAAAATCAAGTTTTTGCAATTTCTTTATTAAAAGCAATTAGTGTAATGTTTAATTTTTCTTCTAAATCATCACAAATTGGCCCATTTTTTTGGATAAGTTCTTTAAAGGCTTCTGGAGTATAATACTTTTTAAAACTTTCATTTAATTTTGAAAAGGCATCTCTTAATTCTTGTGAGCCCTTTCCTTCCTCAGAAAGGTATTCCTTTAATCTTTTAAATTGAGCTAAAAAATTACTTGCAAGGACTGTCATATTATATAATTTTATAAAATTTTTTAGAAAATGTAAAGGATAAACTTTTTTAAAATAAAATCGTATTAAATTTGTTATGAAAAAAATAAATTTTTTGTTTTTAATACTTTGTTTTAATGGATTATTGTTTTCAAAGGATTTGACATTGGAAGAAGCAATTAAAATTGCCCTTGAAAATAACTTACAAATTAAGATTGAAAATAAAAATTTGGAATCCTTTGAAAATAATATTAGAGCTTCAAAGGGGATTTTTGATCCAATCCTAAACTTTGATTTTCAAGAATCTTCAAGCAAATCTCCTACTGCCTGGCAACTGCAAGGGGCTGATGTATCCAAAATAAAAAGGAGGAGTTTTGATTTTCAATTATCTCAATATCTACCAACTGGAGGGAGCTTTTCAGTTGAATGGTTAAATTCAAGAACAGAGACAAATTCATTATTTTATTTTATAAATCCAAGCTATAATTCTGGTTTTACCCTCACTTTAAGCCAGCCACTTTTAAAAAATTTTGGAATAAAAATGGCAAGGAAAAATGAGATTAAAGCAATTTATAATTTTAATTCAAATCTTTCAAGTTTTATAAATAAATTGGAAACAAAGGTAAAAGAAGTGGAAGAGGCATATTGGGATCTTTATTATTTTTATAATGATTTAAAGGTGAAGGAAGAAGCACTTCGTTTAGCAAAGGAATTTTTGTCAATAACTCAAAGGAGAATAGATGTAGGACTTGAAGCACCTTTAAATATATATTCAGCACAAGTTGGAGTAGCCACAAGGGAAGAGGCAATAATTCAATCAAAAAGTTTATATGAACTAGCACAAGACAGATTAAGGCAACTTTTACACTTGGAAAAAGATCAATGGGATGATTTTATAAATATTGTAGATGAGCCAGTTGTAGAAGAAATTGATTTAAAAGAAGATGTATTTGATGTTGCTTTGTCTAAAAGAAGGGAAATGATTTCTTTAAAATGGCAAAAAGAACTGGCTGAATTTTCATTAAAAGAAGCAAAAAATAATCTTCTTCCTGATTTAAATTTTGTCTTATCCTATGGTTATTCTGGTTTAGGTGGAACTTATGTTATGAGAGACGATCAGGGAAATATAATTGAAGTTATCCCTGGAGGATGGTCAGATGCCTTAGATCAAATTAAAGGGTTTGATTATCCTTCCTGGTCTTTGGGTTTTAGTTTTAAATATCCAATTGGCAATAGAGCACTTAAAGAAAATTTAAAAAACACAGAACTTTCTCTTGAAACAATAAAATTGGAAGAAGAGCAATTGAAAGAAGTAATTTTTGCTGAAGTTAGGGAAGCAATCAGAAATTTAAATTCTGCTAAGAAGTCCTTGGAAGCAGCAAAAATCTCTAAGGTTTTAGCTGAAAAAAATTTAGAAGCAGAAAAGAAAAGGTATGAAAATGGGCTTTCAACAAATTATCAACTCCTTTTAGTTCAAAAGGATTTGTCAGAAGCCCAATCAAGGGAAATTTATGCAAAAATTGCATACAAAAAAGCACAAATAAATTATTACTATAAACTTGGGATTTTACTTGAAAAAAATAATATTTCAATAAAAATAACAGATGAATATGAAATTAAAGAAAGTAAATTGCCTAAATATTTTAGTTTTGGAATAATTAAATAAAATTCAATTAAGCCAAAAATTCCTTAGAAAATGAGCCATACTAAAATAGAGCAGTAGCGTAGCAGAGCAGCAGTCCGTTGTCCGTGTCCGTGTTTCATTTGAATTATTGTTGCAATTTGTAGGGGCGGGGCTTGTCCCCGCCCGAAATAAAGCAGTGGGGGCAATTCACGAATTGCCCTTATCTTTTTCAAAAAGGGACAACGGAGACGGTTAACGGAAAACGGAGGAGGTGTAAGGGGCGAGCTTGCTCGTCCCGCAATTTTATTCCAAAAATATCCACTTTTCGGGCTAAATAAATTCAGCTGATATAGATCAAAAAAATATTTCTATATGGACTGAGCAATGCTATCTCATAGAAAAAAATAAAAATAAATCTTATTTTATCTTGAAGATATATTGGCGACAACAAGCATCGCCCTGCTAAAAAAATAAGGGTTGTACTTGCTCGAATCGATTTTTTCCTTTCAATTGAATTTTTGGAGTTAAGGAATAAGAACTATCTTTAATACATTGCCACCTTTTGCCAGAAGCTTAAAGGCCTTTTCTGCTTCTTTTAATTTGAATTTATGAGTTATTAAATTTTCAAAGGGATAAAACTTAGAAGATATAATTCTTAAAGAATCCCTTGTATCATAAGGGTTGCAGGAATAAGAGCAGGTAATTGTTTGATCCTTAAAATACAAATCCTTTGGGCTAATCTTTATTTTAACTTCTGGTTCTGATGGCGTATAAAGGATCAATATACCACCTTCACTTAAAATATCAATTCCAAAATTTATTGCTTCAATTGAATGTGGTCCCACTAAAACAATATCAGGAAGTCCTTTAAAGTATTCTTTTATTTTTTCTTTTAAATTTTTATCTTTTGCTAAAAAAGCTTCGCAAATATTTAATTTTTTTGCGATTTTTACTCTTTTTGGATCCAAATCAATTCCTAATAAATTCTTTACACCAAAAACTTTAAAAGCAAGGCAGTTTAAAATTCCATTTAAACCAAGTCCTATTTGTAAAAATTTTTTTCCTGGTTGTGCCTTCCCTTTTTTTGCTGCCCTTATTGAACAAGCAAAGGGCTCAATAAATATTGCTTCTTCATTTTTTAAATTTTTTGGAATTTTTAATGTATCATTTAAAAGGGATGGTTCCTCAATTCTTACAAATTCAGACATCCCACCGGGATAAATTGAATTTTTTTTCCAGGTTTCACATAAAGTATATCTTTTCTTTAAGCAATTCTCACAAAAACCACAAGGGGAGTGGTGGTGGTAAAAAATCCTTTCTCCGACTTTAAATTTTTTTATATTTTTGTCAATTTTTACAATTTCCCCTACAACCTCATGGCCTAATACAGTTGGGGCTTTTTGTTTTACATACCATTTTAAAATATCAGTTGTGCATACACCAAACAATAAAAGGCGTGCAATAGCTGTATTTTTCTTTAATTCTGGCACTTGCCATTCTTCAATTTCAAACTTTAAATAATCTACTGCTTTTAATACTTTCATTAGAAATTTATTTTATCAAAGTATGATATAATTTCAAAATGATTGACTTTATTCAAGATATTTTTAGAACCCTTTATAATGTAGAAGCAGTTATTGCTTGGGGAGGGTTATTTATTGTTTGTACCTTTGTTTATATTGAAACAGGGCTTTTTTTTGGATTTTTTCTTCCTGGTGATTCTCTACTTGTAACAGCTGGTATTTTTGCTTCTCAAGGAAAATTAAATTTAACTCTTTTATTAATTCTTGGAACAATTTGTGCTTTTGCAGGAGACCAGACAAATTATTTAATTGGGAAAAAAGCAGGCCAAGCTTTATATAAAAGAAAAGACACTTTATTTTTTAAAAAAAAGCATCTGATAAAGGCACATAATTTTTATGAAAAATATGGGCCCATTACAATTGTCCTTGCAAGGTTTGTTCCAGTTGTTAGAACCTTTGCACCTGCTGTGGCTGGTGCAGCTGAAATGGAATATAAAAAGTTTGTAATTTATAACTTTTTTGGTGGACTTTTGTGGATTCTTTCTATGTCCCTTATAGGATTTTTTTTAGGGCAAATAATTCCAAATGTCTCAACCCATATACATCTAATTATTGCAATTGTAATCTTTGTCTCCCTTCTTCCAGCAATTATAGAATTTTTAAAGGAAAAATATTTTATAAAATAATAATTTAAAATTTTATTTAGGATATTTCCTCTCTTGAAAAGAATAAAATTTCATAAAATAAAGTTTTGTACCATTAAATAGAAAATAAAAATTGGATTTTTAAAGCACTTTTTTAGATACTAATTCTAATATATATTAAAAATGAAAATTAAATTATTAATTGTCACTTTTTTAATCCAAAGGTTTTAAATAATATTTTTCATTTTCCTTAACTTTTTTTTCATAAAAATCGTTTAAAATTTTTTGAAAGATATATTTTTCTATATTTCTAATTATATGCCTTGCACCAAAGGCAGGCTCGCAGTCCTTTTTTATTAACCAGTCAATATATTCTTCATCCCAAATTATATCAATTTCAAATCTTGATAGGAATTTTTGTTTTGCTAATTCTAATTGACATTTTGCAATACTTTTTAGGTCATCTGTCTTTAATGGATTGTAAAGAATTATTTCATCAATTCTATTTAAAAATTCAATTGGCATATATCCCATTAATGTATCTCTTATTTTATCTTCCGATTTTTTTTGTTTACCTTCAATAAAGCCAACTTGTTTTTTCCATTCTGTTTCCCATAATAAATGCCCAAGATTTGAAGTTAAAAAGAAAATTGAATTTGAAAAACTAATCTTGATTCCCTGTGAATCAGTTAGAATTCCTTCATCAAAGACCTGTAAAAAAAGGTTTAAAACTTGCGGATGGGCTTTTTCAATTTCGTCAAGAAGTATTACCCTATCACTTGTTCCAGATAAATATTTCACTAAAACAGAACCTTCATCATAGCCAACATAACCAGGAGGAGACCCAATAAACTTGCTAATTGAATTTGACTCCATAAATTCGCTCATATCAAATTTTAAAATTGGAACATTTGTGCCATTTAACCACTCTGATACAACCCTTGCTGTCTCTGTCTTTCCAACTCCAGAAGGTCCTAATAAAAGGAATACTCCATCTGGCCTTAAAGGGTATGAATCCATCTTTGCCCTTGTAATTTTTAATCTGTTTATTATCTTTTTAATTGCTTCATCCTGTCCAAAAATTTTGCTTTTTAAAAATTTTTCAAGTTTGTTTACTTCTGGTTTGTACACTTTTTCAACATAAATAGAAAAATGCTCTTCTGCTTGTGTCTCGACCCACTTTTTTTCATTTGGATTAAAATTTTGTGCTGTTTCCCATAAATAAGAAACATTGCAACCAGGGGACGACAAATTTGAAAAATATTTGGGACCCTCTTCAATGCTTTTTTGCATCAAGGGAAAAAAATAATTTTCTCCAAAAAAATCATTTAAAAATTTAATATGGTTCAAAACTATATTTTTTAAACTTTCTTCAGAAGGAACCTTCAAGTAGAAAAAATCTATATTCTTATTCCATAAGGGATTTATTCTCAAGCGATTGTTTGCAAATTCAGGGACAGTTGTACCTATAAAGGTGAAATTTTTAAAGTGAAAAAATGATTCTAAGAAAGAAATCAAATCCTTTCCAATATCATAAGTGCAAGTGCCATTTAAATTTTCAAGATCTTCTATTATTAAAGGAATTCTTTTTTTAATTGCTTCTTCTATCTGCTTTTGGAACTCTTTCAAAGCATTATCTTTTAAAGTGAAGAGAGAAATAAAATACTCTGATCTTAAAGAAATATAATCGCCTGATATTGTTTTTTTTAAATGATGGATAAAATGGGACTTTCCTATGCCAGGCCTTCCAACTAATAAAATACCATTATAAACAGTTGAATTTAAAGAAGAAAAAATTCTATCAACTTCAAAGATTGGCACCCAATCAATACCCCATTCCCAAGGGTTTGAGAGAGGAAGAGCATATCTGTAAAGTTGATTTATAAATTCCTCTTCGCTCTTTGGTTTTGGTTCTTTGCTTAAGACATTTAAGATAGTAAAGTGGGTTTTTGGAATTTCAGAAGAAGGTGGGAGTATTGCCAAATTATTTTTTAATATTTCAAGCAGCTTTATTTGAACAGCATTTTTTGGCGGCTTACTGTCAAAATTCAGGAATAGATAGTGCCAGGGAGTTAGAATACCATGTCCTTCCTTTTTTGCATATTCAAAGCCCTTTTCTAAAAATTTTTTAAGTGGAGAGCTTTTGTCACCTATCCACAAATCTTTTTCCTCCAAACTTTGATTTCAATTCATCATCAATTTTGTC
>JBBISU010000016.1:16275-52962 GCA_037441225.1 Acidobacteriota bacterium
AATCTTTTTCCTCCAAACTTTGATTTCAATTCATCATCAATTTTGTCTGCCACAAATGCTAAGGATAAAACCACTGAATCCAACTCATCTTTGTCTAGGTAATCGCCTAATAGAAAATGCTCAAAAACAACTACCTTATCCTTCGGATAATAATTTAATTTTCCATAATAATAATTCCTGTTAATTTCTCCCATAGCAACATAAAGGGCTGCTGTTTCTTCCACATCTCTTAAAATCAATGCTTGTACCTGAACAAGGACAGAACTTTCTGTCCAGTCAAAGGCCGAAATTATAATTGCTGTGCTTTGATATCTAATTCTAAAAAAAGCAGGTCCTTTTTCATAAGTGCCATAGAGTTCTGTTAAATAATTCTCAATTTTTTGTTTTAGCAAGTCTAATTTTTCTGACATAAAAATCTCCTTTTTCTATTATTATAACATTTTTTAATGAAACTGAAATTATTTATCCACAAATCTTTTTCCTCCAAACTTTGATTTCAATTCATCATCAATTTTGTCTGCCACAATTGCTAAGGAGAGAACAACTGAATCCAGTTCATCTCTTTCAAGATATTCTCCTAAAAGAAAATGTTCAAAAATAAGTGCTTTTTCTTTTGGAAAATAATTTAGTTTTCCATAAAAACAACTTCTATTAATATTTGCTATATAAGTATAAATTTCAAAATTTTCTACCAGCTCTTTTAATACAAGTGCCTGAATTCGGACAAAGATTAATTTTTCCTGCCAGTTGAAAATTGAAACAATAATGGCTGTGCTTCCATATCTTATTCTATAAAAATTTTCTGCCCTTTCAAGGTTTTCATAAAGTTCTGTCAAATACTTTTCAACTTTCTTTTTTGTTATTTCTAATTTTTTTTCTATATCCAATTCTTTTTTCTTTATGTTCCTATTAGATAAAACTTTATCTATTTCTTCATATAAAAAACTTCTTTTATATTTTTTTTCAAAAGGTGAAATATTATCATCTTTTACTGGAAAATCAATCAGGTTTTGTCCATCACTTTTATAACTAAATTCAATCCCTGATGTAGAAAGAGCAGTAGGTGCAAGGTCCAAAAAAGAACCAGCCAAATTTTCTTCTTTATAAATTTTTTTATCTGGTGTAATTATCAATAGAGGGACAAATTCAAATTTTAAATTATCTAACTCAATCATAGAACCCAAAAAATTTTCTTCCCTTTGTAAACCAACATGGTCACCATAAATAAATATATATGTATCAGGGATACTCATAAACTCTTTTAAATATTTTTCCAAAACATTATCAACATAATTCATTGAAAGGAAATAATTCCTTAAAACTCTATTTTCTATATCATTAAATTTTTCATTTTTATAATGTCTTAAGACATTTGTAAAGGGAACATGGCTTGACATAGTTATAATATAATAAAAAAAGGGCACTTTTTCTTTTTCAATCTCTTTTAAAACAAATTCAAAGACCTCCTCATCTTTTGCACCCCAACCAGTAACTTTTAAATCCATTTGATAAATATCAAGAAATTTATCAAAACCCATTGCAGGAAGAGCATAATTTCTATTCCAAAAATAACCTTCATTTCCATGGAATGCTTTTAATATATACCTTTCTTTCTTTAAAACTTTAATAAAAGAGTTTTTATAATCATAGTCCAGTAAATTGATTGATGGAAAATCAAAGATTGGTTCTTGGGAATTAAAGATTGTAAACTCACAATCAGAGGTTCCACCGCCATAATGATAACTTATAACATAAGGATAATAAATTGAATTTTCTTTAAGTCCATTTAAAAAAGGCATAACAAAACCTTCTTTGTATTTTTCACTTATAATAAAAGAATCAAGGGATTCAACTTGAATAAAAATTATATTTGAATATTTTTCTTTCTTTTCTCTTTTTATAATATTTTCAGAGATTTTTAATTTAGAAATATAATCCTTTTTTTTAAAAATTTCATTTATCTGGTAAAAGGTTAATCCAAATTTTTCAACAATTCTTTTATCAGAAGTAAATTCATAGATTCTTTCTCTTTCTTTTACTTTTGAAACATTTATAAGGAAATAAAAGAATAAGAAAATTATGCAAAAAGATAAAGATAAAACTTGGATTTTTTTATTAAATTTTATTAATTCTTTTAAATTATTTTTATAGATTAAAAAAATAAATATTGGAAGGTCAATTAAAAATAAAAGTATATAAGGATAAAAAGGAAAGGAGCCCTTTAAAAATGTTATGAGCCCTTCTGAAAAAAGAGAGATAGCAGTTTGAGGAGTTAAATATATTTTAAAATAAGAAAGGTAAGTAAAATTGATTGAAAGGTAAAGGAATTGTAAAAAATAAAAAAATATTGGGAAAATCTTAACTTTTAATTCAAATAATGCAAAGTAAATTAAAAAAGAAAAGGAAAGTAAAAAAACTAAATAAGAAAAATTAAAACCAAAAATTTTTAGATAAAAAAGGAATATCTTTAATGTGTTTAAAATTATAAAAATAAAAAAATTCATAAGTAAATTTTATCATATATTAAATTTTACAAATAAAAAATTTTATGATATATTTTTTTTATGGAAAATTCTTTTTTAACCACTAAACTTGATTATATTGCAAGATGGGCACAGGGGAATTCCTTATGGCCCTTCCCTTTTGGTACTGCTTGTTGTGCCATTGAATTTATGTCAATTGTCTCTTCTCATTATGATCTTTCAAGGATTGGAGCAGAAGTTGTAAGGTTTTCACCAAGGCAGGCAGATCTTTTAATTGTGGCAGGGACAATTACAGATAAAATGGCACCTGTTTTGAAAAAAATTTATGATCAAATGCCAGAGCCAAAATGGGTTATTTCTATGGGTGTCTGTGCCTCAACTGGTGGTTTTTATAGGGCGTACCATGTTATGCAAGGAATTGATGAAATAATTCCAGTGGATGTCTATGTTCCGGGCTGTCCACCAACTCCAGAAGGGCTTTTTTATGCTATTTTGAAATTGAGAGAAAGAGTAATGAAAGGAGAAAAATAATGGATTTAATGCAGTTGAAAGAAAAGTATAAGGAAATCCAAACATTAGATAAAATTCCAACATTTTTAATACCAAAAAAAGATTTACTGGAAGTTTCAAAAAATTTAAAAGAAAATGGCTTTGATTTTTTAATGGATTTATGTGGTCTAGATTATTTTGGAGAAAGTGAAAGGTTTGAAGTTGTATATTTGTTCTTTTCATCAAAGAATTATGAAAGGGTTCGTTTAAAGGTAAGAACAAATGATGGTGTCCCTTCAATTGTCTCTATTTACAAAGGTGCTGATTGGTTTGAGAGAGAGGTCTATGATATGTTTGGAGTTAAGTTTGAAGGGCATCCTGATTTAAGGAGGATTTTGACAGGTGATTATTTTAAAGGACATCCTTTAAGGAAGGATTATCCTGCAGGAAAGAGATGGCGTTGCACAGAAGAAGATGTTTATAAGCCAACTTTAAAGGAAGAAGAAGGAAAAGAATTGGAAGAAATTTTAATAAACATAGGACCCTCCCATCCTTCAACCCATGGAACTTTTCGATTGTTGACAAAATTAGATGGGGAAGTTATAAAATGGATGGATGCAGAGATTGGATATTTGCATAGGTGTTTTGAAAAGATGTCTGAAACACATATATATCAGCAAGTTATACCATATACAGATAGATTAAATTATTGTTCTTCCTTTTTAAATAATGTTGGCTATTGTAAAGCAGTAGAAGAAATGCTTGGGATTGAAATTCCAGAAAGGGCAAAAATTATAAGGGTAATCTTAGGGGAACTTTCAAGGATAATGGATCACCTGGTCTGCCTTGCTGCAAATATTGTTGATATAGGTGCTTTGACAAATTATTGGTATTTATTCCAGCCAAGAGAAGAGATTTATACTATCTTAGAAAAGTGCTGTGGTGCTCGCTTGACTGTTTCGTATTGCAGGATTGGAGGGCTTTCAAAGGATGTACCAGAGGACTTCAAAGAAATGGTTGAATATGTTTTAAAGATAACCCCTCCTTTATTAAATGATGTGGATAAACTGATTTCAAAAAATCCAATATTTTTGAAAAGGACACAAAATGTGGGAAAAATTTCTCAAGAAGAAGCAATTGCTTATGGTTGGACTGGACCTTGTCTGAGAGCATCTGGTATTCCTTATGATGTAAGAAAAGCATATCCTTATTATTTTTATGATGAATTTGATTGGGACATCCCCGTTGGGACAAAGGGAGATACTTACGATAGGTATCAAGTGAGGATGGAAGAGATGAGGCAGTCATTAAAAATTGTTGAACAAGCATTGAAAAGATTAAAACCAGGACCTGTACTTATTGATGACCCAAGGATTGTTTTACCACCAAGGGAAGAGGTCTATAACACAATGGAAGGGCTAATTTATAATTTTGAAAAAGTAATGTTTGGATTAAAGGTTCCAAAAGGTGAATACTATGGCTTTACAGAAGGAGCAAATGGAGAACTTGGCTTTTATATTGTCTCAGATGGTTCAACAAAGCCATATAGAGTAAGGGTAAGACCCCCTTGTTTTGCTATTTATCAGGCATTTCCAAAGATGATGGTTGGACAAATGGTAGCAGATGCAGTTGCCGTTTTAGGAAGTTTAAACATCATTGCTGGTGAATTGGATAGATAAGATAAAAGAGAAATAAGGGACGATTTTTTAATCCCGTCAAATAAAAGATATATATCTACATTATTGTATTTGACTTTTGCCAATTCATTCATTATATCTTCTTATAATTTTTCAAATCCCTCAAAGTTTTTTTTCTCTATTTGGCTTATTTTATATCTAAAATATATGTTTACATACCTCAATATTTTTTTACAAAATTTTCCATTAAATATATTTCCTCAAAACATTGGATAGGATTATTATTTTTAAGGGGCCACAAGCTCGCCCTTACTGCTACGCTGATATCTTGCAGGTAAAGAACCTGCGGCTACATTTTTTTGATTATTATTTCACGGATTGCACCAGTGCGACACCTACTAATGCTCTACTGCTCTTTTTTAATCTCTATTATCAATTGATTTTTTGATTTTAAATTTATTTTCTTTTAATTGTTTTTGGAACTTTTTAGAATCAATCAACTTTTAAATTTATTTTTCTGAAAAGTTCTACCATTATCCTGGCTGTAACTCCCCATATCCTTAAATCTTTATCCCAAAATTCAACTCCATAAAAGCCAATTGTCTTCTTGAAATTTAAAATTGGAATTGAAAATATTTTTTCTACTTCTATTTTATCTGCTGGTTTATAATCAATATTACCAGGAATTAAAATCACAAAAGGCCTTATCCAAAACTTTGTAGGTGTTGTCTGGTCTGATAACTGTCCTAAAAGATAAATAAGTTCTTTTTTTATACCTAATTCTTCTTCCACTTCCCTTAAAACAGTATTATATAAAGTGCCATCTTTTGGTTCATATTGACCACCTGGAAAACCAATTTGTCCCGGATGGTTTACTTTCATAGTCCTTAATATAAATGTCAAAGACAAATTTCCTTTTATAACAGATAAAGGTACACCAACAGCAGAAGGAACAAAATCCTTTAATGGCAATTCAACTGGCTTTTCTCTTTTTAACAATTCTTCTATTTCTTTAAACCACATAAAAATTCCTTCCAACTATTTAACCATATTTCAATTGAATGTTCTTTTTCAACAAATTCTTTTATTTCTTTTGAAACTTTATTCAAAAAAGTTGGGCATTCCCATAGTTTTTTTATTTCAAAAAATCCCTCTTCTATTTTTTTTATTTTAATTGCCCCTTTAAGTTCATTGTAACTTCCAAAGGAAGATACAACTGGTACTACACCTCTTGCCATTGCTTCCAATGTTGAAAGGGATGTCTCACCATATACAGGGTATCTGTAATTAAAGATTACTTGAACCTT
The DNA here is from genome assembly GCA_037441225.1 of Acidobacteriota bacterium. Lineage (GTDB taxonomy): Bacteria > Acidobacteriota > Thermoanaerobaculia > UBA2201 > UBA2201 > JBBFMJ01. The sequence continues at coordinate 22,192 of JBBISU010000016.1, forward strand.
TGAAAGCAAATCATAGAACTCTTCCGAAGGTAGATTTTCAAAGTATTTTGCAAATTTTAATTCTTCCAAGCCCTCCCTTGTTCCGCCACCACAAATTATAAGTTCCATTTGGGGAAATTCTTCTTTTAACTTTAAAATTACTTTTGCTACATCTTTTAATTTTCTGTTAATTCCTCTATGTCCAAAAATCCCTAAGGAATAAGGTATCTTTTCAAAATTTTCTTTAAATGCCTCAGTTCCCATTGGTATATAAAATATGTCCTTTTCAATTTTCCACATCTTTAAAATTTCTTTTGCATAATGGGAATGGACAATAATCCCTTTTTGCTTGTTTAACAGATTAAAAATTGCAGGTGAATAGAGTTCTAAATTGTCAATCCAGATGCCTTTATCTCTAATTTTATAAACTAAATCACCACATTCAAAATATTTTCCATCATTTAAATAAAAGGCAGCAAAGTGTAAATTTAAATCATGTAAAACAACATAACTAGGAACCTCAAAGGCACATTTGTAAATTTCTTTATTCATTGAATGGTTTCCTAAATTATAAATTATAGGAAAATCTTTGAAATTTTTAACTTCTGATTCTTCAATCCATTTTAAATCATTTAAATTTAAATTTGAAAAAAGTTTTTGGCTATAATGGAATAAACCAGAAGAAATATTTTTTGTTGAAACCCAAAAAATCATTTAAGTAAATAACTTTCAATAAAGGGCATCAAATCCCCATCTAATACACCTTCTGCATTTGATGTTTCATAGCCAGTCCTCAAGTCCTTTACAAGTTTATAAGGATGTAAGACATAAGACCTTATCTGGCTTCCCCAAGCAATTTCCTTTTTTTCTGCTTCCTTTTTTCTCTTTTCTTCTTCCCTTTTTTTCAATTCCAGATCATAAAGGCGTGCCTTTAAAATTTTTAAAGCAGTTGCCCTGTTTTTTATTTGAGACCTTTCATTTTGACAGGAGACAACAATCCCTGTTGGAATATGGACAATCCTTACAGCACTATCTGTTACATTTATATGTTGACCTCCATGTCCAGAAGCTCTGAAGGTATCAATCCTTAAATCAGAATCCTTTATTTCAATTTCAATATTTTCATCTATTTCTGGATATACATCAACAGCAGCAAAAGATGTATGCCTTCTTTTATTTGCATCAAAAGGGGAAATCCTTACCAATCTATGAACACCTGCTTCTGCCTTTAAAAATCCATAAGCATATAGTCCTTCCACAAGGATTGTTGAACTTTTTATTCCTGCTTCCTCACCAGCCATTATTTCAAGGATTTGAACTTCCCACCCTTCCCTTTCACAAAATCTTATATACATTCTTAAAAGCATCTCTGCCCAATCCTGTGATTCAGTTCCGCCTGCTCCAGGATGGATTGAAATATAGGCATTATTTTTTTCAATATCTTCTTTAAATGTAAACTTTAAAAATAATTCTTTTTGTTTCTTTTCCCACAAATTGCAGAAATTTTCAATTTCTTCTTCTACATTTTCTCCTTCTTTTTGAAGTTCTAAAAGGGTCTCTAATTCCTCTTCTCCTTCTTTTAAAGAGTTATAAACATCTCTCTTGTCATCCAAATCCTTTTTTTCTTTTAAAAGTTTTACCTTCATTTCTTTATCTTCCCAGGTAGAGGGCTTTTGTAGTTCTTCATTTATCTTAAGAAGTTTTTCTTCAAAATTTTCTGCTTCAAAGGAACTCCTTTAATTTTTTAAAATTTTCAATTATCTTTTCAATTTCCATATATTTATTTTAATTTATATTATTCAAATAATCAAGCATTATGGTTATGGGATATGGCTAAAAAATATAGCAATTTATTATATTCCTTAAAATTTTTCTAAAATTTAATTTTTAAACATTTCTACAAAGAGTACTATAAGGACAATATTCACATATTCTTTTATCCTTTGGTTTTGCTTCAAAAGGTATTGATTTGTCAAAAATAATGTCTAAAAATTTCTTCAAATAATCTTCTCCAAGTTCTTTTGCATCCTCTACATTCTCTCTAATTTTTTTATCATAACCACTCTTTAAGGAATAAAAAAGGGCATCTGTTTTATCATATTCTAATTTATATAAACTTTTTAAAAAATATAAATAAATAACCATCTGGAAAGAACCAATTTTTTTTTGGAAATCTTCAAAACTTGAGGGATCTGCTATATCTTTTTTTTCTATAAAACTTTTAACTGAACCAGTTTTATAGTCCACTGCTCTATATTTATTATCAATTTTGTCAATTCTGTCTATTCTTCCCTTAAATTTTACACCATTAAAAGAAATATTTTCTATATATTTTTCTACTTCAACAATTTCAAAAGGAACTGGAAATGCCTCTTCATATTCTAAAAATTTTTCTATCCTTAAATTTATTAATTTTTTAAGTATTTTATTTTGTAAATTTTCTTTGAAGCCCTTTTCTTTAAAGACCTCATCAATTTTTTCATCTAAATTCTTTTTCATTTCTTCTAATTCTTTATATTTTACTTCCTTCCCAACATATTTTTTTTGTAATATTTCTAAGATAGAATGAATAATACTTCCATAGACCTTTGCTTCTACTTCTTCTTCCAGTTCTAAACTTTCTTGTAAATTTAAAATATCTTGAAAATAAAATTTCAAGGGACAAATTAAATAATTATCTATTGAACTGGCTGAAAAACCTTTTTTTTCTAAGTAATCCATTATCTCTTCACTTTTTTCTATCTTTAATGGTTCTTTTCTCTTTAAAGTTAAATTAAATTCCTTCCCTACCTCAAGATTAATTATTTTCCTTTCTTTTTTTTCCTTTTCCCATATTATCTGCTCTAAAAACCTGCTCCTTATATCTTCTTCTTCATTTTCTAAATAAAGTAAAGTGCAATTTTTACAGGAATTTATAAGGTGCAAAAAATGGTGTTTGTAAATCTCTTCTTCTTCTTTTGGTCCGGGGATGCCCAAACTCTTTTTTATACTTAAAGGAATTATTGGATCAAAGGTTTCAATTGAGGGCAGAACTCCTTCATTTAAGTTTAATATAAAAACATTATCAAAGGAAAGAGTCCTTGTTTCAAGAAACCCCAAAACCTGCCATCCCCTTAATGGATGTCCTGTAAAATTTATTTTTAATTCTCTTAAAAAGTGGAGGAAAATTTCAAATAATTCTTCTTTTTTAAAATTATGAAGACAAAAACTTGAGCTCTCTAAATCATATAAAAACTTATATATTGCCTCTAAATATTCATAAGAGAAGGGGTTTTTATAAACGAAGTTGCTCTCAGAAATTAAATCTAATAAATTAAATACTTTTTCACACAAATCCTTTAAATTTGAAGGATTTTCAAAGGGTAAGATAAAATTTTTTATAATTTCTTTTACAAAATTTAAATTTTTAAGAGAATCTGAAATATTTTCAATATTTTTTATTAATTCTTCTTTTGAAACATAATAAATATTTTTGTCTATAAATTCTTTTTTTAATTTTTTAATTATTTTTAAATATTCAGAAAAATCTTTTGTCAGATTATAAATAAGAGGATCTGAAAGGAAATTTATTGTTAAATTACTGTTATATTTTTCTTCTAATTTATTTATTTGTAAAGAAAATATATTTTCAATAAATTTATAAAAAGGTGAATATATTAAAGGATAACCAAGGGAAATATTGAATTCCTTTTGAGGGAAATAACTTAAAACATTTTCAAGGATAGGAAGGAGTTCCCTTGACCTTGGAAGAACAATTGCAACTCCTTCATCATCTTTGATTTTTTCAAGTTTTTCTTTTAGTTTTAGAATTTGAGAATGGGAAGAAGTGCAGGGAACTATATCTAAATTTTGTTCTTTTTTCATTTTATTATGGATTATTTTAAAGGAATTATTAAAGTCAATATCAAAACCCTCCAAATAAAGTTCCAAATTATCAAAATTTTTTATTTTTTTCAAAATTTCTTTTTCTGATTTTGTAAGTCCTGGTGGAACAACAAAATATATTTTTTCAAAATCTTTTAATTTTTCAAAATTGCCATTTTTTGATGCCAATTTATAAGCCATACCTCTTGTAATAAATTTTTTATTATTTAACTCTTCTAAAAATTCTTTATATACTTCTGGGAAAAATTCAAAAAATGATTTTTCTTCTAAGGAAACATATTTTTTTATACTTTCATACTCAACTAATTCCATTTGGATTTTTTCAAAGGAATCCAAAAAAGAAGAAGCCCAGGATATAGCAACAAGGGGTTTTTCATAAATTTTTTTTAAAGTTTTATGTTTTTTAAAGATATTTAAAATTATATACAAAAGATCAAAATTATTTGAAAAATTTTCCACTCCTGATAAGTGGCATATAAACAAATCCATATCAAAATAAACTGGTGAATAAAAAGGTTTTTTTAATTCTTTTGATAAAATTTTTTCTATGAAAAATTTAGGCCTTTTATGTGGGAAGATAATTAATGCCTTTGAAAAGTCATTACCTTTAAAATCATTTATTAAATCTTTTGATATTATTTCAGGAAAATTTGCACCAAAATTATATTTTTTTTCATTCATTTATTTTCAAGACCTCCTCATTTTCAAAGTAAAGTATAAAACCCTCTATTTCTTTTTTCTCTATTTCTTTAATTATTTTTATATACTTTTTAATTTGTTTAATATGGCTATCCTCTTTTCCACCAAATTTAAAATCAATCACCTGTATTTTATCTTTAAACTTAATTATCAAATCAACCCTGTAAATATCTCCATTTTCATCAACGATTTCCTTTTCAAATTCCTTACTTATAAAATTTTCTGGAAATAAAATTTTTAAAAAATTTTTTGGAATTTCTTCATATTTTCTACATTCTATTTTTTTATGCTTTTCAATCCCTTCCTTTATCTTTTTATGCCTCTCCATATCTTTATAAATCTTTAAATCAACAAATTCCCTTGAAAGCTTTTTTGCCCAATTTTCCTTTATTTGACAGAAGATATTCTTCTTTTCTTCCTTTGGTTTTTTTTCTTCCTTTTTCTTTGAAAGTTTTCCAAATTCAATATTTTCTTTACTTATAGGAAAATAGTAACCCTTTTTAAGATTTGGAACTATTATATACAATGCTTCTTTTGCCCTTGTTAAAGCAACATAAAGGGTGTTCATTTCATCAATTATATATTTTGTATGTTCAGCTTTATATATATAATCTAAATTTTCAAATTCCTTTGCTTTATCTTTATTAAAATGTAAAGGATATATAAAATCTTTTTTTTCCTCATAAAATGTAGCTTGATTTGATGTAAATTTATTAATTTTTAAGAAGGGAAGGAGAACAACAGGAAACTCCAATCCCTTTGCTTTATGGATTGTCATAATTTTAATTGCATTACTTGTTTCTGGAAATAAAACAGTGGGCTCTTGATTTTCATTCTTTATTTTTGATACAATCTCATCTAATTTAAAAAGCCCTTCCTCCTGACAATTTAAAACATATTCTAAGAAAGCATAAAAAAAGCCCTCTTCTTCATTAAAATTTTTTAAAACATCAAAGGTCCCAAAGAATTTTGAAACAATTTCATAAGGGCTTAAGATATTTGCAAAAGAAATCAAATCTTTTAAATATTTTTCATAAAGATCACTGAAATCTTTTTTAAAGGAGTAATATAAATTATAATTGCTTTTGCTTTTTGATAAATCAAAGATAAACTTTTGCCATTTTTCAACTTTTGTATTTGTTTTTTTTGTAAAAATATCACCAAATAAAAAAGAAGCAAAACTCAAATTGTCATCTCTGTTGCTTAAAAAACTTAAAAAAGAGAGGGTTTCAATAATCCTTTCGCAGGATAGAATACCCAAAGCAGAAGGGGAAATTGCAGGAATATCTTTTTCTAAGAGATAACTTAAAATATTTCTTGCTTCGCTATTAGACCTTACTAAAATTGTTATATCATCTAAATTAAAATTTTTTAATATTTCTCCTTTAAGCAAATCTATTAAGTAATAAATAATTTCTTCTTCTACTTCTTCTTTATTGTTTTCTTCTTTTGGCATTAAATCAACCCTTACATAGCCCCCTTTCTTTTTTTCTGTTTTACTATTCTTTATAATTTCAAAATGCTTTTTCAATTCTTCAAGAAATATCTCTTCTTTTGAAAAAACTTTTTCCAAATTTTCTTCTGAAAAAACATTCTTAACAAAATCAATTATTTCTTTGCAGGATCTGTAATTTATATTTAGATTTTCAATCCTTGGCTTAATTATATTTGCAAACTCTTCCTTTGGCTTATCAAAAATTTTGTAATCCCCACCCCTGAAACTATAAATTGCTTGCTTTTTATCACCAATATAAAAAGAAGTTCCACCTTCTGATAAGGTTTCTTCAATCAAGGGCTTTAAAATATCCCATTGAAAAGGTGAGGTATCCTGAAATTCATCAATTAAAAAGTGTTTTATCTTTTCGCCTATAAAGATATATTTTAAGGGATATTCTAAATTTTCAACCTTTTCCCTTAAAACTCTGCTCAAATAATCAAGGGTAATTGTATTTTCTTTATTTAAATAATTAGAAAAAAATTCTTTAAAACCTTTATAAATATTATTACTTGGAAATTTTGCTGTTTTAATTTCTAAGAAGTCATATTCTTTTTTTAATTCTTCTGCTTTTTTTGCCTCTTTTTTATCTTTATATTGTATTAAAAAATTCAAATTTATTTCTGAAAGCTTAAGATTGCCCCTTAAATAATTTTGAATCTTTTCTTGAGATATTTCTTTAAAAACTTCTATCCCTAAATTGTTCAATATTTTTTTTACCTCTTCATCTTTTTTATAAATTTCCCCCTCATTATCTTCAAATTTTAAATTTTTCCCAGTTTTCCTTTCAATTTTTAACAATTTATCAATTTCTTCCTTTATTTTGCTATAGAAATCCCAACTCATTTTCTTATCAAAAAAATAAATCTTTTCAAAATATTTTAAAAATTCCTCTTCTTCTTTTGTCTTTTCTTTAACGCTGTCCAGATATGCCTTTAAAGAAAGATCTAAATAAATTTCATCGGATAAGCTTATTTCTGGGTGGGGGGGTAGTTTGAAATCCAATGTAAAATTTTTGGCAAGTAAACTTAAAAAAGAATCAATTGTTGTAATTCTAAAATTGTGATAGTTATAAAGAATTTCTTCTAATTTTTCCTTAGCCAAATCTTGGTCAAATTTATTTAAATCTCCAATTTCTTCAGGGATATTTAATGAAATTTTTTTAAGGAAGTTTAAAATTTTTACTTTCATTTCATTTGTTGCCTTGTTTGTAAAAGTTATTGCAACTATACTTTCTGGTTTTTCTTTTTCAATTATTTTTAAGTATCTTAAGGCAAGGTTTGTTGTTTTTCCTGTCCCTGCTGATGCCTCAATACATAAAAGTTCTGGATTAGTTTTAATTTCATATATATTCATAATATATATATTATACACTGTTTTTTAAATTTTGTCAATCAGAAAAAAAATTTTACAAAAGATTTGTCAGTATTTAATTGATATATCTAAGGATGATTTAATAAAAAATTTTTAAAATTTTCAAAAATTTGCCAAAATTTCTTCCTTTAATTTATCTATTGGCAAAGGATAATATATAATTTTTTTGCAATACTTGCAGCCCCCAATGAGCCAGAACCTTCCATATAATGTTTCAAAAGGGTAAAGTTTTATTTCCAAATCTTTTTTCTGGTTTTCACAGAAATGTTTTGCTGTCTCTTTTTGGTTTGTTTCCTCACAATAACTTTTCCAGAAAGACCTTACCTCAAAAATTCCATTGGTATAATAACCAATTTCATTTTTTACAATCAAATCAATAACGCCATTTTTGCTTAAATATTCCATAAAAATATTATAGCATAAAAAGTTTTTATTTTTTTAAATTTTCAGGTATAATGTAAGGATATGAAAAAGCTTTTGATTGTAGAAGATGAAATGTTACAAGGGCAAATATTAAAGGAAGAATTAGAAGAAGAAGGGTATGAAGTTGATTTGGTTTCCTCTGGTAAGGAAGCTCTTGAGAAGGTAGATGTTGTAAATTATAATTGTATAATTTTGGATATTTATCTTCCTGGTATGGATGGTCTTGAAACAATGGGAAGGATTTTAAGTAAAAACAGGCAGGTTCCAGTAATTCTTTATACTGCTTACTCCAGTTATCAAGATAACTTCTTATCTTGGGCTGCAGATGCATATTTGATTAAATCTTCTGATTTGACTGAGCTTAAAGAGGCAATAAAAAAGTTAACTTAAAGTTTTTTCTTCCAGTTTGAATCCCCTTGGAAGAACTACAATTCCTTCTTCTGTAATTGTAATTGGGAGCTTTTTCTTTGAAATTTCTTCCACAGAGATTATAAAATTTTCAGGTACTTCAATCAATTTATCAAGTATAGCTTTATAAACCTTTGAATTTTTCCTAATAATACAATTTTCCATAACAATTGAATCTTGAATTACGCAATCATTTTCAACAAAAACATTTGGACCTAAGATTGAATTTATTATTTTTGATTTTTTAATTTTACAACCACCAGAAATCATAGAATTTTTTATATTGGAATTTTCAATCTCTGCTGGCGGATAAGGAGGGCTATAAGTATGCAAATACCAATTTGGAAAATGTAATGGAAAAGGGGGCTTTTTTGAAAGAAAAGAAATCTGTGTTTTATAGTAAGAATCAAGAGTTCCTATGTCCTGCCAGAAATTTGAAGAATCAGGGGAAGCATCTGTTAAAGAAAAAGCATAAACATTTTTTTCCTTTATTATTTCAGGGAAAATGTTTTTTCCAAAATCATGGCTTGAATTTTTTTTCCTTGAATCTTTTGCAACTGCTTCTGCCAAAATCCTTGTTTCAAAAACATAAACCCCCATATTTGCAAGACACTGGGATGGATCCCCTGGAATTGTTGGTGCTTCTGGTTCTTTTTCATAAAAAGCAATAACTTTTTTTTCTTTGTTTATTTCCATGACTCCAAATCTTTTTGCTTCTTTTTTGGGAACTGGAATTGCTGCAATTGTGGCATCTGCCTTTTTTTCTTCATGAAATTTAATCATTTTTCTATAATCCATTCTGTAAATATGGTCACCTGATAAAATTAAAACTATTAAAGGTTTTTCTCTTTCTAAGACATGTAAATTTTGAAAAATTGCATCTGCTGTACCCCTATACCATTCTCCTCCCATTCTCATAGGTGGAGGAAGTGTTATTAAAAATTCACCCAAAGGACCATGGAAAAAATTCCATCCTTGAACTAAATGTCTTTCAAGGGATTCTGACCTGTATTGTGACAAAACAAAAATCTGCCTTATTCCACTGTTTAAACAATTAGATAATGTGAAGTCAATAATTCTATAAGAGCCAAGATAAGGAACTGCTGGTTTTGCCCTATACAATGTTAAAGGGAAAAGGCGCTCCCCCATACCACCTGCAAGAATAAAGGTTAATAGTTTATGCTTCATTTTCTACCTCCTTATAAATTGGAAGTTCTATGAAAAAAGTTGTTCCTTCTCCTTCTTCACTTTCCACATATAATTGTCCCTGATGTTCTTTAACTATTTTGCTTGCAATTGCAAGCCCCAAGCCAGAGCCAATTGAACTTGTTGAAAAAAAGGGCTCAAAAATCTTTTCTCTAAACTTTGCTGGGATTCCGGGACCATTATCTTTTACAGAAATCCTTTCCCAATTACTATCAATTTGGACTACCTCAATTATAACTTCACCACCTTTTGTAAGAACATTCATTGCATTTCTAAACAGATTTAAAAAGACATGGCGGATTTGATCTGGATCTGCTTTGCAAGGTGGTATATTCTCTTGAAAATATGTTCTTATATTTATTGCTCTATCATTGAATTCATCTTCCATAAAATAAATCAAATCTTGAATTGCTTCTTTTAAATTTATTGGTTTAAATCTTGGTTTTGGCTGGGAAGAAAAGCTTAAAAGATCCTGAAGTAATCTTTCCAATCTTCTTATTTCTTTTTCCATTGCTTCAACTTTTTTCAAATCCTTTTCTTCTAAATTTTTAATTTTTCTAACCTTTGAGGCAAGCATTCCAATTGTTACAAGAGGATTTCTTATTTCATGAGCAATTTGAGAAGAAAGCTCCCCAATTGCAGAAAGCCTTTCTGCTTTTACTAATCTTTCTTTTGATTCCCTCAAACTTTTTAATGTCTCTTCCAATATATTTGTTTTTTCTTCTAAGTTTTCAAACATCATAGAGTTTACAAGGGCAGAAGTTGCTTCTTGTGCAAATGCATTTAATGATTTTACAAGTTTTTCATCTACAGGGTCTTGAGAAAAAGCGTGGTCCGCAATAAGTATTCCTATATTTCCCATTGCAGAATTTAAAGGAATTAGGACAGCCCTTCTGGCATTCAAATAGTCCAAACTTTTGAAGGAAAGCCCCTCTGGAATTTTATCTCTTGTTAAGTTCAAAATTATGTTTTGATTATATGCCCAAATAACTACATCTTTTTCATCATTTAAAGATATTTTTAAATTTTTAACTAACTTTGTAATAGGTGCTTCTTCAAAGGCAGATTTATCAAAGTTTTGTAAAATTGATAAAAGAGATATGTCTTTTCCTTTTATCTCAGACCAAATCCTGAAAGCTTCTTCTGGATTTATAGGACCTACTGCAAAAGCACCTTCAAGGGAATCTTCCTTTTGTAATAATATAAAAGCTCTATGAAAACCAAGCCCTTGATGGGAAGTTACTGCTGTAAGGATTGTATGGACTACTTCTTCAATATCCAAACTTCTATGGACAAGAGAAGAAATATAATGAAGAGCTTCCAATTCCTGGGTCTGTTTATATAATTCTTCCTCCAAACGGTAATATATTATGGCATAATCTTCATTTAATTTTACCGTTTTGATGTAAACTGGGATCTCTTTGGCAGGACCATGGAAATGCATTGTTTCATAACTTTCTATGTTTCTTTTTACTTTTTCTATAGGGCAATCTTCTATTGGACAAGGGATTAAGAAATTGTGGAAAATTTCATGGCAGGGTTTCTCTTTTAATTGTTCTTTTGGTATTCTTAACATATTTGATAAGGTTTCGTTTGCATCTATTATTTTAAAATCCTTCAAAGATATAATTGCCAAACCAATTGGGGCATTTTTACATATTTCATTTATGTATTTTTCAATCATTTTTTTCCTCCTTAAAAATCTTCAGATATTTGTTTTATTAAATTTAAATTTTCTCTCCATTTTTCTTTTACCTTAACATAAATCTCAAGATATATTTTGCAACCAAATAAAAGCTCTAATTCTTCTCTTGCCCTTTTTCCAATTTCTTTAATCATACTTCCATTTTTTCCAATTATAATTGGTTTTTGGGAATCCTTTTCAACCCATATAAAACCAAAAATTTTCATTAAATTTCTTTCTTTTATCTCTTCTATTTTTTCAATCTCTACTGCAATGGAATGGGGTACTTCATCTTTTGTTAAATTTAATATTTTTTCCCTAATAATTTCTGAAATATAAAACTTTTCACTTTGTGTTGTCCATTTATTTTCATCAAACATAAATTCCCCTAAGGGCATTGATTTTTTTATTTCTTCTTCAAGTTTGTCCAAATTTGTTCCTTTTAAAGCAGAGATAGGGAAAATTTCTGTTTCCTTTAAAATTTCAGAGATCTCCTTTATCAAAGGAAGTATTTCTTCTTTTTTAATTAAATCAATTTTGTTTAAAAGAATAAATTTTTTTGTCTTTAAATTTTTTAAATTATTTAACATTTCCATATCAAGGGGACCTATTTTTTTTGTACAATCCAAAACCAAAATTACCAAATCAACTTCTTTAAAACCTTTTAATGCTTTTTTTTGCATTTCTTTATTTAAATTAAACTTTGGTATATGATAACCAGGATGGTCTATAAAAACAATCTGTGCATCTTCATAGGTTTTTATTCCTGCAATTCTATTCCTTGTAGTTTGGGGTTTTGGAGAGATTATCCCTACCTTACTTTTAACTAATTGATTTAGCAAAGTTGTTTTTCCTACATTTGTTACACCAATTATGCTAACATATCCAAATTTCTTTTTATTTTCCATATTTTTTCACAAAAACCCTATAAATTCTTCTTTTATCTGCTGTCTCAATCTTAAAATTATAACCCTTATAAGCAATTTCTTGCTTTTCTTCAGGGATTCCACCAAACAAATGAATTAAAAATCCAGCAAGTGTATCATAATCGCCCTTTTCTATTTCAATTCCAATAATTTCCTCAACCTCTTCAATATGGGTTTTCCCTGCAAAGGAAAAACTATCTTTATCTAATCTAATTGTTTCTGGGATTGCATGTTCATCTTCAATTTCACCAATTAATTCTTCTAACAAATCTTCCATAGTTACAAGCCCTAAAGTTCCACCATACTCATCAACGACAATAGAAATGGAGATATGTTTTTCTTGCATTTCTTTTAAGAGGTCAGAAACCTTTTTCATCTCTGGAACAAAGTTTACTTCCTTTAAGATATTATTAATTTGAAAGTTTTCTGGGTTTTTAACTTTAAAAAAGTCCTTTAAAAAGATAACTCCCTTTATATTATCTAAGGAATTTTCAATGACTGGTAAGCGAGAAAACTTTGATTCCATAAAAATTTCTTTTATTTCATCATAAGTGCTATTTTGGGATACCACAACCATATCTGTTCTTGGTGTCATTATTTCATTAACTAAAGTTTCAGAAAAATCAATTATATTTTCAAGCATTATCCTATCTTTTTCTTCCAGTATTCCTTTTTCCATTCCAACATCAATATATGTTTTTATTTCTTTTAATGAAATATTTTCGTCTTCAATTTCTTTTTTTTCAGTTGAAGGCAGTATTGCATTAAGTATGAAAAAGTAAATTTTAAATTTCAAAAGGATTTTTGATATCTTTTCTTCTTTTGTAATTAAATAAAAGAAGATCATTAAAAGTATAATGGTTAAGGCAAATATTATTTTTTTATGAATATTTATTGAATTACAAAAAACAAAGTTAGTTATTAAAAGAAAGGAAAATAATAAAAAAGTTGAAAACTGTGCTTTAGAAAGCTCTAATTGAATTTTTTTTTCTTCCCATATATTGTTCCAACTAAAAATGTTTAATTTTAAAAGAAAGGAAGCAATTATTCCAAATAATAAAAGGAATAATAAATTAATGTAGTAAATAATCATAATTTAAATTTTAAAACTAATTTTTCTTGGAATTCTTCCATTTCTCCATTATCTTTTTCATGGTCATATCCAGCCAAATGCAAAATTCCGTGGATAAGAATTCTTTTTAATTCTTCGTTAACGGTTATAGCCATTCTTTTTGCTTGTCTTTCAACTTGTTTTAAGTTTATTAAAACATCCCCAAGATAATTCTTTTCATTTAAAGGAAAAGATATTACATCAGTTAAACCATTTCTTTTTAAAAATTCTCTATTTATTTTTTTACAATAGGAATCCCCACAAAACATTATACTTAAATCTTTTTTTAATTTTAATTCTTCTAAAAGTTTTTTTATGAATTTTTTCAGATTATTTTCCTTTATTTTTTTTCTTGTTTTGTTTAATATGGTTATTTCCATTTTCCTCCCTTATGTTAAAATCAAAATTTGGATATTCAATCCTTATATGATACATAGCAGATAAAGTTTGAATAAAGCATCTTTTAATTATTTCCACTTCTTTAAAACTTAACTCCGATTCTTTTAATTGTCCATCTTCTATTGAATCATTCACTATTTTTTCTACTAAATTTGTTATTTTTTCAATATCTGGTTCCTCTAAGGTTCTTGAAGCTGCTTCAACAGAATCAGCTAAAAGCAGTATTGACATTTCTTTTGTGTCTGGCAAAACTCCTTGATATCTGTATTCTTCTTCACTTGTATTCCCTTCCTTATTCATTGCTTTATGATAAAAATAATGCATAACTTTTTTTCCATGATGCATTGTAATTGAATCTATTATTGCTCTTGGAAGTTTAAATTTTTTTGCAATTTCTATGCCTTTTGTTAAATGGTTTGCCAGGATAATCCTTGAAATAGAGGGCTCTAAATTTTCATGGGGATTTTTTCCTTTCTGATTTTCAATAAAATATTCTGGTTTGAAAATCTTTCCAATGTCATGAAAGAGAGCTGCAACTTTTGCTAAAAGAGAATTTGCATTTATTTCTTCTGCTGCCCTTTCAACTAATATACTTAAATTTATAGAATGCTGATATGTTCCAGGTGCTTTTAAAGCAAGTTCTTTCAAAATTGGATGGTTTTGACTTGCCAGTTCTAGCAATCTTAAATTTGAAAAAATTCCAAAAGAGCTTTCTATGATTGGTGATAAGAAATTTACAAGAGCTGAAGAAAAAATTCCTCCCAAAAAAGATAAAAATAAAATAAAGAGACCAGTTTTAGTTTGTTCTATGATATTTGAACTGGAAAAATATAAGGGGTTTTCAAATAAAAAGGAAAAACAAAAGACAGAAAAAATGTTTCCAAGTCCTACAAATATTCCAATTTTAGTGACATCCCATCTGTATTTTATGTATTTATAAGAAAGAATAGCAATAAAAGTTCCTGTTAAAGAATAAGTGAAAAAAAAAGAAAAATGACCAAATAATAAGCTGACAAAAAGTGAAAAAATTATCCCAAATGCAACAGAGACAACCGATGTGGAAAATAATCTTAAAAGAAAAGCACCTAAAGAAAAAGGTATGGCAAGATACCAAAAATTTATATCGTTAAAAGGTTTACTTAAAAACGAACCAGCAAGGGCTTCAAAAAGATATTTTATCGAATAAACAATATAAATTAATGACAAATATAAGAATATTATTAAATTAAAAGTAGAGTTTATGTTATAACCATAAAATTTAATTTTTTGAGAAAATATTACTTTATAGAGAAAGATTAATGATAATATTGACAGGAGGAATATACCAATATAAAAATTTAAATTGTAAAGAGAATTTTTTTTCTCTTTTATTTGATTTAAGATTGATATTTGAACTTCGTTTAATACATCTCCTTTCCTTGCAACAGTATAACCTTTTGGTAAATTATAAGAAATAGGAAAAACCTCTTGCATCTTTTTTTCCCTTCTGTGGTTTGTTTCAAGAGCATTTAAGGTTAAATTAGGTGTGCAGTATCCAGTAAGAAATTCAGTTAATATTTCTTTATCTTTTGGAGATAAAAATTTTACCTTTTTTAATTCACTTCTTATTATTATTTCTACATCTTTTGGGTAATCAAGGACAGAAAATACATCTACACTTACCTCTTCTTGATTTGTTTCAATATATCTTCTTATATATCCTTTTTGATAGAAGGAAGCCAGATATTTTTTGCTTGTTACAATAGGATTTTGATAAATTTGCAAAATTATTCCAGAAAGAGTATCCATTAGTTCAGAGGAAAAATTATGTTTTAAGAAAACTTTGAAAGTTTCTTCAGAGATTAAGCTAATTTCAGACTTTGATTTAAATATTTCTTCCAATTGTTTAATAAGAATTGCACTTTTATTTTTTTGAAAGTCAAAAACAGGCAAAACATTTTGTGCTGCTTCATACCTCTTTTTTTCTGTTTCTTGAAAGTTTTCAAAAGATATTGCCTTTTTAAGAACTATGTCCTTTGGTGCAAGGTCTCCAACCTTTAAATTATAATATTTTTCATCCTGGCTTTTATAAAAAAGAAAAATCATTAAAATTATAAATAATAAAGACCAAAAATAAATGGATTTAAATACTTTTTTCAAAAAAGGATTAATTTTATTTATTATATTTTTTAAATTCTTAATTGGATTCATTTGCCATTTCTTTCATAAGCAGAAATTATTTCAGAGACAAGGGGATGCCTTACAACATCCCTTTCATCAAAATCTACAAAGGCAATACCAGGTATGCCTTCAAGAATTTTTCTTGCATGCTTTAATCCCGATTCCTTCCCTTGGGGCAAATCTATTTGGGTTACATCTCCTGTAATTATAACTTTTGAAGAAAAACCCATCCTTGTAACAAACATTTTCATTTGTTCAGGTGTTGTGTTTTGGGCTTCATCAAGTATTATCATTGCATCATTTAAAGTTCTTCCTCTCATATAGGCAAGGGGAGCAATCTCAATAAGTCCTTTTTCTATGAGCTTAATTACTCTATCATAGCCTAACAAATCATAAAGGGCATCATATAAGGGTCTTAAATAAGGATCTACTTTTTGCAAGATGTCTCCAGGCAGAAAACCCAATTTTTCACCTGCTTCAATTGCTGGTCTTGTAAGTATAATTCTTTTAACTCTATGCTCTAAAAAATATGCACAAGCAATTCCAACTGAAAGATATGTCTTTCCTGTGCCAGCAGGTCCTATTGCAAAAAGCATATCATTATATTTTATTGTTTCTAGGAACAATTTTTGTTTTAATGACCTTGGTTGTACGATTTTTATAACTGCTGGCTCTATGTTCCCTGAAAGATAAAATTCCTTTAAAGAAGTACCTGGATTTTTATGAACAATTCTTATTGAATCTTGAATATCTCTTTCAGTTAAAGGATAACCCTGCTCTAAAATTTCTTTTATTTCCTTTAACATTATAAAAACACTTTCAACGGACTCCTTTTCTCCTTCAATTGAAAGGTTTTCTCCCCTTGTTTTTAGAGAAACACTGAAGTTTTTTTCAATGGTTTTTAAATTATTATCCCTTGTGCCGTATATAAGGCGCTGGATTTCTGCTTGGATTGACAAAGATTGCATCTCTTCTTTTTCCATCAATTTTTAAGCGAAGGAATCATTTAAAGCAGTTCACCTGCCCAAGGAAGGATTTAGTATAAGAAAATCTACCCATATCATATTATGATAACACTTTAAAATATAAATTTCAAGTCCCTTTTTAAATGATTAAATTTTTATGAAAGATGTTGTTTTTTTCTTCTTTTATTGATAAGATTTTCTTATGGATTATGTTTTAACTATTGCTGGCTCTGATTCTTCTGCAGGAGCAGGGATTCAGGCAGATTTAAAGACATTTTTAAAATTGAAAGTCCCTTCTCTTTCTGTTATTACTGCTGTAACTTCTCAGAACTCAAAGGGTGTTTATTCAATCCATCCCATTCCACCAGAAGAGATAGAATATCAATTAAAAGTACTGGAGGAGGACTTTAAAATTAAAGCAGCAAAGGTTGGGATGTTGCCAGATATAAAATCAATTTATGTAGTTTATAATTTCTTTAAGAGAAGAAAGGATATATTTTTTTTACTTGATCCTGTTTTAGTTTCAACAACTGGTTTTAATCTTTATTTAGAAGATACAAAAAAAGAATTAAAAGAAAAATTAATTCCTTTATGCAGTTTAATTACCCCAAACCTTGAGGAAGCAAAAACACTTTTGGATTTAAAAATTGATAATAATTTGGAGCTTGCAAAATTGTTTTATGAAAAATTTAAAGTCCCTGTCCTTTTAAAGGGTGGGCATAAAAAAGATGAGATTTTAGTAGATATTTATTATGATGGAAAAGTATTGAAAAAATTTAAATGGAAAAGAATAGAAGGTGAGTTCCATGGAACTGGTTGTATTTTGTCTTCTGCAATTGTATCTTATATAGTCCGCGGCTTTCCAAAATTAGAATCAATAAAAAGAGCAAGAAGATTTTTGTATGAACAAATAAATAAAAAGAGTTTTTCAAAAAATATTGACTTAAAATATATCCTTTGACTTTTAATTTTTTTTGTGGTAATATTATTTGATGGTTATTGTTTCTTCATAAAAGAAATAATTTCCAGGATTTTAAAAAGAAAGGATTTTTGTAGTATGCCAAAAGGTACAGTAAAATGGTTTTCGGACGAGAAGGGCTATGGCTTTATCGTCCAGGAAAATGGAGAAAATCTTTTTGTCCATTTTTCATCAATTCAGTCAAAGGGTTTTAAGTCATTAAAAAAAGATCAAAAAGTATCTTTTGAAGTAGTTAACACAGACAAAGGGCTTCAAGCAGTAAATGTAGTTGTTTTAGAGGAATAGCTTTAAGATTTTTTGAGGCAAATCATCCATTGGTCCATTACTCAATGTAACAATTGCAGTTTTAGGTTTTAAGGTTTTTCTTATGTAGTCAATTATCTCTTCCGAATTTACTCCAGCCAAAACCTCTTTCCCACTCTTTTTTAAGCTTTTTGAAAGCTTTTGAAGATCTAAGGGTTTATATCCTTCTTTTATTGGAGGAGGGGGAAGGATAATTATACTATCAGCAAATTCAAAGGACTTTGAATATTTTTTTTGAAAGAACTGGGTTCTGGAAGTATTTGTCCTTGGCTCAAAGATTGCCAGCAATTTGAAGCCTTTAAGATTTTCTTTTAGTCCTTTAAGGGTTATGTAAACTGCTTCTGGATGGTGCGCAAAATCATCTATTAAGATAAAATCATCATTTTTAAATAAAATTTCCTGTCTTCTTTTAACGCCTTTAAATTCCTTAAAAGCATCAATAATTTTTTCAGGAAGAAAATTTAAATTTTTAAGTACTAAAAATACTGCGGCAAAATTTTTTATATTTTGCAAACCTATCATTGGGATTTCAATCAAATATTTTTCTTTTTCAATTTTTAACTCAAAGGCAGTGCCATTTATATTTTGTTTTATTATTTTTGAAATCCATCCTTTTGAACCTTTTTCAAAGCCATAAGTTGAAAATTCTCTTTTTTTTAATTTTTTAAGCAAATCTTTGCAATTATCTTTACAAAGGAAAATCCTTTCTTGATCTTTATTTTTTTCAATGAATTTAATAAATGCCTCCAAATAATCATCATAGCTTTTAAAAAAATCAATATGATCATAATTTATAGAAGTTATGATTGAAATTGAAGGGTAAAAATGCCAGAATTTTGGTGTTTTTTCAAAATAAGCAGTCTCATATTCATCGCCTTCTAAGACAAAATATTTTCCTCCATCAAGTTTAGCATTTACTTCAAAATTCAAAGGTATTCCACCTACAAAAAAAGATGGTTTTTCCTTTAAATAATTTAAACAATGTGCTAGAAGGGATGTGGTTGTTGTTTTTCCATTTGTTCCTGCTACAACAATTGGTACTTTATTCTTTAAATAATAATTTTTAAAAAGTTCTGGAAAACTTGTATAGGGTATCCTTTTTTCCCTTACAGCAATTGACTCAGGATGATTCTTGGGCATAATATTTCCAACAATAACAAGCTCTGGCTTTCTTTCCAAATTTTCTGGTTTCAAACCTTTAATTAAATCAATTTTTAAACTTTGTAGCATTTCTTTTATTGGTGAATAAAAATTATTGTCAGCTCCAAAGACCTCTTTGCCATCATCCAAGAGTATTTTTGCAACACCTGACATTGCAGTTCCACATATCCCTTGGATATAAACTTTTTTAACCTTTGAGTGATCAATCTTTTTCTTTTCTTCTCCAATATAAACTTCAATCATAAGAAAACCTGCTTTCTATTAAATTTTCTTTTGAATCTATAATACAATGCCCCCCTATCCACAAAGGCAGATTTGGCTTGGAATGGCCTGAAGGAAAAAATAATAAAAGGGGATAATTTTTATCTTTAAAATAGTCATTTATAAGCTTTAAAAATTCTTTTTTTGAGGATTCAGTATAACAATTTGTCATCTTTCCAAAGATTATACCTTTTATTTCTTCAAAAACCCCTTTCATTTTTAAAATAAATAAGTTTCTATCAATTTTATAAAGTGGTTCATTTACATCTTCTATGAATAAAATCTTGCCTTTAAAGGAAGAAAATTTAAAAAAACTCATCATTGAAACAAAAAGCGTTAAATTTCCACCCAAAAGTAAACCTTCAGAGACACCTTCTTTTAAAAATTTCAATCCCTTTATATTTTTATAAATAAAATTATTTTTATTTAAGATATTTTTAAAGTATTTTTCCTCCTTTTTTGAAAAATCTTTTCTTCCTAAATCAGAAAGCATTGGTCCATAACAAAAAGGAAATTTAAATTTTTCTAAAAAATAAAGGCCTAAATAAGTGAAATCAGAAGAACCAATTAAAATTTTTCTTTTTTTTACTTTTAAAATTTTTAAATGAGGGATTAAATGGATTGCCCCTGCCCCGCCCCTTTCTGCTAAAATAAATTCATAATTTTCATCTAAAATTGCTCTTTTTAACTCTTCAAATCTTTTCTCTGGATTAAAAGAAAAAAAATATTTATCCTTTTCTTCTGGAATTTTAAATTTAATTTTCATCTTTTTTAACCTATCAATTCCAGAAAAAAATGTATTTTTCTCTAAGGGTGAGGATGTTTCAATAATATTTATCATATTAAAATTATATAATAAATGTTAAAATGATGTTATGAAAATTATTTCAGTTATGGGCGGTTCGGTATGTTCTAAGAAAGAATATGAGCTTGCTTATCAAATTGGAAAAGTAATTGCAAAAGAGGGCTTTGTTTTGCTTTGTGGAGGTGGTAGTGGGGTTATGGAAGCAGCAGCAAAGGGTGCTTATGAGGGGGGAGGAATTACTCTTGGAATTCTTCCTGGTTCAAATAAAGGAGAATCTCCACCAAATCCTTACATAAAAATTCCAGTTTTTACAGGTATGTCTGATGGAAGGAATTCAATAAATGTTAAGTCCTCTGATGTAATTATTGCAATAGGTGGAGGACCTGGAACCTTATCTGAAATTGCCCTTGCTTTAAAAAACAATAAACCAGTTATTTTATTGGAAAGTTTAAGAGTTGATGAAATAATTGAAAATCCAAATCTTTACAAGGCATCAAGTGTGGAAGAAGCATTTGAAATTTTAAAGAAAATAATTAAATCAAGGCTTTAAGATTAAATTTGAATCGGAGGAGGAGGGATTCGAACCCCCGGTCCTGTTGCCAGGACAACGATTTTCAAGACCGTCACCTTCGTCCACTCGGTCACTCCTCCATTTTTATAAATTTTATCACATTTTGGTATAATTTACTATATGAAAAAGAATTTTTTAAACCTACTTTTTTTGCTTCCAATTTTATTTTTTTCTTATTATTTTTTTATAAAAAAACAGGATAATATGAAAATTAATTGGAAACCCTTTTTAAAAGAAAATTTAAAAGCAAATTTTTATACAAAAGAAAACCTTTATGATTATTTAGACGGTGGTGCTGAAAAAATAATTGAAAGGGGTTTTTTATATTTAAAAGTTTGGGAAAGTTTAAATTTTACAATAGAGTTTTATTATTTTGATTCAAAAAATGGCTCAAATTTAATCTTTGAAAAATACTTAAAAAAAGAAAAAAGAATTTTTAAAGATTATTTTTATGAAATATTTGAAGACCAAGGGGTTGCTATTGCCGGGAAATACTTTCTAAAAATTTATAGTTATTCCAAAGATAAAATTTTTATAGAAAATCAAATTAAAAATTTTTTGGAGTGGGCTTATGAAAAAAAGCTTTGACAGAAGAGAATTTTTAAAAAGGTTTTTTAAAATTGGTTTTGCTTCTGCATTTTCTTCTGCCCTTTTTCTTTACTTTCACAATAAAGAAAAAAAAGATGAAAAAATTTTTTCTTTTCCTGATTTCAGAAAAAATTTAAAGATAAATCCAGAAATGGTTATTCTTAAAGGAAAAGATTTAAAAAAAATTGTTGAAACTGGCTTTAAATCAATTGGTGGAATTGAAAAATATTTTAAGAAAGGTGAAACAATTTTGCTAAAGCCAAATATGGCGTGGGATAGGGCACCTGAACAAGGGGCAAATACAAACCCTTATCTTATCTCAGAAGTAGCAAAAATTTTCTTAAAAAATGGTGCAAAAAAAGTCATAATTGCTGATGTACCTTGTAATGAAAAAAATAAGGTCCTTGAAAGGTCAGGGATTTTAAGGGAAGGAAGGGCTTCAGGAGCAGAAGTTTTAGTACCTGAAAACTCTATTTTAGTTAATTTTGGAGGAAAGACAATTAGCAAGTTTGAAGTGGGAGATATATTTTTAAAAGCAGATAGAATAATAAATATGCCTGTTGTCAAAGTCCATTCTTTGGCTGGGATAACCTGTGCAATGAAAAACTGGTATGGAATTTTAATGGGAAGGAGAAATAGGTTACACCAAGATATTTACCAATCTGTTGTTGATTTGACAGGGGCAGTGAAATCAACTCTATGTATCATAGATGCCACAAGGATAATGGTTTCAAATGGTCCAACAGGTGGTTCCTTGTCTGATGTAGTTGAAAAAAATCTTATTGTTTTTACAACAGATGAAGTTGCAGGAGATACTTGGGCAACGGAAATTTTAGGTAAAAGTACTTCATCAAATGTTGCAATTTCTTTAGCAAAAGCAAAGGGGCTTGGAACTGACAATTATAAAGAAATTTTGAAGGAGACAATAGACCTTGAATCTTAAGACAATTAGATTAATTTATCAAATATTTTTTTTCTTTTCTTTTTTTATTTTGATAATTTTAGCAACACCTTTTGTATGGAAGGAAGAGGATTTTTCTCAGGTCCCTTATCCCACAAACTTTTTCCTTGAAATCTCACCCCTCCATTCTATTTCAACACTTTTATCAACTGGAATAGTTTATAAGAACTTAATTTTATCTTTATTTGTAATTATTTTAACTTTAATTTTTGGAAGAGTTTTTTGTGGATGGATATGCCCCTTTGGAACTTTGCATCAATTTTTTTCCTGGATTTTCCATTTAAAAAAAGAAAGCATAAAACAAAATACTTACAAAAAATCATATAAAATTAAATATTTTATCTTAATATTTTTCTTAATTTCTGCTTTCCTTGGCTTAAATTTAGAGGGCTTTTTAGAGCCCTTATCTTTGATGTACAGATCAATTTCAACTTCCTTTTTGTCAATTTTGCTTTCAAATTTTATAAAAGCAGATTATTCCCACGGCTGGTTTTTAGGTATATTTTTTATTTTTTTAATTTTTTTAAATTTTATTTTTCCAAGGTTCTGGTGCAGGGTTTTATGCCCCTTGGGTGCCCTTTTGGGGCTTTTATCTTTTTCTCCTTTATTTAAAATTAATAAAAAAGAGGGCTGTACAAGTTGTAATAAGTGTTTGAAAAATTGTCAAGGAGGGGACGAACCTCACAAAGAACATTATCAAAGAGAATGTATAGTTTGTTTGAATTGTATTAGTCCCTGTCCTGAAAAGGTTTTATCTTATTCTTTTTTAGGGAAAATTACAGAAAAAGGAAAATTAGATTTATCCAGAAGGAGCTTAATTTTTACAATTTTTGGATCTCTCTTAATTCCATCTTTGATAAAGTCATCAGCAGGTAGAAAGAAATTTTTAAATTATAATATGATAAGGCCCCCTGGGGCATTAGAAGAAAGTGAATTTTTAAAAAGGTGCATAAAATGTGGCAGTTGTATGAAGATATGCCCTACAAATGCTCTCCATCCTGCTTTTTCAGAGACAACTTTTGAAGGCATCTGGACACCTGTTTTAATCCCAAAGATTGGATATTGTGCTCAAAATTGTAATTTATGTAGTTTGGTCTGCCCAACTGGTGCAATTGTACCCTTTACAATTGAGGAAAAAATAGCAAAACCAATAAGGATTGGCTCTGCTGTAATTGATCCTTCTCGATGTTTACCCTATGCTTATGGAACACCTTGTATTGTTTGTGAAGAGATGTGCCCAACTTCACCTAAATCAATTTATTTTGAAGAAAAGGAAATTGATGTAAGGGGAGAAAAAAAATCCATAAAACTGCCAAAAGTTGATTTGAAGTATTGCAATGGCTGTGGGATATGTGAAAACAAATGCCCAATCCAGTCCCATCCTGCAATTTATGTAATTTCAGCTGGGGAGACAAGACAAAAAGAAAACAAAATTTTACTTTAATTCAAAAATTATGTTATAAAATTCTTATGAAAAAAATTTTAACTTTCTTTTACCTTTTAATACCAATTTTTTCTTTTTCTTCCTTTGATGAATATTTTTATCCAAAAAGCATAAGAATTGATTTTTATCACACAGGAAATTCAAAGGAAGAAGTTATTTCAATTGATAAATTTTATTTGATTGACCACTGGGCAGGGTCTATAAAAAATTTAATAGATCCTTCTGACTTAGGAAAATATAAGGTTGAAATTTTTACAATGGATGATGTTTTAATCTTTTCATATAATTTTGATTCAATTTTTGCAGAATACCAGACAACAAAAAATGCAATTGATGGAACTAAGAAAACCTTTTCAGAATCAGTTTTAATTCCTTATCCAAAGGATGATTTTAAATTAAAGATAAAGAAAAGGCAAAAGAGAAATGAATATTTAATTGTTTTTGAAGAAGATATTAATTTAAGTGAAATTTTTATTTCAAAAGAAAAAAGGAAAGGGGATTATTTTATCTGGGAAAAAAATTTATGTGGGGAACCATCAAATTGTGTTGATATTGTGATTTTGGCTGAGGGCTATACAAAAAAAGAAAAGAAAAAAGCAACTTCTGATTTTGAAAAATTTTACAATATATTCTTTTCTCAAGAACCTTATAAAAGTTTTAAAGATAAATTTAACTTTTATGGAGTTTTTGTTTCTTCTGAGGAAAGTGGATGTGATGAGCCCTCTTTTGGCATCTGGAAAAACACTCCCTTTGGCACTTCCTTTGATTCTTTGGGCTCAGAAAGATATATTTTATCAGAAGAAAATAAAAATATAAGGGATTGGGCATCCCTTGTTCCTTATGATTCAATTTTAATTATGATAAACCACAAAAGATATGGTGGAGGTGGAATTTATAACCTTTATGCTACTTTTACAGCAAATAACTTATGGAAAGATTACCTTTTACTCCATGAGTTCGGGCATTCCTTTGGTGGGCTGGCAGATGAATATTACACTTCTTCTACCTCTTATGAGGAATTTTATAAAATTGATGAAGAACCAGCAGAACCAAATATAACTGCTCTTTTAAAAGGTGAGCCCTTAAAATGGGGTTCTTTTGTATTAAAAGACACGCCAATCCCCACGCCATGGGAAAAAGAAAAATTTGATAATATGGATTTAGAATATCAAAAGGAAAGGGAAAAATTAAATGAAGAGATAAAAGAAGCAAAGAAAAATAAAGATATAGAAAAAATTAAAATACTGGAAGAAAAGATAAACAATTTGAGTTTAGAAAATTATAAAAAATTGGAAAAATTTTTCAATGAAAGCAAGTGGAAAGGTATTGTTGGTGCTTTTGAAGGTGCTGGGTATCAAAGCAAAGGGCTTTACAGGCCTGAAATTGACTGTATTATGTTTTCAAGGGGCAAAAGACCTTATTGCAAAGTTTGCACAGAAGCAATCATTAAAAGGATAAAATATTTAACAGAATAAATAATTTTTTAAAATAAATTCCTTAATATAAATCTCATTATCTAAAATTTTTTTGAAAAAATTATTTCTTTTTACAAGAATTTAAATCAAAAAAAACCAAAAATAAATTTTAATTATCTAATTTTAAAAATGCAGGGGCAAGGACATGAGAATGAATTCCACCAGGAGAAATCTTATACACATATTTTAAGTCCAAAACTTTAACTGGAATGTTTTTACTTTCAAATGTTCCATCCCCAAGTTGCCCTAAAGAGTTATTGCCCAAAGCCCAGACAGTTCCATCACTTTTTAAGGATAATGAATGCCAGCCACCTGATGAAATTGAAACCATATCTTCTAAATTCATTACTTGAACTGGAGAAGCTTCATAATAAGGGAGATAATTATTCCCAAATTGCCAATCAAAGGGTAAGGGCGTTGAAAGTCCCGGTGCATCTACTGTGTCAAATCTCGTTCCTCTTTCATCCTCAGCGTATATTCAATACGACTTAAGGTGCAACCAACTTATTTTTCTTGTTTCTGCCCCAATCTTTCAACGCTTTTGGGTTTCCTTTCCCCCAAATTTTTTTAAGGTATAAATGGTAAAACAGTACCCTATATGGTTTCCTGAAAAGGAAATATTTAAAATTGTTACACAATAAATTGCATTATTTTTCTCAATTAAACCATTTATATTATTTATGGACAGGGACAACGCACTACTGCGCTGTTTCGGGCGGGGACAAGCCCAGCCGCTACAGATTGCCACAAAAATTCAATAAAACACGGGCAACGGACTACTGCTCTATTTTAAGCCATCTACTTTCCGATTGCATTTTTTAGATTTATGGCGTTATTGTACAAAGATATGATTTTAAATACTCTGATTCAGGGCAATAAATGTTTATTGGATGGTCAAAAGCAGCACCCTTTTTATATAAAATCCTTAAATTTACTTTCGTGTTTTTTGCTGCTTCATAGATTATTTGCTGAAACAATTGGTTTGATATATGGGAAGAACAGGAGCAGGTGAGCAAAAAACCCTGAGGTCTTAAAAGTTTAATTGCTTGTATATTTAAGTCCCTATATCCTTTGATTGCATTTTCAATCTGTGACTTATTTTTGCATAAAGCAGGTGGATCTAATATTATTATGTCAAACTTTGTCCCTTTTTTTACTAAATGTCTTAAATAATCAAAGCAATCTTCTTGTATATTTATTGCCACATCCTTTGAAAAACCATTTAAATTATGGTTTTCTTCTGACAATTTCAATGCAGGGAGGGATGTGTCAATATTTTGAACAGCTCTTGCTCCTCCTTTTAATGCATAGACAGAAAAACTACCTGAATAGGAAAAACAATTTAAAACTTCTGCACCATTTGAAATTTCTTTAATTAAATTTCTGTTTTCCCTTTGGTCTAAAAAGAAACCTGTTTTTTGGCCATTTTCTATATCAACATAAAATTTTAATCCGTTCTCTTTGATTAAAAGGGGCATCTTTGCCTTACTTGAAATCCATCTGTCAACAAGTGTAATTTTTTCCTGAAACCTTCCATCAACATTATTTTTTTCAAAAAAATAGGGTGAGGGCCATTGCTTTTTTATGTGAGTATAAAGGTACTCTTCTTTTATTCTTTCCCAACCCTCAACTGTTGTTGAGACAACAACAACATCACTGTATACATCACAGGTTACCCCTGGAAGAAAATCCCCTTCTGAATTTATTAATCTAAAAGCATCTGTATCACCTTTGAGAAGCAATCTCCTTAAATTTATAGCATCCCTTATCTTTTCTCCAATAATCTTTTCTCTTCCCTTTTCATAAGGTCTAAATTCAAGTATTCTGCATTTTATCTGTGATTTTGAACTGAAAATTCCCCAGGCTAATTTTTCTCCTTTAAAATCAGTAACTTCACAAAAAGAACCATCCCCATTGACTTTATAGATTGAGCTTTCAAAAATCCAAGGGTGCCTTTGTTCAATTGTCTTTTCTCTTCCCTTTTTTAACTCAATTGTGATCATCCTACTTCCTCCTAAACTAAAAACAAAATTGAGTTTTTTCCCAAGATATTTTCAATTTCTGAAATAAAATTATCATTGGGATTAACAGAAATTGGTATTTCTGGTTTTAAATAAAGTTTGTAGTAGCCATCTTTTAAATATAGAAAAAGTATCGGAACATTTCCTGGAAATTTTTTAAGGTTTTGATAAAGTTTTAAAGCTAGTTCTTCATCAATTTCACCTGAAATCTTTAACAATATCTTAGATGCTCTCATCTGTGCTGCTTTTGTCAATGGATAAATCTCTTTTGCCCTCATTTCAATTCCATTTTCTAAAACAACAACATTCCCTTTTACAAGGACCACAGAATTTTCTTCAATAAAATTTCCATATTTATCATAAACATCAGGAAAAGCAACAACTCTTATTTCTCCATACCTATCTTCTAAGGAAAATATTACATAACTTTTATTTGGATTTTGTCCTGATTTCGTTACTTTTTGCTGAATATTAGAAATTACACCTCCAACTCTTACTTCTCTTCCTTCCCATTCTTCCAATTCTGAGATATTTGCTTCACAAAATTTTTCAACCAAATCTTCATATCCATCCATAGGATGTCCAGAAAAATAAAATCCAAGGGCTTCCTTTTCATAAGATAATATTTTTTGTTCTTCTTCTTTTTCCTCTCCTTCTAAATTTAAATCCTCAACAAATAAAAAGAATTGCCCTGATTCTTTTATCTGTTTATATCTCTGTGAATAATCCATTATCTTATCTATGTTTCCTAAGAGCAAATTTCTTGAAATTTTAAATGTATCAAAAGCTCCTGCCTTAATCAATGCTTCCATTGTTTTTTTATTTACAAAATGTGGATCAACTTTCCTTAAAAAATCTGAAAGTGAAGTAAATTCGCCCTCTTTTCTTTTTTCAATAATATGAAAAGCACTTTTTTCTCCCATCCCTTTTATTCCTAAAAAACCAAAACGAAGGTTTTTTTCTTCAACAGAAAAGCTTATATCGGATTTATTGATATCTGGGGGTAAGAGTTTTATGCCATTTTTTTCAGCACTTCTTATATATTTGACCATTTTTGGTGTTTCATCTACAACAGAATCTAAAAGCCTTGCAATGAAATAATGGGGATAATAAGTTTTCAAATAAGCTGTGATGTATGCAAGGTAAGCATAAGAGACGGAATGGGATTTATTAAATCCATAACCAGCAAATGGTTCTATTAAATCAAATATTTTTTTTGCTATTTGCTCTTTAACTCCCTTTTGCTTTGCTCCTTTTATGAACTCTTCTTCTTCTTTTTTCATTAATTCTTTTTGTTTTTTGCCCATTGCTTTTCTTAAAAGGTCTGCCCTTGCCATTGAATAACCTGCAATATCTACTGCAATTTGCATAACCTGTTCTTGATATACAATAATTCCATAGGTTTCACCTAATATCTTTTCCAGCTCAGGCAATATATATTGAATTTCTTCTTTTCCATTTTTTCTTTTAATGAAAGAATCAACGGTTCCAGCTAAAAGTGCCCCAGGTCTATACAAAGCATTCATAGCAATTAAATCATTTAATGAATTTGGTTTTAATTTTTTTAAATTTTCCTTCATTCCATTTGATTCAAATTGAAATATTCCATCAGT
This sequence comes from Acidobacteriota bacterium, assembly GCA_037441225.1. Taxonomy (GTDB): domain Bacteria; phylum Acidobacteriota; class Thermoanaerobaculia; order UBA2201; family UBA2201; genus JBBFMJ01. The sequence goes on from JBBISU010000016.1 coordinate 51,088, forward strand.
ATCAGCCCTTGAAAACAAATTGAAAACCTCTGGATCATCAAAGGGAATTTTAATTGGATCTATTTCTATTTTTTCTTTTTCTTTTATATCTTTTAATGTTTTTTCAACAACGGTCAAGGTCTTTAAGCCTAGGATATCCATCTTAAGAAGTCCCAATTTTTCCAGGTGTTCATGTGTATATTGGATTATTACTTCTTTTTCCTTTGGACCTAAAGCTAAAGGAACATAATCCCAGGTCTTTGTAGGGGTAATAACAATTCCAGCAGCATGGACTGAAACATTTCTATTTAAACCCTCTAATTTTTTACAATAGTTTAATAACATTTCAATTTCTTTGTTTTCCTTATATAACTTGTTTAAATATGAAGATGTCTCAAGGGCTTTTTCAATTGTCATATTTGGATCTGGGATGAGTTTTGCTATTTTGTCTGCCTTCTCATAAGGAAAATCTAAAACCCTTGCTACATCCCTTATAACTCCTTTTGCTTTTAAAGGTTTGAAGGTAACTATTTGACAAACATTTTCCTGTCCATATTTATTTTTAATATAATCTAAGACATCAGCTCTTCTTTCATGCCCAACATCTACATCAATATCGGGCATACTAATTCTTTCTGGATTTAAAAACCTTTCAAAAATTAAATTGTGTTCTAAGGGATCTATATCAACTATTCTTAAGGCATAAGCAACGAGGGAGCCTGCAGAAGAGCCCCTCCCGGGTCCTACTGGAATATTTTTTCCTCTTGCATAATTTATAATATCATGGAGTATTAAAAAATATGAAGGAAAATTCATTGACTCTATTATATTTAATTCCTTTTCAAGGCGTTCCCAATAAACTTCAGGTAATTTATTTTTTGTACCTCTTTCCATCAATCTTTTTTTTAACCCTTCTTCTGCCAGATACCTTAAATATTGGCTTGAGGTTTGGAAATTTTGAGGGATCTCAAAATGAGGAAGGTGGTAACTTTCTTTCTTAAAATTAATATTGACCATCTCAGCAATTTTTAATGTATTTTTTACTGCTTCCTCCAAATTTTTAAATATTTCTTTCATTTCTTCTGGCGTTTTTAAATAATATTCACTTCCTTTAAAGGTTAATCTATTTGGGTCTTTTAATTTCTGATTAGTTCCAATGCAAAGTAATATCTCCTGTAGAATTGCATCCTCTTTCTTGAAATAATGGGCATCATTTGTTGCAACAACTGGTATATCCAATTCTTTTGAAATTTCAAGAAGGGAAGGAAGAATTATTCTTTGTTCTTCGAGTCCAGTAAGCATTAGCTCCAAATAAAATCTATCCTTTCCAAAAAGGTCTTTTAATTTTTCTGCATATTTTTTTGCTTTTTCTGGCTCTCCTTTAAGCAGTTTTTGTGGAATATATCCTTGAAGGCAGCCACTTAAAACAATTAGCCCATTGCTATGCTTTTGAAGAAGTTCAAAATCAATTCTTGGCTTGTAGTGGTATCCTTCCAGATATGCCTTTGATGAAAGTTTGCATAAATTATGATAGCCCTCCAAATTCATTGCCAGAATTGTGAGGTGATAATTTTCTGATTTTCCTTCTTTAATTGTGCAGGGATTTTCTGTGAAATAAAATTCCTGTCCAGGGATTCCTTTTACATCATTTTGAGCTGCTTCATTTAAAAATTCAATAATTCCAAACATATTTCCATGGTCAGTTAAAGCAATTGCTTTACTTGCAGTTTTTTTTGCAAATTTTATCATCTCTGATATTCTTAAAGCTCCATCAAGTAAGCTAAAATCACTGTGATTATGCAAATGAACAAAGCTCATAAATCAAATTTACTCCTGATAAGCTTTAGAATATTCAAAAAAGAAAAATCGGGACGGCGAGATTTGAACTCGCGGCCA
>JBBISU010000016.1:53062-72038 GCA_037441225.1 Acidobacteriota bacterium
CTTTAGAATATTCAAAAAAGAAAAATCGGGACGGCGAGATTTGAACTCGCGGCCACCTGAACCCCATTCAGGTACGCTACCAGACTGCGCTACGTCCCGATTATTTTTTAAGCCAAAGTATAATATCTTGCAATTCTTCAATTATTTCTCTTAATTTTTTTCTATCTATATTATCACTTTTTTCTTCCTTTTCAACAGAAGTTTTCTCTTGACCTTCTTCAATTTCTTCCTTTTCCAGTTGCTTTTTTGCTCCAGAAATAGTAAAGCCATCTTCATATAACAATTTTTTTATCTTTAAAACCAAATTTAAATCTTCTTGTGTATATAGTTTTTGCCCTTTAACTATGTGCCCAAGTTGAGAAAATTCTGTTTCCCAATAAGATAAAACATAGGGCTTAATATCTGCTATTTTGCATACCTCTGATGGCTTATAATATAACTTATCATTCATAGATCATATTATACCAGTTTTTTTTAAAAATTCAAGATAAATTCACATAACAATAATATTGTTAAATTAGGTAACATATTACTTGTTTTTATTGTTTCTTGATATAACAATAATTATGTAAGAAAATTTAGGAGGTTATTATGTCAAAGATTATTGGTATTGATTTAGGCACAACAAATTCGGTTGTAGCCATTATGGAAGGCGGTGAGCCTAAGGTTTTAGTTAATTCAGAAGGTGGAAGAACTACGCCTTCTGTTGTTACTTTTCTTCCATCAGGTGAAAAATTAGTAGGAACACCTGCAAAAAGGCAAGCAATTACAAATCCAGAAAGAACTGTTTTTTCAATAAAAAGGTTTATGGGAAGAAGGTACTCAGAGGTTACAGAAGAGATAAGAATGGTTTCTTATAAAGTAGTTCCTTCTGAAAATGGAGATGCAAGGGTAGAAATAGATGGAAAATTATATTCCCCACCAGAAATTTCTGCCTTAGTTTTGCAAAAATTAAAGCAAGCAGCAGAGGACTATTTGGGAGAAAAAGTGGAAAGAGCAGTAATAACTGTGCCTGCTTATTTCAATGATTCTCAAAGACAAGCAACAAAAGATGCTGGGCAGATAGCTGGTTTGAAAGTGGAGCGACTTGTAAATGAGCCAACGGCAGCAGCACTTGCTTATGGTCTTGATAAAAAGAAAGATCAAACAATTGCTGTTTATGACTTTGGTGGAGGTACTTTTGATATTTCAATCCTTGAAGTTGGGGAAGGAGTTGTGGAAGTTAAGGCAACAAATGGAGATACCCATTTAGGTGGAGATAACATTGATCAAAGAATCATTGATTGGCTTGTGGCAGAGTTTAAAAAAGATCAAGGAATTGATCTCTCTAAAGATAAAATGGCAATGCAAAGATTAAAAGAAGCATCAGAAAAAGCTAAGATTGAACTCTCTTCCAGTTTAGAAACAGAAATAAATTTGCCTTTTATAACTGCTGATTCATCGGGTCCAAAGCATTTACTTATGAAACTTACAAGAGCAAAACTTGAACAAATGATAGAAGACATAGTTCAAAGATCAATTCCACCTTGCAGACAAGCCCTTGAAGATGCTGGTCTAAAACCAGAAGATATAGATGAAGTTATCCTTGTAGGTGGCACAACAAGGATTCCAATGGTTCAAAAATTGGTAAGAGATTTTTTTGGAAAAGAGCCAAATAAATCAGTAAATCCAGATGAAGTGGTAGCAGTTGGGGCAGCTGTTCAAGCAGGAATTTTAAAAGGAGAAGTAAAAGATGTTTTACTTTTAGATGTTACCCCTCTTTCCCTTGGAGTTGAGACAATGGGTAATGTTATGACTGTTTTAATTCCAAGAAATACTACTATCCCAACGAGGAAAACTGAAATTTTTACAACAGCAACAGATATGCAAACCTCTGTTGAAATCCATGTTCTTCAAGGTGAAAGGCCAATGGCTTCAGATAATAGAACATTGGGAAGATTTCATCTCGTTGATATCCCTCCTGCACCAAGAGGCATCCCGCAAATTGAAGTTACTTTTGACATAGATGCAAATGGAATATTAAATGTTTCTGCAAAAGATAAAGGGACAGGAAAAGAACAGAGAATAACAATTACTTCTTCTTCTGGTTTAAACGAAGAAGAGATTAAAAGAATGGTAAAAGAAGCAGAAAAAAATGCAGAAAAAGATAGACAAAGAAGGGAAGAAGCAGATGCGAAGAATCGCCTTGACAACTTGATTTACACATCTCAAAAAGTTTTAAATGAAAATAGAGGAAAGGTTCCACCAGAGGTTGCAAAAGCATTAGAGGATGCAATTGAAGATGCAAGAAAAAATTATAATGAAGGTGGAATTGGAAGGATAAATTCTGCTTATGATCGCTTATCACAAGCAAATCAAAAGTTTGCAGAAGCTTTATACAGAGGAGCAACTTCTTCATATCAAACACAACAACAGACCTCTCCACCACCACCCCAAGATGTAATTGATGCTGATTATGTGGAACCCGATTCAGATAAGAAATAAAAGGAAGAAAAAAAGAAAGTAGTTGCGGGTCCTTAGCCTGCGTGAAAACCGTCAACCTTTGTCAGTGTCCGTTTTCCGTATTCCGTTAAATGAATGAAAATTAAAAAATTTTGCAATTAACGAATTTTTAAGCGTTGGGATGTGGGAGGCAAGCTTGCTCGCCCCGCAATAGAAAAATTTTATTTTGCGGCTGAATAAACTCAGCCCCTATGAGCACACTCCTACCAGAATTTTATAATAAGAATTGTGTCAAGGTTGAATTTATTCGACCAGTAATTAAAAAACTGCGGAATGAGCAAGCTGACGCCCTAAAAGTCCAGCCATTGCCAATATTTTTTTGCAAAAATTTTTTATTATTTTTGCCCTTTCTTTATTTTAAATTTTTGCTTGCTAAAAAGAATGTTTAAGAAAAAAGGAAATTTTTTCTATTCAAAATTTAATCTCAATTAAATTCTTGGATAATTGATTTATACTTATGTCTTTATGAAAAATATTTTAATTTTTAAATTGCAATTTATTTTTATTATCAAAAATTTTTAAATTATTTCATATTCTTCTAATTTTAATTTTTTATCTTCTTTAATCTTTAATTTTACTTTTATTTTTAAAAAGGCATCTTTCCATTCCTTTTCTTCCAAGGTTTTTTTCACATCCCTATGACAATAAACCTTTACTTTTATTTCTTTGAAAGGATTGTATTTTTCTAATACTTTTTCAAAAATCTCCTGGCAGATTTTGTACAAACTTTTTACTTTTCCATCACCATCACAAAAAGGACAATTTGTTAAAGTAAATTGTTCGAGGGGTTCAAAGAGTCTTTTCCTTGTCATTTCAAGGAGGCCAAATTCAGAAAGGCGGAGGTATCTATGTGGAGATCTATCTCTTTTCAATTCCTTCTGAAAATTTTCCATCAAACTTGCTCTGTATTTTTTTGATCCCATATCAATAAAATCAATTACAATCAATCCACCTAAATCCCTTAATCTGATTTGTCTTACGATTTCCTTTATTGCTTCCAAGTTTGTTTTTAATGCTGTTTCTTCAATATTATTCATTCCAATTGATTTTCCAGAATTTACATCAATTGAGCACAATGCCTCTGTTTGGTTTATTATTATATGCCCACCTTTTTTAAGCCAGACCTTACTTTTAAAAATCGTTTCAATATCCTTTTTTATACCTAATTCGTCTTTTATATTTTTTGATTTTTCATAAATTTTTAATGATTTTAAATGTCTTGGCTGGGTATTTTTTAAAAATTCTTCTATCTCTGAAAAAGTATCTTTATCATCTACCCAAATATATTGAAAAGGGTAGCTCAAAAAATCCCTTAATATTTTTAAATATAAAGGAGGTTCTTTATAAATCAATTCAGGGGCTTTTTGGCCCTTTTTTTCTGCTTCTTCCCATAAATGATTTAAATTTAAAAAATCTCTTAAAATTAAGTTCTCACTTTTACCTTCTGCAAAGGTCCTTATTATGATTCCATTTCCAGTTGAAGCAACTGCTTTTTCTGCAATTGTTCTCAATCTTTCTCTTTCCTTTTTATCTCCTATTTTTCTTGAAATACCTACAAAACTTAAAAAAGGTAAAAGAATAGTAAAATTTCCAGGAATTGAGATAAAAGTTGTAAGCTTGGGTCCTTTGGTGGATATTTCACTTCTTTGAATTTTTACAAGTATAGTTTGCCCTTCTCTTAATAAATATGAAACATTCTTAATTTTTCCAACTTTTTTTATTTTTTCGGGTAAGTCAAAGAGTTCTGCATATTCAAGCCATTCTTCTATTATATCTTTCCCAAAAAGAAATCCATTTTTTTCAAGACCAATGTTTATAAAAGCTGCGTTTATTGCAGGTATTACCTTTTCAACAATTCCTCTATAAATATTTCCAACAATGGAAGGTTTGCTTTTCCATTCAAAATAATATTCTTGGGGCTTTTCATTTTCCAAAAGGATAACTTCCTGGGCAAGTCCTCTTGTGGAGATAACAAGGTCAAATCTCATAATCGCCAAATCTCCTTTGAGATATAGAATTTATCAATCCAAAGGCAAAAAAGGAAGCAGTTAAAGAAGAACCACCATAGGATAAAAACAACAAAGGGATTCCAGTAATTGGAAATAAAGCAACAACCATACCCATATTATAAATTATATGAAATGAAAAGTAACTCAAAATTAAATATATTAAAATTTTTTCTTCATAATTTGGTGCAGTATTTGCTATATGAATGCTATAAAATATAAGAAACATATAAATGATAATATGTATTAAACTTCCTAAAAAGCCCAATCTTTCAGCTATCCCTGCAAAGATAAAATCTGTATGCTGGGCTGGCAAAAATCTTAGCTGACTCTGGGTTGTCTTTGAAAAACCTTTTCCAAAAAGTTTCCCAGACCCAACAGCAATAAGAGATTGCTTTGACTGGTATGCTGTAGGTGATTGAGAATACTTTGGAAAAAGAAAATTAATAATTCTTTGTTTTTGGTAGGGTTTTAAAATAAAGAACCAAGAAAAAACAGCTGAAAAAAAAGCAAAAATTATAAAGGAAATTAAAAGAGAAAAACTAAACCTTTGAAAGAAAAGAAAGACTGAAAGTATTGCAATAAAGACAAGGGCTGTGCCAAAATCCGGTTGTAAAAATATTATAATTAAAGGTATTGTAGAAAGTAAAAATATATTTATTAATTTTAATGACTTTCTTCTCATTTCTTCTGCAACAAATAAGCACAAAACTGGTTTAAGCCACTCTGAAGGTTGTAAATTAAAAAAGCCAATATGAAGCCATGCCTTTGTATTTGATATTGGTTTTGAAAATAAGGTTAGAAATAAAAGGATTAAAAAAATAAAATAAATTATTTGTGAAAATCTTAAAAAGGTGCTGTGACCAACCTTAGATACAAAAAGAAATATAAAGATGCCAATAAAGAAAAAAATAAGCTGGTTTTTAAAAGAATTTAAAGAAAAAGTGCGAATAAAAAATAACCCTGAAATGTTTAAAATTATAATTGATATAAGGATTGCTGGATTTAAGTAATTTTTCATTTCAATTGAAAGGTTAATAGTTCCTTGGCAATTGGAGCAGCTACCTCAGAACCATGCCCAGCATTTTCTACTATAACAGCACAAACATACTCAGGATTTTCTGCTGGTGCAAAGCCCACAAACCAAGAGTGCTCCTTTATGTATTTTTTCCTCTTCTCTTCACTCATAACTTGCGCTGTACCTGTTTTACCTCCTATCTTAATTTCACTTTTTATTCTATAGGCAGTGCCATTTGGCTTTTCTACTACATCAATCAAAGCATTTTTAATAAAATTTAATGTATTTTCAGAAATTTTTATATTTTTGTACTCCAAATTTTTTATCTTTGCCAATGAAGGTGATATAAGTTTTCCACCACTTGCAAAGACACCATAAATTTGAGCAATTTTTAAAGGTGTAACTAAAATTGGTCCTTGTCCAATGCTTAATGAAACTGTTTCTCCAGCAAACCAAGGAATTTTTCTTTCTTTCAAACTCCATTCCTCAGAAGGAACAAAACCTGCCTTTTCAAAGAACAAGTCAATATTTGTCTTTTTATCTATTTCAAAAATATTTGCCCATTTCTCTATCCTATTTAATCCAAGAAAAAGTCCTAAATTATAAAAATAAACATCGCAGGATTCCACTATTGCTTTGTGGAGATCCACTACGCCATGGCCCTTTTGATTCCAACATCTAAAAATTCTATCTCCAAATTTAAAATGCCCATGACAAATTATCTTTTTGTCAGCGCTCCAAATCCCTTCTTCTAAGGCAGCTACTGCAAGGATAACCTTAAAGATACTTCCAGGTGGATAAGTCCCTTGCGAAACCCTGTCAAGCAAAGGGAGAGATGGATCCAAAAAAAGATTTTTCCAAATTGCCTTTGCTTTTGAGGAAATTGGTGGCATTATTTTTTTTGAAGGAGATGAAAAATATAAGTGGACAGCTCCATTTTTTAAATTAAATAAAACTGCTGCTCCCTTTTGTTCGCCAAAGAGTTCTTTTGCTTTCCTTTGAAGATTTAGTGAAAGATTTGTTTTTAAGTCCTTCCCGGTTTTTCCTTTTTTTAATAGATACCTTGAAACTTCTTTTTCTCTTGAATCTACAACTATTTGCCATATTTCATCCTTACCTTTAAGGTATTCCTCATAGGATTTTTCAATTCCTGTTTTCCCTATCCATTCTCCTTGTTTTAGATTTGGATTTTCTTTTATGTCCTGCAAGGATGTCTCTGAGATATAACCAACGGCATGGAATAAAAGATCTGAAAAAGGATAGTCCCTTTTTAAGGTCTTTTTTATTGATGCTTCAGGATATTTAATCTTAAATTGCTCAATTAGAGGAAGTTCTTCTGGCTCTATTGAAGATATCAATGTTATGGGTATATAGGAAGGATTTAAATTTTTTTGTTTCCATCTGCCAAGGATTTCTTCTTTTCTTAATGGTAGTAAATTTATCAAATCATTTATAAATTTTTCAGGGTCTTTTAGTTCTTCCAAGTATAATATTAAATCATAGTCAACTTCATTTTTTGCTAAAATAAAATTTTCCTCAGACCAAAGAGCTCCCCTGTAAGCAGGGTTTATAATTTGCCTTATGTGGTTTTTTGTAGCCAGTTCATCATAAAATTTTCCCTGTCTTATTTGCAAATTATAGTATTTTAAAATTATTATTGAAAAAATTAAAACCAAAAGAAATGAAAAGGTCTGTTCTTTTTTCATCTTTTTTTAATTATAAATGACAAAATTAAAGAATCAAAAACTGAAGAAAAAAAGAAAGAAATAAAATAATCTCTTAATATTGAAACATTGAAAATTTTTATTAAGAAATAAAAAATTGAGGAGTTTATTATGTGAGATAAAAAAAATATTAAAAATAAGAATATTTTAGATTGAATATAAAGCTTATTGTAAAGAAAATAAGTAATATAGCCAGTTAAAGTTAAAGAGAAACCATAAAGCCCTAAGGGATATCCATATAAAAAATCAGAAATTAAGCCTAAAAAACAGGAAAAGAACAATCCATGAGATGGTTTTGTTTTTTCATTTAAAAAAAAATATAAAGAAATTAATAAAGGAACCTCCAGAAGCATTATATTTGGATAAAAACTTAATTGAAATCTTATAATTAAAATATTTAATACCGTTAAGAATATTACTTTCAATCTCTTGCACCTCTAATTATATAAACAAATGAAAGTTTTGAGAAATCAACTGCTGGTTTTACTTTTGCTGAAATTTCATCTGCTTCTCTTTTAATTTCCTCAATTGTTCCTATTTTAATTCCATAGGGGTAAATTAGATCCCAACAATCGGTATAAATATTATCTCTCTCCATAATATCAGAATAGGGAGGCAGGTATTTCAATTCCAAAAACCCACTTCCATCACCTTTTAAAACACCATGGACACCTGTTCTTTCAGTTATGCCAGAGACAACAGATTCTATATTTACTATTGGCAGGAGCTCAGAAGAAAATGTATCAACTTTTAAAATTCTTCCAACAAGTCCATCAGGAGTTATACAAATATAATCTTCTTTAATTCCTTCAGTTTTTCCTTTTGAGAGAACTAATTTTGAAGAAAAAGATGGTGTATCCATCTTAATTATATGGGCTTTTTCAACATATTCAAAATATTTTGGCTTACTATCAAAATCATATAGTTGCTTTAAATATATATTTTCTAACAATAATCTCCCAATTCTTAAATTTTGCCACATAATTTTTTCTTTTAAAATTTTATTTTCTTCCTTTGCTTCCCTTAATTCTTTTATTGAAAAAAATAGATTGGAAAAAAATTTTGTAATGTTATGGATTAATTTAATGGCAGGGGTTAGCAAATAGGAAAATGTCTTATACCAAATATAGCTATAGCTTTGTATTGAAAGGATAAAAAAATTAAATAAAAGTAAAGATATGAGTAAAAAAAATAAGCTTTTTTTAGGAAATAGCAATTCTTTTCAAAAGATTAAAATCTGTAAGCATTCTACCAGTACCCAGAGCAACACAAGCCATTGGATTTTCTGCAATGCTTATTGGCAGACCCGTTTCTTCTCTTAATCTCTGGTCAAAGTTTTTTAAAAGTGAACCTCCCCCACATAATACAATCCCTTTATCCATTATATCAGCTGAAAGTTCAGGAGGGGTTCTTTCAAGGGCAACCCTTACGGTTTCAATTATTGCTTGCACTGGCTCTGCTAATGCTTCCCTTATTTCTTCATCAATAACTACGATAGTTTTCGGTACCCCTTCCACGAGATCCCTTCCTTTTATTTCCATTTTTAATTGTTTTCCAAGGGGATAAGCTGAACCAATTTCAATCTTGATTTGTTCTGCTGTTCTTTCGCCTATCAGCAAATTATATTTTTTCTTAATATAATTTATTATTGCTTCATCCATCTCATTTCCTGCAATTCTTATTGAACGGGAATAAACTATTCCAGCTAAAGCAATTACTGCCACATCTGTTGTTCCTCCACCTATATCTACAATCATATTTCCAGTTGCTTCTGTTATGGGAAGTCCAGCTCCAATAGCAGCAGCCATTGCTTGTTCCACAAGGACAACTTCTGAGGCACCAGCTCTTAAAGCAGAATCCTTAACAGCTCTTTTTTCAACTTGTGTTATCTCTGAAGGAACAGAAATAACAATTCGAGGCCTTACCATATAAGTCCTTCCATGGGCTTTTCTTATAAAATAATTTAACATCTGTTCCGTTATTTCAAAATCAGCAATAACGCCATCTTTCATAGGTCTTATTGCAACTATATTTCCAGGTGTTCTACCAAGCATTTCTTTTGCTTCTGCTCCCACTGCTTCTATTTTTCCCGTTATTGTATTTTTTGCTACAATTGATGGCTCATGTAAAACAATTCCCTTGTTTTTACAGTAAACCATTGTTGTAGCAGTCCCTAAATCAATTGCTAAATCATTTGAAAAAAAACGAAAAAACTTGAAAAACATCATTATTCCCTTACAAAAATTCTCAATTTTTTTGTTGTCTCATTTCCAGCTGGGTCTACTGCTTGAACTGATACAATATTCTCACCTACATATTTTAAGGATACAGTTGTAGTAAAACTTCCATCAGAATCTGGGGTTATTGTTTCTCCTTCAATAATTACAGTACATCCTGGTTCTGTTTGTCCAGAAATAATACATTGATTTCCTAAGGGTGTATCTGCTTTAACATTCAATTGTGGAGGGATCTTATCCAATCTTTCCATTTCTGCTGTTGTAAGAACTCTAAATTTTGTGGCGATACTCCAAGGGCTTTCATCTCCTTTTTTATCTATTGCTTTTACTTTCCAGTAATAATCTCCAGGTTCGAAGCCCATAATATTTATATAATTTTTTGTTAATTTTTTTTCATTAGGATCGATAAAAAAGGCTGATTGTGAAACTTGTACTATGTATCCCACAGCTTCATCCAATTTTTCCCAGGACAATGTAATTTTTAAATTTGGATTGTAAAGAAATGCTTTATTTATAACTGGCTCTACGTGCTTTGGGCTTGGTAAAATTTTTATCTTTTCTGCTTCTTTACCTTTTTCTAATCTCAATTTTTCTAAAGCAGTGACTTCATATTTTTTATCTCCAGAGATAACCGTTGCAGTACCTCTTATTGTTTGAATTTCTGATTTATTTTCCTCTGAAGAAATTGTTGCTGCAGTATATTTTTCTAATTCTGCATTTGCTTGCAAAGTAACTACTTGTGCTTTTTGGTTTTGTGTAGTTATGTCAACGGACCCTGCCTTCATTGTTATTTTTTCAATTGCTTCACCACTTTTTGTAATTATGGGCTCTGCTACTTCATGCAAAGAATTTGGAGGGAGAACGATTACTGAATTGTTTTTTGTCATAATTCTAACAGATCCATTTGAAAAGGTCTTGACAAAATCTCCAGGGTATAAGCCCATCCTTGGCTTTGCATCTTCCCATACACCTTGATCTTTTCTTTGGATTTGTACTTTTCCTTCCAAATCAATAATTTCTTCAACTGAACCTGGTGAGGTATCCTTTACAGAACCCAATGTCCTTAATGCATCTTCCAAGACACTTGAAGCAACCTCAATTGTTTCTGGATAATTTTTTTCAAGGAAAAGTTTTTGTGCTTTTTGAAGTTTTTTTTTCAGATCTTGATATTTTGTCTTAAAAAAAGGAAAATTTGGTAGCTGAGCTATCTCTTCAACCTTTTTATCCGCCTCTTTTAAAAATCTTTGTGCTTTTGTTTTAGGCGATTGATAATAAAGATAAAAAAGATAAGAAGCAATTAAAACAATTGCTATGGAAACTATAATTATTCCAATTCTTTTTAAAGAGGAAATTGGAATAAGATACCAATCTAAATCAATTCTGGAAGAACTCTTTTTTTTCAAAGTTCTTACTTTATTGTACCACTTATGGGTATTTCTATGTTTTTATATTCTTCTAATTCAGAACTTGTCTTTATAACAACTTTTCCTTCAAAATTTCCCTTTGGCGGTTCTTTGCTAAACATAATATTTAAATTATAATCTTCTCCTGGCTTTATGACCTCTTGAGAAATTGTTATAAAAGGTATTGTTGATTGGACTGAAATTAGCTCAAATTTTTTACTTCCAGAATTATCTTTAATCCTTATCATTCTCTGAAAATCTGATGTGGCATCAATCGTTCCAAGTTCTAATTTTGGTGGTGTTATCTGGACTTCTGTCCTTACCAAGCCAATTATTTTTAACTCAATTTTTGGAACTAATTTACTATTTGTAAAAACTGTTAGCTTCTCATTAACCATTCCTACTGGTGCATCAGATCCTATAAGAGCAGTAATTTCATATTGTTTATTTTTGTATTGAGGGTTTATTTTATCCTGAGGGGCTGGTATATATTCAAATTTTATATAAGGTTTAGAACTTTCATAATTTAATATTTTAAATTCAAAGCCTTCTTCTTCTGTAACAAGTAACCTCTGTACTTTACCAACATCTTTTCTTAATTTAACAAACCTTAAATTGCTATCTGGAAGAACTTCTACCACTGCTCTTATTATTGCTTTTAAAAATAATTTCATTTGTGGGTTTTCCGGGTCATTTGAAACAATTGTTATATCTTTTGTGATTGGACCTTTAAAATCCTTGGTTTCAAGTTTTGTTTTAACTTTTCCAATCTGTCCAGGCTTTATTACCTTATCTGCTTCTGCCACTGTACAACCACAAGAAGGTCTTACATCAATAATTGTGAGGTCTGCTTTTCCTTCATTTTTAATTTCAAAGGAGTGGAATAGTTCCTCTCCTTTTACGACTAACCCAAAGTCCTTTAATGGCTCCAAACAAACCAACTTTGGAGCTTCATCAGAAAACGCAAAAAGTGAAAGAAATAAAAAGGAAAAAAATAAATACTTCTTCATTATTTTACCTCCTAAAATTTTAATTCTTATTATTTTAATACATTTTTTTTACTTTTGCAAATTGTATAATGTATTTTAAATTAAAGGGACTATTTCATCCTTGACAATTATGCAGATTTTTAGTTAATATTAAGGGATGAAGAAAAATTTAGGACTTATGCTATTGGAAGCAAATTTAATTGACGAAGTTCAAATGAAAATTGCATTGGAAGTTCAGAAAAAAACAGGCAAAAGATTTGGGTCAACTTTAGTCGATTTAAAATTTATAGATGAAAATGTTTTGGCTGCTTTTTTATCAAAGCAGATAGATATTCCTTGCATTAGTTTACTTAATATTGCAATACCTCAAGAAATAATTGAGAAAGTGCCTTATGAAATTGCAAAAAAAACAAACAGCATCCCAATTAAAATTGAAAGCAATTTTTTATTTGTTGCAATGGTAGATCCAACGGATATAAATTCAATAAATGAAATAGAAAGTTTTGCAAAAATGCCTGTAGTACCTTTAATAGCTCCACAGTCCTCAATTGAAAAAGTAATAAAAAAATACTATGAAAAGGAGTCTTTGGAAGAAACAAAGCCATCACTTCAAGAGTTGAGGTCAATATTAGATGAAGTTGAAACAAACTCCTCTGTTTTAGACCTTGAAAATAAAATTCATAACATAGAAAAAAAATTAGATAAAGCCATTGAATTATTAAAAGAATGTTTGTCCTATTTAAAGAAATAGAGTTTTCTGCTGCTCATATCATACAGTCCCATCCGGGTCCTTGTAAAAATTTACATGGACATACCTATAAGGTTAGAGTTTTTATAGAAAGTGAAAAATTAAATAGTTTAGGAATGGTAATTGATTTTTCTGATTTAAATAAAATTTTAAAGGAAGTAATTTCAAAATTTGACCACAAATATTTAAACGAATTGAAAGATTTTGAAGATTTAATTCCAACAGCAGAAAATATTGCTTTTATAATTTGCAAAAAAATTAAAAAAGTTTTGCCAAGAGGTTTAAAACTTCAAAGAGTTGAGGTCTATGAAAATGAAACTTCCTGTGCAATTTATTATCCTTAAAAAGGGGGTATTATGCTTAGAACTTTATTTATTGGGCTTTCCCATTCAGAAATTTTAAGAAAATTTTCTGCTAAAAACAGGTTTGCAAAAAAAACAGCAAGGAGATTTGTGGCAGGAGAAACCTTAAAGGAAGGAATTGAAGCAGCAAAGGTTTTAAATTCTTCGGGAATAGATGTAACAATGGATTTTTTAGGTGAAAATACTAAAAATGAGGAAGAAGCAATAAATTGTTCAAAAGAAATAATTAATATTTTAGATGCAATTGAAAAGGAAAAGATATCAGGAAATGTCTCATTAAAACTTACTCAATTAGGATTGGACTTAGACGAAGAATTTTGCAAAAAAATATTAGTTAACATCTTGGAAGAGGCAAAAAAAAGGAATAATTTTGTAAGGATTGATATGGAAAGTTCTGATTATACAGATAAAACATTAAATTTGTTTTATACTGTCTTTGAAAGTTATAAAAATGTTGGTATTGTAATTCAGGCATATCTTTATAGAAGTATAAAGGATGTTGAGGAAATCATAAAAAGAGGAGGAAGGATTCGGTTATGCAAAGGTGCTTACAAAGAGCCAAAGAAAGTTGCTTTTCCAAAGAAAAAAGATGTAAATGAAAACTTTATAAAAATTATGAAGGTTCTGCTTGATTCAAAAATTTATCATGCTATTGCAACCCATGATGAAAAAATGATAAATGCCACTATCTCTTATGTGGAAGAAAAAAATATTCCGAGGGATTCCTTTGAGTTTCAAATGCTCTATGGAATTAGAAGGGATTTACAAAATAAGTTAGTAAAGGATGGTTGGAAAGTTAGAATTTATTTGCCCTATGGTACTCACTGGTATCCCTATTATATGAGGCGCCTTGCTGAAAGGCCAGCCAATTTGTTTTTTATTTTGAGGAATTTATTTAAAGGATAATGGATTTAGAGGTTTTTAATTATCCCCTTCCAAAGGAAAAAATTGCAATTTTTCCTGAAAAAAAAGGAGAATCCCGCCTTCTTGTATGTTTTAAAAAAAATGGTGAGGTAAGAGATGAAAAATTTTATAATTTAGGGAATTATTTAGATAATAATTCACTTCTTGTATTAAATAATACAAAAGTTTTTAAAGCAAGGATTTTTTTTAATTTAAAAAATGGAAAAGAAGGGGAACTTTTAATTTTAAAGTATAAGGAAAACGAAATGGAATGCTTGATAAAGCCAGCAAAAAGAATTTTAAGAGAAAAAAAAATTTATTTTTTAGAAGGGATTGAAAGTATTTCTATTGAAAAAAATGATAATGGAGTTTTTATAATAAAAACAAACTGCTCAGTGGAGGAAATAATTGAAAGAAAAGGCGTGGTTCCCCTTCCTCCATATATAAAAAGAAAAATTATAAAAGAAGATGATGAGTGGTATCAAACTGTTTATGCAAAGGAAAAAGGTTCAATTGCAGCTCCCACAGCTGGTTTACATTTTACAAAGGAAATAATTAATAAATTAAAAGAAAAAAATATAATAATTTCATATTTAACTTTACACATAGGTATAGGAACTTTTAAACCAATTAGATCAAAATACATTGAAGAGCACAAAATGGAAGAGGAATATTATGAAATTTCTTCATCTTTATCCAAGGAAATAGAAGCTGCAAAAAAGGAGAGAAGAAAAATAATTGCTGTTGGTACAACTACTGTAAGGGCTCTTGAAAGTGCATATTTAAGAGGAGGCGGAAATGTTCTTCCAACAAGAGCCACAACAGACCTTTTTATATACCCCCCTTTTAAATTTAATGTGATAGATGGAATGATAACAAACTTTCATCTTCCAAAATCAACTCCTTTAATACTTGTTTCTGCTTTTGCAGGTTTAAAAAATATTAAAAAGTGGTATAAAAAAGCATTGGGGTTAAATTACAGATTTTTAAGCTATGGAGACGCAATGCTAATACTATGAATTTCGTATAATTTATGAGATGAAGGAGATTGATTTTTTTGTAATTTAGTTTTATAATTATTTAATTTATTTTTTACAAGGAGTTTTGAAATGAAAAAAATTTTATTTTTAATTTCAATTTTATTTTCCTTTTACATCTTTGCTGACTATGCAACAGGTGTAAAACTCTATAATGAAGGTAAATATGAAGAAGCTCTTTTAAGATTTGAAGAACTTATGAGAGAACAACCCGATTGGTGGCAAGCTTTTTATTATGCTGGACTGTGCTATCAAAAATTAAATAAAATTGATAAAGCAAAAGAAGCTTTTGAAAGAGCACTGGCATTAAATAATGATTTAAACATAAGATTACCTCTATCACAAATTTATTTTAACGAAAAAAATTATGAAAAAGTTATAGAAATTTTAAAGACAGATAGTTTAAAGGAGGCAAAGGTAGAAATTAAGAAACCAGCTTATAAAATTCTTGCAACTTCCTTTTATATTTTAGGGAAATACAAAGATGCAATTCCCTTTTATAAGGAATATTTAATCCTTGATTCAGATACTACTCTAAAATATTATTTGGGCTTATGCCTTTATAAAACTGATTCTTTTGAAGAAGCAGGAAAAATACTTGAAGAAGTAGTTTTAGCAAACCCTGATTATTTGGAGGCATATAGCTTACTTTCATCAATTTATCTGGAACTTTCTGCCTCAGATCCTTCAAAAAGGGAATTTTATTTGGAAAAGGCAGAAAAAATAGGTGAAAAACTTGTAAGTTTATCAGAAGAATATAGCTACCTTTTAGCAAAAATTTATATGATGAATGGAAAATATTCCCAATCTTCTATTTATTTTGAAAATGCTACTAAACAAAAGGATAAAACCCAAAGTTGTTATGCTTATTATTATCTTGGTTTTGTAAGAGCAAAATTAGAAAACTTTAAAGGAGCTCTTTCTGCCTTTGATTCTGCTGAAAAATGTTTAAAAGACGAAGCTGCTTTGAAAAGAATTTATTGCCAAAAAGGGCTTATATATCATAGCCAATCTAATTTTCAAAAAGCAATTGAATTGTATGAAAAAGGTGATTGTTCAAAGGATTTGGTTGAAAAAGCAAAACAAGGGCAGATAGCAACAGAATCTATGAAGCGCATGGAGGAACTTATAAAGCAACTTCAGGATTTGACAAAGTAATACAAAAAACTTGTTTTTTTATAAAAATTACCACACATTATAATTAGGAGGATAAAATGAATTACAGGGAAATTCAAAAAATAGCAAAAGAAAAGGGTATAAAGCCAATTGGAAAGAAAAAAGTTGATTTAATTAGAGAAATACAATTAAAGGAGGGAAATTTTGATTGTTATGGAAGGGCAAAGGATGGCTACTGTGATCAAAAGGACTGCCTTTGGTACGAAGATTGTATGGAGGATTCTAAGACCCTTTAACTTTTATTCTTTTTAAATTTTCTTTAAAATTTATTAGGTGAATTGTACTTAAAATGCTTTTCCTTTTTATATTATTTTCAACATTAACCCAAGAATATGAAAAATTTTTAAATTATGATGCATATTATTTAATTCTTCCAGAAGAAAAGGAGGTATTTTTAAAATTAGAAGAAGATTATCAAAGGGATATTTTTATTGAAGAATTTTGGAAAAGGAGAGATCCTTTTCCCGACACTTATGAAAATGAGTTTAAAGAGGCATTTTTAAAAAGATTAGATGAAGCAACAGAAAGTTTTGGTTTCAATGATCCAAGGACAAGGATCTATGCAATATTTGGTGTGCCGGAAGAGATAATACAGATAAAATGTGAAAATTATGTCCCTTCTTTTATCTGGAAATACAAAAGGATTGAAGCAATTTCTTCTGGTGCTGTTTTGCTTTTTTATCAACCCTTTGGAATTGGAAATTTTAAATTATATGAAGGTTTTGGGGAAGAAGAAATACTTTCAAGTGAAAGAAAAGAGGAGATTTGTTTTGAAAGAATTTATTTAGATCAAGCAATTTCCTGGACAAAGAATGCCCTCTTGGATGGGAAACTTCAAATAATTTTAAACCCTCCAAAAGTTGAATTAGAAGATGTAACAGATATTTTAAGGAGAAGTATTATTGTTCCAGAAGGACTTGAAAAACTTAAAGCAACTTTTTCTTATAATTTCAAAGAAGGTTATGGTGGAAAAACAAATTTAATTGGGACGCTGTTATTTCAGGAAGAAAATATTTTTGGTGTAGAAATAAAGGGCGAAGTTTTAAAAAACAAAAAACTCTACGATTATTTCAGTATAAAATATTTTTTTAATGAAATCTCCCCACCCTATCCTGCTTCTTTTAATTTGAATTTATTCCCTGGAAAATATGAAATTATAATATTTGCCAAAGAATTGAATGGCAAAAAAGGTATAAAATTGTTGGAAAAAATAGAGGTTCCTTCAATAGAAGAAAAAACTTTAAAGAAAAAATTTGAGGAAAAATTTGAGTTAAAGGTGCCTTTTTTAGAAGTTCCACAAAAAGGAATCACATATTTTGAAGTTAATACACCAAAAAATGTTAAAAAAGTAAAATTTTATTTGGATGATAAATTTGTTGCACAAAAAAACAATTACCCTTATAACATTGAAATTGACTTGGGAACAGTTCCCCTTCCACATATAATTGAAGCAATTGGCTTGGATGGTGAAGGAAATGAAATTGAAAGGGATGCTTTGTTTTTAAATCAAGGTTTTGAAGCATTTCAAGTAAAAATAATAAACCCAAAGGGAAATATTTACTTGTACAAAAATGTTTTTTTTAAAGCAGAAGTTATAAAGCCAGAAGGGAAAAAGATAGAAAAGTTAGAGGTTTATGAAGGAGATAATCTTTTAGTGGAATTTTTATCTGAGCCCTTTGAAGGGTTAATTTCAATGCCTTATAAAGAACAACCAATAATTAGAGCAATTGCTTACCTTGAGGATGGCAGAAAAGCAGAAGATTTAGTAATTTTAAATTCCTCTTCCTTTGGAGAAAAATTAAAAATAAATAATGTAAATCTTTACACAACTGTTTTAACTTCTTCAGGAAAACCAGTTTCTGGATTAAAAAAAGAGGACTTTGAAATATATGAAGATAAGATAAAACAAAATATTTTAGAGTTTAAAGAAGCAAAAGATATTCCATTAAATATTTGTTTTTTGATAGATACCTCTCGTTCTATGGATCAATACCTTGAAAATGTAAAAAAAGCAATAAATTTTTTTGTTTTAAATTATTTAAATAAAGAAGATAAATATTCTTTAATTTCCTTTAATTCCAATCAAAATTTGCTTATACCTTTCACAAAGGATAAAAATAAATTAAAAGAAAGGATTGATTCTTTATCTGCAGAAGGATATACAAACTTATATGATGCAATTATCTTTTCCTTATATCAATTTCAAAACAAAAAAGAAAGGAATGTAATTTTCCTTTTAACTGATGGTAAAGACACTGGCTCTTCCTTTAATTTTGATGATGTAATTGATTATTTAAAACATTCACAGGTGCTTGTTTACCCAATTGCAATAAACATAAAATTTTCTGATTTAAAAACAAAAGATGTTTTATCTCAAATTGCCAATGTTTCAGGTGGAACATTTTTCCCTATATCTTATGATGAAATTGATTATGTTTATAAAAGAATTTCTGAAGAATTAAGAACACAATATTTTTTAAGTTATGTTTCAAGTCAAACAAAGGAAAATTTTAGAAAAATTGAAGTTAAGGTAAAGGATGGCTTTATAGCAAAGACAATAGCTGGCTACTTTCCGTAAAAATTGATACGGGGCTTAAAATAAATGTAGTCAGATATTGAAATAGAGCAGCAGAGCAGCATTGTAAGGGTCTTATCTTGCACGACCCGCAAAATAATAATCAAAAAATTGTAGCCGCAGGTCTTTAGCCTTCGTAATATATTGTTTGTATATATTATTATTCGCAACCGTAAAGAGGCTGTCCGACAATGTCTTATTTTGATTTGCCATATACAATATATATGGTATAATTAAAAAGGATAATACAATATATTGTATAACAATTTTAAAAATTTTAATTACCAGACAGTCTC
>JBBISU010000017.1:0-30611 GCA_037441225.1 Acidobacteriota bacterium
TTTCATCGCATTAATATAACATAATTTTATTTAAAAGTCAAGCCATCAAAATTAATAATTATTGTTAAAATAACCATTTTTTCAATCTCTAAAAACACTTTTAAAGCAAATAACTGTTATAAAGATAATAATTTTAATTTTTTTAACCTATTTTCAAAAACTCCCCCTTTATCTTTGTGGACATCATCTTTCTGCTATTACTAACATTTCATAATCTTCTGTTGTCAATTTATCATTTCTGGAAAAAGCTCCAAGTTTAGCACCAAAAATATCAATTTTTTCAAACCCAAGTTGTTTAAGCAGCCATTTTATTTCGCAAGGCAAGTAATACCTTTCATTACATTCAATCTCCTTTTCTACACCACTATCATCAACAACTTTAATGACATTGTAATCTCTGAATGTCATTAGGTCAAAATGATTGGTCAAGTAAGTTGCACTGCCTTCAATTTCCTCTTTTGTATGAAAATCTTTAATTAAGTGGAATAAAGGGTATAATCCGTTTAGTGTAGTAAATATGAATTTTGAATTATCCTTTAAAGAATTAGAAACACTTTTTAGAATTTCAAAATTTTCCTCATCTGTTTCCATTAATGGAAATCCACCCTCACAAAGCATAATTGCAACATCAAATTCTTTATTGAATGGCAAATTCCTTGCATCAAGAATTATAAAATCTATAATCAAATTATTTTTTGCTGATTTTTCTTTTGCTCTTGCAATTTGGCTTTCTGACAAATCAATCCCTACAACTTTGTAGCCCCTTTTGGTAAGCTCAATAGAATGCCTTCCTGTACCACATCCAACATCTAAAATTCTTAATGACTTACTATAATTAAGTTCTTTTTCTATAAAATCGCATTCGCCAACTGTCCCCTGAACAAAACATTCTTTGTCATATTTTTCACCATAGTTTTCAAATAATATTTCATACCATTTTTTTTATTCATTTCTTTCCTCTTCTATTATTTATTATAACACTGATTTTTATTATACCTGTATGTAATTAAAAGTGAAATAAATAATTTTAGAAAATTTTTAAGTTCTTAGATTTAAAAATATTGAATAAATTTTTATTATTATGAATATTAATAATGTAATGTATATTCCTAAAAGGGGAGCAAGGATTGTTCCAGTTATGAGGGCACCGACGGATGCACCTAAATGATCCTGTGCTTCAACATTAGAAGCTGCTCTTTTGTCTCCACCTTTTAAAATACCAATAAATGTAAAGGGAAGCCCTGATATAATTCCACCTAAAAGGAAAAAGATATAGAAAAGAAGAGTAGGAAAAGAGTTTAAAAATAACAAAAAAAATAAATAAACTATAAAAATTATCTCTATTAAAAATATTTTTACATTTTTTTTGAAAAAATATCTGGCTATGGGCGCAGAGATTGAAAGTCCAAGCATAAAAAGGGATGTAAGAAGACCTACATAAGAATAAAATATTCCATTTTTGACTTGAAAAGCAAAACTTAAAATTAAGTATATACCAATACCTATAAAGCCATTTGAAAAGACAGGAAAGTAAATTTTTAAATTTTTTTTAAGATAAATTAATGGAAAAATAATAAGAATAATAATTAAATATTTTGGCAAGGAAAGAATTTTATAAAAAAGAAAGTCCTTTTCTATTTTGCTTTTTATCTTTAAAATTTGAAGAAAATAAAAGGGTTTATGATCATAGTTTTTTAAAATTTTTTCTTTTTTTAATTTCTCTTCCAAATATCTTATCTTTTCTTTTTTGAAAAAATAATTTAATATAGAGGGAGAAAAACCATTAATTCCTTCAAATAATTTTTTTCTTTCCTCAATTTCTTTTTCAACATCAAAACTTTTAAAAGAAGAAATAAAGAAGGGATCCTGAGAAATCCCTAATTTGACAAAAGGAAATGCACTTTTTAAAGAATTATAAATTGAAGAAGAGTAAATTTCCATCTCTTTTCCCCAATAATCAGATGGAAGGTTTATATATAATAAAAAGTAGCCATCAATTTTCAAGGAATTTTTGACACATTTAAAAAAATCAACTGTTAAAAGGCGGCTTGAAAGGAGAGAATCTGGTGGCTTTATATCCATTATAATTAAATCAAATTTTTCTTTTGTCTTTTTTAAAAATTCTCTTATATCTTTTTTTACATAAAATTTTTCCAGATCCTTAAATTGTTTTATCAAAAAAGGATCCGGTTCAATTATTTTTACATTTTTTATTTTCAAATCATCTAATTGTTTTTCATTTCCCATTGGAAAGCCATAGATTAATAAATCATTTAAACTTTCAGGTAATAAAAAAAATGGATAATACCTTAAATTTATTTCACCAACTGAAGGAAACTGGCTTGAAAACCTTCCATTTAGATAAATACATTTCACATCTTTAAGTGATGTTATAATTATATTTTGATAAGGGCTCTGGACCTCTTTTTCAACAGCACCTAAAAGTCCTATACTTTTATATCTTATATAATTAAAATCTTTTTCAAAAAATAAAATAAAAAGGGGTATTATGGCAAAATATTTTAATTTTTTAATTGAAAATAATAAAATTAAAAAAGATAAAAATAAAATTCCTAAATAAGGTGAGAAAAATTTTAAAAGAAAAAAAGTTAAAAAAAACCCTGAAAAAAAAGAACCAAGGGATTCAAAGAAAAATAACTTTGGCAAATCCTTTTGAAATAATATTGATAAAGGAAATAAAAAACCAATGTAAAAACCAATAAAGAAGGATAAGCCAAAGGAAGAAAAAAAGGATCTCATAAATATTGGCTCACTTCCCAGAGGAATTGGAAATAAATAATTTATTAAATATACAAAAAAATAGTTTAAAAAGGAAAAGAAAGGGAAAAAAGAAAAGAAAAAAAGAAAGCTTTTCTCATTACCTTTATAATATTTTCCATAAAGGGCACCAAAAAAAATTCCCAAAAACCAGAAAAAGAAAAAGAAGCCAAAGGTGAGTTCATTTCCTCCACCTAAAAAAATTGTTTCCCTTAAAAAATATGTCTGAATAAAGATTGAAGAAAAGCCATATAAGAAAAAATAAAAATTTTTCAAGTGCTTTGAATTTTTTCTATTAGTTTTAATCCCAATCTTTTTATAACCTCTGGATTGTATCCCCCTTCTAAAATAAATACTACCCTATTGTTAAATTTTTCTTTTGCAAATTTTAATGTTTCATCAAATAGTTCTTCAAAGGTTTTATCAGATAACCTCAAATTTGGAACAAGGGGATCCTCCTTATGTGAATCAAAGCCACAGGAGACAATACAAAATTCTGGATTATAACTATCAAGGGCAGGTATTAATTTTTCTTTAAAAATTCTTAAATACTCTTCATCATCTACTTCTGGAAAAAGAGGAAAATTTAGCGTATAGCCCTCGCCTTCTCCTTTACCTCTTTCTTCTATAAAACCTGTCCCCGGATAAGTAATTAATGGATGTCCATGCATACTTGTATAAAAAACCTTTGATGTCTCATAAAATATCTCTTGTGTCCCATTTCCATGATGGGCATCCCAGTCAATTATAGCAATTCTTTTCAAGTTCCATTCTTCCAATAAATATTTTGCAGCAATTGAAACATTATTAAAATAGCAAAAGCCCATTGCTTGGGCTTTCCTTGCATGGTGTCCAGGAGGTCTTAAAATTGAAAAGGTTGGTTTCCCTTTTCCTCTCATTATAATTTCACAAGCAAGAACAGCTCCTTCTGCAGATAAAACAGCTGCTTTGTAAGTATCCTTTGATAAAGGGCAATCTGTTGTATGTAAATAACTATTTCTCTTGGAAGCAACTTTAAATTCTTCAATATAATCCTTTGTATGAACCTTTTCCAAATAATTTTCTTCTTCCTTTGGTTCAATAATCTTCACATAATCCAGTTTTTCCAGTTCTTCAACTAAGGGGATAATCCTTTCTTTTCTTTCAGGATGAAAAATCCCAGTATTATGGAGAAGACAATCCTTATGAAAGATTACAAACATAAATAAAATTAATCTTTTTTAAGTCTCCAATAAGCTGCTTTATTTTTATCTTCCTTATTTTCCCCTGAAAATTCCAAAAAATCAGGAGTAGGTTCCTTTGAAAAAGCATAAGGAGTAGTTGTTTTTGGTTCGGAAGGGGTTTTTTGGAAGAAAGTTTCTTTGCTTTTTTGGATTACTGCTGCAGGTTTCACCTCAAAGCCAGTTGCAAAGATTATCACTCTCACTGCATTTTCAGGCATATTTTCATCATAGTAAATTCCAAAGTTAATCTCAGCTGGTTTGCCCCCTTTATCAGATACCATCTCTGCAATTTTTCTTCCCATAGTATCAAAATCTTTAAATTTCGCATTTCTTGGATTACCTGTGAAGGAAAACAAGACATTAGATGCACCAGAAATAGAGGTTTCTTCTAAGAGAGGTGATGATATGGCTTTTTGAACTGCTTTCATTGCTGCATCATCTCCTTCTTCTGTGTCCATACCAATAATTGCTTTTCCTTTGTTTTTTAAAGCTGCTTGAATATCAGCAAAATCAATATTCTTATAACCTGTATTATTTACTATTTGAGAAACACCTTGAACTGCATTTATTAGAATTTCATCAGCCAAATCAAAAGCTTTAGTATTATGAGTATTTTCATCAACCAACTTGGATAATTTTTCGTTTGGAATTAATATAAGAGAATCCACATACTCTCTGATTGTTTTTAAACCCTCTTCTGCTCTTTTTAACCTTTCAGTTCCTTCCCATTCAAAAGGTGTGATAATAAAGGCGAGGGTTAAAATATCCAGTTCTTTACAAAAAGAAGCCACTATACCTGTAGCACCTGAACCAGTTCCTCCTCCAAGACCTGCTGTCAAAAAAACCATTTTTGCATCTTTGAGTTCTTCTTTTATTTTATCCGCTGCATCAAGAGCTGCTTTTCTTGCAGCTTCCATATCGCCACCTGTTCCAAGTCCTTTCAATGTACTTCCAACAAGATGGATTTTTTTTGGAGAGCGATTTTTTTGAAGATCCTTAAGATCAGTATTGATTGAAACAAAATCAACTCCTCTTACTTCCTTTTCAATCATCCTGTTTACTGAGTTACAACCACATCCTCCTACTCCAACTGCTTTTAGTCTAACATTTGCTTCAGGGGGAAAGTCCAGCATAATACCTAATTCCTTTAAATCAACTTGTGTTTTTTCTTCATCTAAAATAATCATAAATACCTCCTATTTTTTTTTAAATAAGCGAGAAAACACTCCTCGCTTTATTATGCATTCTTCAGGGAAATAGTGATAACCAAATTGTAAAAGCCCAACTGCTACAAGCCAGGCAGGATTTACTATCTCTTCTACAAGCCCTGTAATCTTTGTTGGTGTTGCAACCCTTACATTTGTGCCAAAAACCTCTTTAGCTACCAATTCTATTCCTGCCAATTTAGCACCTCCTCCTCCAATTACAACACCTCCTGGCATACTATTTAATAAATTATTTTGGTTTAAATTATTTTTTATGTCTTGAAATATTTCATAAACTCTTGCCCATACAACCTCTGCTATCAAGGATTTTCTAACAATTTTCTTTGTTCCTGAGGTTGCAACTTTCACTTCTACTCCTTCGTCCAATTCACTTTCAAGGTTTTTTTCTATTAGATTTATACTAAGTTTTAATCTTTCAGCATCTTCCTGATTTACATTTATTACTTCCATTAAATCTGAAGTTATGTGCTTTGATGCAAAGGGCTGTATGAACAAATGTTTAATCCCGTTTCCTTTTAAAAGGATGTTTTGAGTTGTTTCATAACCAAGATCAATGTATAAAACCCCTGCTTCTCTTTCATTGGGAAGAACAGCTGTCTCTGCTGCTGCAAGGGGTTCAAAGATTGGTTTTGCAACTGTAATTCCAATTCCATTACAGACACTTATAATATTATTTAAAACAACTTTAGGACAGACAATAGAATATGCCTCCAAGGATAATCTTGTGCCTTTTGCTCCTAAGGGGTTTTCATAAATTCCTTGATTGTCTACCAAAAACCTATAAGGTATTATATGCAATGATGTAAATTCTTTTGGGACATTTATCTGTCTTGCTTGGTCCATTGCTCTTTTTATATCTTCTTCAGAAGTTGTTCTGTGCTTTCCTTGTATTGGTGTATCCACAAAAACAGGGAAACCCTTGATAAGATTGGAGGAAACCCCAACAAAAGCTTTTACTATTTCTCTTCCTATCATTACTTCAACTTCTGAAACTATTTCTTTTAAAGAGGTCTTTATTTTTTCTATATTTACTATGTTTCCAGCATTTGTTGAAGAAATATGTTTGCTTGTATAACTTCTTCCAATAATTTCAAATTTTCCATCCTTTGATGTTTCTAATTTAGATGCTATTAACCTTAAATTGTTTGAACCTAAATCTATTGCAATTATTGTTAAAATCATTTTTCCCCCCTATTTTCTGCAATAAATAATTTAGAATTTATCATTGATATTTTTTGCTTCTCAAAAAAGTTAGGACATTCTTTTAAAAAACTTGAAACTTTATCTAAATTACTTAAACTTTCCTTTTCATATATTTCAATAAAATAGCCCTCTTTGCTTAAAAATTTGATGCAACCCTCTTCTTCATACTTTACTCCAATAAAATTTTCATAAATAAAATCATTTTTTTCAAGTATATCAGATAAATTTTCTAATTTTTCTTTAGAAATATCTCCTTCAATTATAAATTTTTCTTTTTCATCTGAACACCTTGGAAAAAGGAAACCATTTTTATATAAATCAAAGGAACCATATTCTGTAATATAAGTTCCTAATTCTTCTTTTATTTTAAATTTTATTACCAATTTATCTGGGAGAATCTTTTGAAAAATTTCTACTTCAAGGAAAGGATAATTTTCTATATTTAAATCCTTCAAATTTAAAAATAAAAGATTTTTTCCCTTCAATCCTTCAGAAAAAGATTTAATTTCCTTTTCCAGACAGGGATTTAAACCTTCACATTTTATTTCTTTCAAATTAAAGAAAGTAGAATTTATAAAAGCACCACAAAAGAATAATAAAATAAAACCTAAGATTATTATTGGAAACTTATGTTTTGGTTTTGTCATATTTACCTCCTACTAATTTGTTTGCAAAAAGGGAAATATCCCCTGCTCCCATAAAAATTAAGACATAATTATCATTTATATTTTTTAATATAAATTCTTTCAAAATTTCAAAATTTTCAAAATAATAACAATTTTTCTTTCCCAACTTCTTTAATTCTTCAACTATTAAATTTCCTGAAACCCCTTTTATCTCCTTTTCCCTTGCGCCATAAATCTTATTTATAATTATAAAATCACCCCTCTTTAAAGAATTGGCAAATTCTTTTTTAAAATGGAGAGTTCTTGAATAAAGGTGGGGCTGGAAAACAACCATTAATTTTTTTGAAGGGAAGGCAATCTTTAAACCTTTTAATGTCTCTCTTATCTCAGCTGGATGATGGGCATAATCATCAATGACTGGAGAATTATTAATATAGCCAATTAAATCCATCCTTCTGGAAACACCAGGAAATGTATTAATTGCTTTTATGATTTCCTTTAAATCATAGCCCAATTCAAGACAAAGGAGGATTGCTCCTAAGGAATTTTGAACATTATGTTTTCCATATAAAGGTATAAAAGCTTTATGTTTTTTCCCTTTATAATATAAATCAAAAGCCATTCCATTTTCTTTCCCTTCTATATTTTCTGCCCAAAGATTTGCTTTTTTATTAAATCCATAAGTTAAAAAGGGCCTTTCTATCTTTTTTGCAATTTTCCTTTGCTCTTTATCTTCATTGTATAAAATTAAGGAACCATAGAAAGGAACTTTTTGAGCAAAATTATAAAAAGCATTACATATACTTTCAAAGTCCCCATAGGTATCAAGGTGGTCTTCATCTATTGTTGTAAAGAGTGCAATATCAGGAATTAACTGGAGGAAAGATCTATCATATTCATCTGCTTCCACAACAAAATAAGGACTTGCCCCAAGGCGAGCATGGCTCTTAAAGCTTTTAACTCTTCCGCCAACTATAATTGTAGGGTCTGCACCCATTTTTGTTAATATATAACCTATAAGGGAAGTAGTTGTGGTTTTCCCATGGGTTCCAGCAATACAAATTGAAAAACCTAATCTTACCATTTGTGCTAATAGTTCTGCTCTTAAAATAACTGGAATTTTTTCTTCCTTTGCTCTTTTTAATTCTGGATGGTTTTTTTGAATTGCAGAAGAAAAGACGACTGCATCTTTCTTTTCAATATGTTTGATATTATGCCCAATTTGAACTGGTATTCCCAAATTCTTTAAATGTTCAATATTAGAAGAAGGGTTCATATCACAGCCATCAACTTCAAAGCCCAATTTAAAAAGAATCTCTGCCATCCCACACATTCCACTCCCACCTATTCCCATAAAATGTATCTTTTTAAACTTTTTAAAATGCATCATTCCCCCCCTCCAAAGTTTTAAGTAAGCTTTCTTTTATAATCTTTAAACCATCTCTATTTTCTTTTTCCTTTGCCTTCTTACCCATTTCAATTGTAATTTCTGGTTTTTTTATTATCTCTTCTAATAATTCAATTAAATTTTCAGAGGTCTCTTCATTTTCTTCAATCAAAAAAGAAGCCCCTGAATCACTTAAAAACTTTGCATTATAAAACTGATGATTATCAGTTGCACCTTTAAAAGGTATAAATATTGCACATCTCCCACTGGAAATTACCTCTGAAACTGTTAAGGCACCTGCCCTGCAAATTATAATATCTGCATCCTTATAATAAATCCAAGGTTTATCTGTAAAATCAAAAATTTCGTACTCTATACCAAAACCATTGTATTTTTCCTTTAATTTATAAAAATTTTCTGGCCTAACTTGATGGATTATCTTAATTGGCTTTCCTTTTAAATTTGGAAGAACCTTTAAAATTGTTTCATCTAAAAAATTTGATCCCTGACTTCCACCAATAATAAAAATATTTAATGGAAAAGAAACCTCCTTTTTAAGTTCAATTTCATAAAATTCCTTCCTTAAAGGATTTCCTGTAAAAACTTTTTTCCCTTCTAATTTTATTTCAGGAAAGCCAATAAAAATTTTTTCTGCCTTTTTTGAAAAATATTTTGTTACAAAACCTGGAATTGAATTTTGTTCCTGCAAAAAATATTTTTTCTTTAAAAATTTTGCCCAAAAAAGAATAGGAAAACTTACATAACCGCCAAAAGCAAAAATAATTGAGGGCTTAAATTTCAGAATATAAAAAAATGAAAGGACTAAAGAAAAGAATAAATTTGGCAACCTAACTGCTTTCTTTAAAAAAGATATGCCAGATAAACCCTTTATAGGTATCGTTTTATAATAAATATTTTCTTTTTTAAAAATTTTTTTCTCCATTCCATATTTTCCAGTTATAAACAAATAAGGAAAATCTATTTCTCTTGCAACTGAGATTGCAGGGAAAATATGCCCACCAGTTCCGCCTGTCACAAAAAATATTTTATATTTCATATTTCCTCATTGAAATTGAAAGGATAATTCCAAGGAGCAAAGAATTTGAAAGCATACTTGAACCACCATAACTTATCAATGGCAAGGTAATTCCCTTTGCAGGCATAACACCTATATTTACTGAAATGTGAATTAAACTATTTAAAGTAAACATTACAGTTAAACCAAAAATAAGCAGTTTTAAAAACATATTTTCCAATTGAGTTGAAATCAATAAGCCCCTGAAAAATATCAATCCATAAAAAATTAGGACAATTGCAGAACCAATAAATCCCATTTCTTCACCTAAAATTGAAAAAGCAAAATCTGTATGGGGCATTAAGAGATAAAAAAATTTCTGATGGCTTTTCCCAAGACCTTTTCCCAAAATTCCACCACTTCCTAAGGCAATCTTTGCAGCAAATTGATGTTCACTATCTCCTTCTACGAATTCTTTTATTCTTTTAATTTGATAAGGCGATTGAAGCATTGAAAGAAAAATCAATAAACTGGAAATTAATAAAATTATAAATAAATGTTTTTGCGGTATTCCTTTGTAAAAAAGCATAAAAAAAACAGTTGAAAGGATTAAAATTGTCATACCTAAATCAGTTTGAAAGAGGATTAAAAGGGTGGGTGGAAGAATTAAAATTAAAAGAAAGATTAAGGAATTAGGATATGTCTTCTCTGATAAAATTTTTGCAGAGATTATAACAAGTAAAATTTTTACAAATTCACTTGGCTGAAAGAGAAATCCAAAGGACCTATAAAATCTATGGGTTTCCTTTATCTCTGGAACAAAATATAAACCTATGAGAAGAAGAATACTTATAAAATATAATAGAAAAATAAAGTCATTATCAAAAAACTTTCTTACATCTATAATTATCAAGAAAAGAATGAATAAAAAAGAAAAAATTGAAAGGATAATATGCCTTTCATTAAAAGAAATTTTACTTATCTGCCCAACTGGAAAAGAAGAAGAAGCAACAGTTAAAATCCCAAATAAAAAGAGGAAAAGAATACAAGTCAAAATTATAAAATCTGGCTTTTTCTTTCTTTCCATTTCTTTACAAGCTCCTTGAAGTGTTTTCCTCTTTCTTCAAAGTTTTTATATTGGTCAAAAGATGCACAACCAGGGGATAAAAGAACAAAAGAGCCCTTTTCCAATAAACTATCAAGAGAATTAAAGACCTCTTCTAAATCTTTTTTCAAAAAGATTTTAATATCCAAATTTTTTAATGTATTATATATTTTTTCCCTTGCTTCACCTATACAAAATAAAGCAATACACTTATTTTTAACCAACTCTTTTAAAGGTGAAAAATTACTTCCTTTATCTTTGCCACCTAATATTAAAATTGTCTTCTTTTCAGGAACACCAGTTAAAGCTTTTAAAACAGAATCTACATTTGTTCCTTTTGAATCATTTATGAAGGTTATACTATTTATCTCATCAACTATTTCCATTCTATGTTCTAAGGGCTTAAAGCTTCCCACTGCTTCCCTTATTGCATTTTTATCAATCCCAAATTTCAAACAAAGAAGAACTGCAGCTGCTGTATTTTCCCAATTATGGTTTCCCAGCAATTTTAAATCACTTCTTTTTATAATCTCTTTACCTTCAAATAATAATTTTTCTTCTTCAATAATTAAATCACAATTTTTTGAATATCCAAACCTTAAAAGTTGAATCTCAGGAAACAAGTCTTCTGGTACTATTCCTACTCCTCCTTCTTTTAACAATTCAAATATTTTTCTTTTAATCCTTACATAATTTTCAAAACTCTTATGCCTGTCAATGTGGTCTTCTGTTATATTCAATAAAATTGCTCCATCCAATAATTTTTTTGACATAACTTCTAATTGAAAAGAAGAAATCTCAACTGAATAAACATCATAAGGACCTTTATCCAAGAGGGAAGAGAGGGGTAAGCCAATATTTCCAGCAGCAGTTGCCTTAGTTTTGCTTGAGGAAAAGATATGGGATACAAGAGCAGTTGTTGTAGATTTTCCATTTGTTCCAGTTATACCAATTTTTATCCCTTTTAATTGTTCCATTGCCCACTCTACCTCACTTACAATCTTAATCTTTTTTTCCTTTGCTTTTTCCAAAAAATCACAATCCAGAGGGACCCCTGGAGATAAAATAATTTCACCAATCTCATTTAAAAGTTCTATAGGGTGTTCCCCCCATATATATTTCATAAATGGATATATTTCCACATCTTTCTTTTCTTCAATATCGCTAACAAAAGCATATTCTCCCCTTTTGTTTAAAATTTCAGCCACTGCTTTTCCACTCTTTCCATAGCCCAGTATTAATTTCATCTTAGTTTCAATGTTGTAAGCCCTAATAAAACAAAAAGAATTGTTATAATCCAAAACCTTACAACAATCTTTGTCTCTGCCATACCTTTTTTTTCAAAATGGTGATGGATTGGAGACATAAGAAATACCCTCTTTTTAAAAAGCTGGTAAGAGATAACTTGAATTATAACTGATAGTGCTTCAATTACAAAAATTCCTCCAATAAAGGGAAGTAAAAATTCTTGTTTTATTATTGAAGCACCAACTCCCATTGTTCCTCCTAACATTAGCGAACCTGCATCACCCATAAAAATTTGAGCAGGAGGGGCATTAAACCATAAAAAACCTAAAGAAGCACCAACAAGGGCTGCAAAAAATATTGCAAGTTCACCTGAACCAGGAACATAAGGTATTTGAAGATAATTTGCTACAATTTTGTTTCCTGAAGAATAGGAAAGAACAGAAAAAGCAAGGGCACAAAACAAAGTTACTCCTGTGGCAAGACCATCCAGCCCATCTGTTAAGTTAACAGCATTTGAAGAACCAACAACAATTAATAAAAATAAAAGAAAATAAAAAATTTTAATGTCAAAGATCCATTCTTTAAAAAAAGGAAAAGAAATAAAAGTTATATTTTGATTTTTTAAATAAAGAAATAGAAATAAAATTCCTGCTCCTGAAATCTGAAGCAAAAGCTTTTGTATAGCTTTTAAACCTTTATTTGAACCTTTTTTTATCTTCAATAAATCATCTAAAATTCCTATAAAAGAAAAATAAAGGGAAGAAAATAAAATTGCTTGAACATAATGGTTTGATAAATCAAGCCATAAAAGGGAAGGGATAAAAGAAGATACAAAAATTAAAAGCCCTCCCATTGTAGGTGTCCCTTCTTTTTTCTTATGCTCAGATGGTCCTTCTTCTCTTATGTGTTGTTTTATTGATAGTTTTTTTATCCTTTCAATAAACCAGAACCCAAGAATAAAAAATATTAAGGTAGCAGAAAACAGTGTCAAAAAAGACCTCACTGTTATATAACCAAAAAATCTATGGCTTTCATGAAGGAAACTATATAGCACCTTCTTCCTCCATAATTTTTATTATTTTTTCCATTTCCATTCCCCTTGAACCTTTAAAGCAAACCCAATCTTCTCCTTTTAAAATTTTCAATAAAATCTCTGCCCCTTCTTTGTGGTCTTTAATAAAGAAAGCATTTTTCCCTTTTTCTTTAAAAATTTCACCTGTTTTACTTGAAAGTTTTCCAAGACAAATTATTGAATCAACTACTTCTAAAGCAAATTCGCCTGCTTTTTTGTGATAATTTTCTTCTTCTTCTCCAAGCTCTAACATATCACCTAAAACAAGAATCTTTTTTCCTTTTGCAGGGGTCTTTTTTAATTTCTTCAACAATTCTTTTAAGGAATTTGGGGAAGCATTATAAGTGTCATCAATTAAATAAAACCCTTTCCTCGATTTTATTAAATTTAATCTTCCCTTTAAGGGCTTATAATCTTTTATACTTTCAATTAATTTATTAAAATCAAGATTTAATAAATAATAAAATCCAAAGGATGCCTCAATTGTTGAAATGTTAAGAGCACCATGGGGAACTTTAAAATTAAACTCTTTTTCTTTAACTTTTATTTTTAAGTTAAAACCAAAAAGTCCCTTATCTTTTATTACCTTTCCTTCTATATCTCCCTTTTTCCCAAAGGTTATTTTCTTTTGCGGATATTGTAAAATATGTTTTTTCAAAAATTTGTCATTGTATGGATATATAATTAAGCCATCTTCTTTTAAGTATTTTAATATTTTTGATTTTTCCTTTCCTATTGTTTCAAGAGATTTCAAATAAGCAGTATGCACAGGTGCAACCCCTGTGATGCAAACAAAATCTGGTTCGGATATAAATGATAATACCTCCATTTCTCCTATTTTGTTAATACCTGCTTCCAATATTAAATATTTACAGTTATCATTTATATTACAAATTGTAAGGGGTAAGCCAGTTATTGAATTTAGGTTTCCTTCTGAAGCTTCAAGCCCAGATAAGGACTTTGAAAGGGCTTGATATAATAAGTTTTTAAGGGAACTTTTTCCAATAGAACCTGTTATGGCAAAGACATAAGGATTTATTTTTTCTCTAATTGTCTTTGAAAGTATATGAAAACTTTTTAATGTATCTTGAACTAAGATATAGGGTTTCTTAAAATCAATCTCCTTTGAAACCATTGCAGCCGCTGCTTTTTCAAATGCTTCTTTTAAAAAATTATGCCCATCTGTCCTTTCTCCTTTTAAAGCAATAAATAGTGAATCCTTTTTTGTCAACTTTGAATCAATTGAAACATTTTCAATTTTAGTAAATTCATCACCAAAAACTTCCCCACCTGTTGCTTTTTTGACAAAAGAAAGATCAAACTTCAAGAGAGTTTCTCCTTTATTGCTTTTAATGCAACCTCTGAATCAGAAAAGGGAAAAATCTTATCCTTTACTATTTGGTAATTTTCATGCCCCTTTCCCAATAATAAAACTGCAAAATTTTGGTTTGCTAAAGCAATTGCTTTTTCAATTGCCTCTTTCCTATCTAATATTATTAAAACCTTATCCTGTCCAGATGAAAAAACTCCATCCTTTATCTCTTCACAAATCTTTACAGGATCTTCTGAACGAGGATTATCAGTTGTAATAATTACAATTTCAGACATCCTTCCTGCAATCTCTCCCAATATCCTTCTCTTCCCTCTATCCCTATCCCCTCCAGCACCAAAGACAGAGATAATTTTTAAATTATAAATTTCTTTTATGGTTTTAAAAACATTTTCAAAACCTTCTGGGGTATGGGCATAATCAACTATAACAGGAAATTTTTGACCTCCTTCAATCTTTTCTAACCTCCCTTTTATTTGTGGTAAATTTTCAAAATATTTTAAAGTTTCTTCAACAGGAAAATTTAAAGAATAGAGGCAAGCAATACTTGAAAGAAAATTTTGAATATTGTATAAGCCCAATAGAGGAATATTAAATTTATATTTTTTACCTTCAATAGAAATTTCTCCAACACTTCTTTCATTAGATTGATTGAAAGAAACTAAATGGACAAATTCTTTATTTTTAATAGAAAAAGGTATCTTATTTATCTCTAAATTTTTAAACTCCTTAAATTTTTTCTCATCTGAGTTGTAAATTAAGATGCCCTCTTTGTCCAATAAATCTATTAAATGTTTTTTTGAAGAAAAATAGTCCTCTTCCGTTATATGAAAATCAAGATGATCTCTGCCTAAATTTGTAAAAATTGCTCTTTTGAAATTCAATGCCTCAACCCTTTTTTGTTTTAAGGAATGGGAAGAGGTTTCCATAACAACATAAGAAATACCTTCATTTTTTAAATTAAAGAAAAGCTCTGCAAGAATTGGAGCTTCTGGTGTTGTATAAGTAGAAGGAAAAGTATTTTTACCTATCTTATAATCTGTAGTCCCAATAAAACCAGCTTTTTCAAAAAGAGAGATTCCATAATAAATTAAATGAGCAGTTGTTGTCTTCCCTGTTGTTCCAGTTATTCCAATAATTTTCATTTCCCTTTGAGGATTTCCATAAAACTCAAAAGAAATAAAGGGAAGGAGATCTCTTATATTTTCTAATATCAAATAAGTGACTTTTTCATTGCCAACCTTATCTGATAAAATTGCCTTTGCTCCTTTTAAAACTGCTTCTTTTTCCCAGGAAAGCCCATGGCTTTTATTTCCTGGGAGAGCAACAAATAAATCATTCTTCTTTGCATTCTGTGCTTTTAAGCAAAGACCTTTTAATTCAACATCTTCTCCTATCATTTTTATTTGAGGAAATTTTTTTACAATTTCAGATGCTTTCACTTTCCTGTCCTTTTAAAAATAAATAAAAAGATAAATTCCTTGCCACAGGTGCTGCCACATCACCACCATAATATAGAGGTCTTGGTTTTTTCACTACAACCAACACAAGATACCTTGGCTCATCCAAGGGAAACCAACAAACAAAAGATGAAATATAATAACCTTGAATATATCTGCCTCCCTCAGAAAGCTGAGCTGTCCCTGTTTTCCCACCCATAGAAATGAAAGGAATATGTGCCTTTATACCAGTTCCTTTTATTATTGTTTGAAACAATATTGGTTTTAATTTTTCAAATTCTGGCTTAAAGGGGAGTTTTTCCTTATAATTTTTATTAAGAGAAAAGTGAGGTTTGACTAAATAACCACCATTTATTAAAGCACTATAAGCTCTTAAAATTTGAGCAGAGGTAACAGAGATACTTTGACCCAAAGTTATGTATGCCTTTGACAATTGGGTTTTTTGATTATTGAAATTTCCCCTTACCTCAGAAGGAATCTCAATACCTGTTTTTCTTAAAAAACCATAAGCTTCAATTGTTTTATAAAATTCCTTATCTGGTATTTTTTGTGACCAGAGCATACAACCAACATTTGAGGAGAAATAGAGGGTTTCAGAAAAATTTAAAATTTCAAATTTATGATGGTCCCTTATTTTTACCCCTGAAATTTCCAAAAAACCCTTACTACAATCAAATTGTTCCATCGGCTTTATCAAATTTAATCTTAAAGCTGTATCTGCAAAAAATGGCTTAATTATTGAACCTGGTTCATAGCAAGAAGAAGCAAGGTGTTCATCCTGCCATAAGCCCTTTTTTTCATAAGAAAAAGGAGGGTCTATTGAATGAGCTAATATCTCTCCATTTTTTGGATTGATAACTGTAATTGCACCCCATTCATAAGAAATATTTCTTTTTAAATTTTCTAAGGATCTCTTTGCCATATATTGGATTTCTGTGTCAATTGTTAAATTTATATCTTTCCCTGGAACAGCAGGGGTTATTTCTTCTCCTAAATCATAACTGTATCTTATCCTATCTCTTAAAACTAACTTTTCTCCTTCCTTTCCTTTTAAATGATTATTAAAAAAATATTCTAATCCAGAGATTCCATTATTTTCCCAATCAACCCATCCTACTATATGGGATGTAAGTTCTTCATAAGGATAAACCCTTTTATATCCTTTTTCTATTATCAATCCAGGAATTTTTAAAGTTTCAAGCTCTTTTAATTGTTCAATTTTTGCATCTTTTTTTAAAACAAAGTAACCTTTTTCTAATTTTATTGCTTTTTTTAAAATTTTTTCAGGGAGGTTTAATATATTTTTAATATCTTCTAAGTTTTTTTTCTCATAAGTATAATTTTTAGTATCAATTGCCACCTTTCCTGTATATTCTTCATAACTTCCTGCTAATATATTTCCATTCCTATCATAAATTATTCCTCTTTTTGGAATTATCTTTACTTTTTCTATATGCAAGGATTTTTTATAAAAATAATCATACTTATAAATTTGAATGTATATCAAAAATATGGTTAAAATAAAAAACCACAAAGAAAAAAATATAGATACAAGCAAAAGATTACGGTTCATAAATTATTATTACTTTTTTTTCTTCTATGGGAACCAAGCCCGCATCCTTAGAAATACTTTCAATTTTTTCAGGATGGAGAAGGGATTCTTTTTCCATAATAAGTTTTATCTTTTCATCTTCAATCTTTTTGTTTTCATATTCCAATTTTCTTATTTCTTTTCCAATTGAATAAATTTTCAAGTTAGTTTTTAAAATAAAAAATGACAAAATAAAAAAAGGTAAAATTAAAAAAAAGAAAACAAAATATTTTTTTAAAGTTTCAGTATCAACTGGTTTTATTGCTTTTTGTTCTGGCAAATCAGCTGTATATATAATCTTGCTATTCATAATTTTTCAAAGACCCTCAAATTTGCACTTCTTGAGAGAGGATTTTCTTTTATTTCCTCCTCAGTAGGAACAACTGGTTTTTTTGTTATTATTTTTCCTTTTCTTTCTGCTCCACAAATACAAGGGGAATTAAAGCATATACACTTTCCAGAATATTTTTTAAAATAATTTTTTACAACTCTATCTTCTATACTATGAAAAGATATGATTAACAATCTTCCAGAAGGAAACAACAACTCTATTGCTTGTGGTATAAACTTTTTTAAATTTTCAATTTCAGAGTTAACTGCAATCCTTAAAGCCATAAAGGTTTGGGTTGCTGGGTGAATCTTTTTGTAGTTTTTTTTCTTAACTGATAAAATTATATCCACAAGCTCAGAGGTTTTAGATATTTTTCTTTTTTTCCTTTCTTCCACAATTTTCTTTGCAATTTTTTTTGAAAAGGGCTCTTCACCATATTCCTTTAATATTTTTTCAATTTCTTTTTCCGAATATCTATTTAAAATATCTTTCGCCTTCTCTCCCTTTCCAGAAAGATTCATATCTAATTCTTCATCTTTTTTAAAGGAAAAACCAAGACCTGATTCTTCTAATTCATATATTGATAAACCCAGATCAGCTAAAATACCATCAAAACCATTCCATTTTATTTCCTGGGTTATCTTTTTTAAATTACAAAAATTTTCATTTTTTAAAATTATTCTATCTTTGTATCTTTCCAAATTTTTTAAAGCAATCTTTAAAGAGGAATTATGTAAATCAAGCCCTAAAAGCTTTGCATTTTTTGTTTTTTCTAAGATACCTAAAGAATGACCACCTAAGCCAATTGTAACATCAGCATAATAGCCCTCATCCTTTAAATTAAAAAATTTTAATACCTCTTCCTTTAAAACACTTTTATGTTTTATCAAGGGTGCCCCCAGCCAATATCCTTGCAAATTGTTCGTTTGTAATCTTTGGCTGTTGGAATATCCTTTCTATCATTTCCAAGGTATAAACTTCCAGATGATTAACAACAGCAACAACCATTACTGTACCTTTAAGGGAAGGATTTCTAATTCTCATTGCTTCAGGAACCATTATTTTTCCCTGTGAATCAGCAACAGAACTTCTTCCAGTAATGTTTAACCTTGTCATCAAAAAAGCAAGATCTGGATTTGTATCTGACTTTTTCTTAATTTCTTCCAGTACTGGATCTGGGAAAATAACCAAACTTTCAAAATCAAGGGAGGCAATATAAAAAGAATTTCCATATTTGGAATAAAGATATTCCCTATATTCCACTGGAATTTTCAATCTCCATTTTGAATCAATAGTAGATTTATAGCTTCCACAAAAATCCAAACAATACCTCCGAGCACTTTTCGATACTTATAGACACAAAAATATTCTAAACTATTTTTATGCCCTTGTCAAGAGGTATTTTTAATTAAAATTTGAAATTTAAATTTTAAATTATGAATTGATTTAAAATGTTTATAAACTCTTCTCCCTTTTGTGTTCCAATGAGTAAATTCTTGCCATCTTTAAATTTAAGCATAACCCCAAACTTCCCCCTTGCATTGTATGCCTTACCTTTTTTCCCGTACCTTATTCCCCATCCGCCATAATCTTTCAAAGGACTATAGGTTATCAACTCAGCTTTTTCAATTTTCTCAAATGGGAAAAATTGCCATTTAAGATGGAAAGGCACATATTTAATGTAAATACCTTCATTTTTCATCATTGTAACTAATTTTAAATTTAAAAAAAATAAAGGAAAGATTATTCCAAAGATTATGAAAATAATAATTAAAAGGTTATCAGAAGCAGGATTTTTCCCAACTGGAATTTTAAAAATTAATTGGAGTATCGTAATAATCCAGATGGATAAACAAGGTAAAATTACCAATATATAAAATACTGGATGTAACCTTTGAACTTCTTTATAAATTGGAGTTATATAACTTTCTTCTAATTTCATATAATAGTATTCCTCCTGCTGTTGAAACATTTAAAGATCTAACAGGACCTTTTAGTGGAATTGAAACAAGTTCATTACAAATCTTTTTTATTGGCTCTGGTATTCCCTTTCCTTCACTGCCTAATATCAAAATTGATTTCTCCTCAAGGTTTGCTTTATCAATAGGAACTCCTTCCATAGTCCCACCATAAATTTTAAAACCTTCCTCTTTTGCCTTTTTTAAAAAATTTAAGGGCTTTTTAATATTTGAAATCTTTAAAAAATTTATAGCTCCTTCTGAAGAATTTACAACTACATCAGATAAAGGAGCTGTTTCTTCAATGGTCATAGCAACCTTTGAAAAACCTAAAGCAGAAATTGTCCTTAAAAGATTCCCTAAATTTTGTGGATCCTGAATTTTATATAAAAATATTATGAATTCTTCCACCTTTAAAATTTCTTCTTCTTTTAATAATTTTACAGGTGAAATTTTTGCAAAGATCCAATAGTTTCTATTTTCTTTTTTAAAATAAAATTTTTCTTTAAAAATGAAAGGAATTTCTTTCTCTTTGCATAATTTTATTATTTCCCTTACTTCTTTGCTCAATTTTCCTCTTTTAATAAAAACCACACTTATTGATACATTATTTTCAATTGCTTCTTTTACAGGATTAAAACCATATAAATTTAAATCTTTACCAAGCATATACAAAAAGAAGCCATTCCTTCACCTCTTCCAATAAAGCCCATACCCTCCTGTGTTTTTGCAGAAATTGAAATTTTTTCTTTTGGAATATTTAAAGCTTTTGAGAGATTTTCTTTCATTTTTTCTTTGTATTCCTTTATCCTTGGTTTTTCTGTAACAATTGTTAAATTCAAATTTATTATTTCAAATTCAGAATAATTATTTTTTATCCTTTTAATTGTCCTTTCAAGTAAAATTAAAGAAGAAATGTTTTTTAAACTTTCGTCTTCCTGAGGAAAATTTTCACCAATATCACCTAAGTTTGTAGTTGAAAGAAGGGAATCAATAATTGAGTGAATACAGACATCCCCATCTGAATGTCCAAATAAGCCATCACAATTTTCAATTTCAACACCACAAAGGTATAACTTCCGTCCCTTACAAAACTTATGAGAATCATAGCCAAAGCCAACCCTTAAATTATCTTTTATATCCAATATTTCTCAAGAATTCCTTTCTTTTCTTTTGCTCTTCTTCCCCTTCAACTCCCTTTGGTCCTTCCCCATCAATTACACCCAATATTCCTCCATCTTTTCCTTCTATTCCAACAATTGCCTTAACAATATTTGCCGTTGCACAAAAAATTGAACAAACCTCCTGACAATTTTTTATTGCATTTAAAATATTTATTGGATAACAATCTTTGATTAAAATACAAAAGATATGTCCACAGGATAAATTTTTTAAATTTTCAATGGCTGTATCAATTAACTCCTTATCATTTCCATCCCATCTTATAAGGCAGGGACCAGATGCTTCTGAAAAAGCAATTCCAAATTTTGCTTGTGGAACTGTTGTTTTAATGATTTCATATAAATCTTCAATTGTTTTAATAAAATGTGTCTGGCCTAAAATTATATTTGAGTTTTCCAAAACTTTTAATGGAACTGCTTTAATTTCCATAACCCCTCCTTTTTTTATGGCTTATCAAAGGGCCTTGTGTGATGTTTTTCTTCCTCCAAAGGGACAGAGCCAAGAAAAGAAGATTGAAGTATTTCTTTTGTTTCATCAGATTGGATAAAGACCAAAAAGCCAATATTTTCTAAAACCCAATCATTTTCAATTTTAAAAGGAGCACTAAAGGCACCTTCTTCGCCTGCAGTTTTTAAATTAAAATCAGAATAAAGTATTCTATTTCTTACCAGTTGAGGAAAAATTATATTATCTGAGCCAAATTTATCCTGCACATTTCTTTCATAAATTATAAACCAAATTTTATTATATTTTAATGTTATATCTGTCTCAACCTTAATATTAGCACTTAATATACCTTCCATTGTATTTTGATCAAAGGTAGCAGAAAGCTGGATATCAAGGGGTGAAGGAATTGGCATCCTGTCAAGAAAACCTGTATTATTTTTTAACCCACAAGAGGAAGAATCTTCACCTGAATAATACTTATATTGACAAGTTGTATCACAATCAGAACCACCATCATAAGCTCCTACTTTTTCAATTATCCCATCAATGAAAGCATAAGGCTCACCTATCATTTTATAATATTTCATCCTATCCTTTGTTAAAATTGATGTAAAATCTTTACACCAAATAATTGTATTCAACTCTGGTGGTGGATAATCGGCTTGTATAAATTCAAGGGTGTGCCACGCACACCTGCAATAGGGTCAATCCTCGCTCCCAATTACTTCAAGGAGAACCTGTCTTTGGGCTGAAAACAAATTAAATGAAAAAAACAAAAGCAAAAATAAAAAATACTTTTTCATATAACCTCCCATTATATTTTATCATTTTGGTTTAAAACCTTCACCTAAAACTTCATAGACCTCATTTATTATTATAAAGGACCTTGGATCAATGTCCTTTGCTAACTCTTTCAATAAGCCAATTTCTTTTCTTGTCACAACTGAAAGAATTACTTCTTTTTCTTTATTCAAATATAAACCCCTACCTTTCAAAGCAGTGGCACCCCTTGATAATTGATTTAAAATTGCCTCTCCAATCTCATCTGACTTTTCTGAAATTATTATTACTGACCTTGTATAACTAAAGCCATCAATTATTTTATCAACAATATAACTTGAAACAAACAAAAGAAAAAAGGCATATAAAGTTAAAACCATCACTGGCTTTTCACTTTGTAAATTTTTTGTTACAAGGATAAAGCCTGCAAAAGAGATAACAAAAAAATCTACAAGCATAATAACCTGTCCTGGTTTTGCTCCAAATTTTTTTGAAAAGATTGCTGCTAATATATCAGAGCCACCAGTGGTTCCTTTAAATTTAAAGACAATGCCAAGCCCAATACCGATTAGAAAGGCGCCACATAAAATTAAAAAAAAGAAGTCCTCTTTTAAAAGTGTTTTAATTGTTAAAGTATCTTGAAGCGCCTTTGTCTTTATAAATGGAAGGTCACCTCTGAAAAAATCTACAAAAAAAGAGGAAAAGGTAAAACCCAAAAATGTCCTTACTCCAAATTGCTTTCCTAGTTCTTTTATTCCCCATAAGAATAATGGAATATTTATAAGCCATATCAAACTTCCAACAGGAATTTTATTTCCAGATAAATAATGGATTGCCATTGCAAACCCTGAAGCACCACCTGGAACCACATGGGCATCCACAAGAAAAACACCAATACCTAATCCCATTAAAGCTGAACCAAAGAGAATAAAAATTATATCCCTTATCCATCTATAAATCTTTTTGTGCTTTACTTTCATAACAATCTAAATTTTATCATATTTTAAGAAGAAGGTTCTGTGTGGACAATTACATTTTTTACATTCTTTAAATTTTTTTTAATAATTTTTTCTGCTTCTGTTGCAATCCTGTGGGCATCGTTTATATCAATTTCTTTTGATAGCAAGAGGTGGCAACTTAAAGAAATCCCAGAAGAATCTTTATATAAATAAACATCATGTAAATCTAAAATATCTTTATTTTTCTTTAATTCTCCTTCTATCCTTGAAAATTCTTCACCTTCTAATTTTTCAATTTTTCCTTCATAGGTCTCAATTTTTTTC
Source organism: Acidobacteriota bacterium (assembly GCA_037441225.1). Taxonomy (GTDB): domain Bacteria; phylum Acidobacteriota; class Thermoanaerobaculia; order UBA2201; family UBA2201; genus JBBFMJ01. The sequence continues at coordinate 23,246 of JBBISU010000017.1, forward strand.
TCAATGTGACTATGGATTTCTTCTATTTCTAAAATTTTTTCCTTTATCTCCTTTTCAAAAATATCCAGCAGTTTATGGGCATCCTCCAAACTTTCACTTTCTTTTAGTACGACATGTAAGCAAATTGTATATTTTTTTGTTTCTTTATTTTTATATAAATAAATCTTATGAACATTTTCAATTTTATCAAATCTTTTTGCAATTGATTGGATTTTTTCTTGGATTTTTTCTTTTACTTCTGTAGGGTGAAAATGGATTATTACATCAATTTCTTTAAATTTATCTTTTAATTTTTCTTCAATTTCCTTTGAAAGTTGATGGCTTTCAGAGACAGAAAGAGATGGATTTGTTTTTAATGTAAGTTCGGCAAATAATGTTTGCCCACTCTTTCTCAATCTCATCTTTTCTATTCCTTTTATTTCTTCAAAAGAACTTAAAGCATTTTTCACTTCCTCTTTCATTTCAAAAGGATAAGTATCCATTAAATCAGAGATTGCTTTTGAGCTTAATTTATAAGTTGCAAAAATGATAAAGAAGGCAACAAGAATTGCTGCAATTCCATCAAATTGAGGAAAGCCAAGTTTTGTTCCAAGGAGACCTAAAAAAACAACAGAAGAAGAATAAATGTCAGAAGTATAATGGAGAGCATCTGCTTCCAATGCCTGACTTTTATAAAAAATTGAACCTTTTTTTAATAATTTACTAACAATAATTGAACTTAAAATTGAAATTAAAATTACAAAAAAGGCAAAAAAATTTAATTTTATTTCAACTTTTTTTATAAAAAATCTTTGAATTGCTTCATAAATTATCCAGAAAGATGTTATAAAAAGTAAAAGGGACTGAAATAGTGCAGATAAATTTTCTGCTTTACCATGACCAAAAGTATGTTTTTCATCTGCTGGTTTTGAAGCAATTTTTATAGAAATATAAGCAAAAAAAGCAGCACCAAAATCCAAAAAAGAGTGGAGTGCCTCAGATAAAAGCCCTAAACTGGAAGTTAAAATTCCAGCAATACCTTTTATTAAAGTTAAAGAAATACCTGTAAAAACAGAAATCAGGGCTATTCTTTCTTTTGAAATTTTCACTTATGGAATCTGGGCAATTGCTTCTATTTCAATTCTGACATCTTTTGGAAGGCGTGATACCTCAATTGTTGACCTTGCTGGTTTGTGTTCTCCAAAAAATTCTGCATAAACTTCATTAAATTCTTGAAATAAACTTAAATCCTTTAAAAAAACAGTTGTTTTTAAAATATCACATCTCCTACATCCTTCTGCTCTTAAAATTTCTTCAATATTTTTTAGTACTTGCATTACTTCTTCCTTAAAATTCCCTGAAACAATTTCATTCTTTTCAGTGTTTATGGGGATTTGCCCAGAAAGGAACAAAAACCTTCCAAACTTTACTGCCTGTGAATAAGGACCAATTGCTTTTGGTGCATTTTTTGTTTCAATAAATTTCATAAGAACTCCTTTAAAATATTTTAACATATTTTTTATGATATAATAATATAATTTTTTAATTTTTGGAGGGGTTATGGTTTTTATACTCTTTTTGATTTTCTTATTTAGCTTTTTAGGGCTTTTCTTTGCCTTTTACCTTGCCAGATGGGTCCTTTCAAAAAATATGGGTTCTGAAAGGATGAACTATGTTTATAATGCAATTAAAGAAGGAGCAGAAGCCTTTTTAAAAAGGCAGAATACAACAATCCTAATTCTGGCAGTTATTTTTGCTATCGTTTTATTTATTGGCTATGGTTTTATAAGAACTTCAAGGCCCTTTGACCCTGTTTCAAATTCCTTAGAACTGGCTGGATGGATTTCTATATCTTTTATTTTTGGTGCTTTATGTTCTGTCTTTGCTGGATATATGGGGATGTGGGTTTCAATCAGGTCAAATATAAGAACTGCTCAAGGTGTTCTTGGTTCCTTAAATGATGCTTTAAGGATTGCTTTAAGGGGTGGGGCTGTATCAGGACTTATGATTGTTGCAATGTCTCTCGTGGGAGTTGCAGGGCTTTACACACTTGTTCATCTTTTTTCAAAAGTTGAACCAACAAAGATACCCCTTTTAATAGTTGGCTATGGTTTTGGTGCTTCTTTTGTTGCTCTTTTTGCTCAGTTGGGTGGTGGAATTTATACAAAAGCAGCAGATGTTGGTGCTGATTTAGTTGGAAAGGTGGAAGCAGGGATTCCAGAAGATGACCCAAGAAATCCTGCTGTTGTGGCAGATCTTGTTGGAGACAATGTTGGCGATTGTGCAGGGAGAGGAGCTGATCTTTTTGAATCTACTGCAGCAGAAAATATTGGTGCAATGATATTAGGAGCAGTCCTTGCAAGTTCTTCATCAAATATGAACATAAACTTTGCCCAAGGCGTAATAGGTGTTATGATGTTCCCTTTAATTGCTCGTGCTTTTGGAATCCTTGCCTCAGTTATAGGAATAATGTTTGTAAAAATGGATAAAGAAGAGAAGATGGACCCAATGCAAGCAATGAATAGGGGTTATTATTTGGCAGTTCTTTTAGCAATGATATTTTTTGGAATTGCTTCAAGATGGCTTTTATATACACCAGAAAAACCCAATGCCTGGATCCACTTTTTTATCTGTGGAATTATTGGGGTTTTAACTTCCGTTGCTTTTGTTTATATAACCCAATATTATACAGAAGACAGATTTAGGCCAGTTAAAACAATTGCAGAAAGTTCAACAACTGGTCCTGCTACAAATATAATAACAGGTGTAAGTGTTGGATTTGAATGCACCTGGCTTCCAGCAGTTGTATTAGGCTCAGCCCTTCTTTTAGCTTATTATCTTGGATATTTAACAGGGCTTCCAAATGCAGGGCTTTTTGGGACAGCAGTTGCAACAATGGGTATGCTTTCAACTGCTGCCTTTATCCTTGCAATGGATACCTTTGGTCCAATTGCTGACAATGCAGGTGGGATTATTGAAATGTCTGGTCAGGGAGGGGAAGCAAGGAGGAGGATTGAAAGGTTAGATGCAATTGGAAATACAACAAAGGCACTGACAAAGGGATATGCTGTTGGTTCTGCTGGACTTGCTGCCTTTTTGCTTTTTCAAGCATACATCGATGAAGTGATCCAGTATGCTGGCTTAGGTCATAATTATCATTTCAAAGTTGACCTTGGAAAACCAGTTGTATTTGTTGGTGCTCTCCTTGGGGCAATGCTTGTATTTTTATTTTCATCCCTTGCAATTAAAGCAGTTGGAAAAGCAGCAAAAGCAATAATTGAAGAAGTAAGAAGACAGTTTTCTCCACTTCCAAGGGAAAATGATATTATTAAATTTCCTTCTGATTTTAAACCAAATTATGGCGTCTGTGTTGATATTGTTACAAAAGCAGCCCTTAAAAATATGATACCTCCAGGGCTTTTGGCTGTATTAATGCCTGTTGCTGTGGGAGTTATATTTAAAATCTTCATTACAGAAACAGATAAACTTATTTCAGCAGAAGCAGTTGCAGCTCTTTTAATGGTTGGAACAATTGTTGGAATTTTAGTTGCTCTCTTTTTAAATAATGGAGGTGCTGCTTGGGACAATGCTAAAAAATATATTGAAGCAGGTGCCCATGGTGGAAAGTTTATTGAAGATAAAGAGGGTAAAAAAATTAAAAATCCGACCCATGCAGCAGCAGTTGTAGGTGACACTGTTGGAGATCCTTTTAAAGATACAGCAGGTCCATCTCTTCATGTCTTGATTAAGCTTTTATCTACAATTACATTGGTTTTGGCACCTTTATTTTTATAGAATTGCTTAAAAGTTTATTTTTAATTTCAATTGCATTATATTTTATTGGCTTAATATTTCTAATAATTTATTTAAAAGAGAAAAAATATAAGTTTTCTTTATATTCAGAATACTTATTTCTATCAGGTCTTGTTTTTCATTTAATTCATTGTTTTTTTTGTCCTTTAAAAAATGTTAATATGGGGCAGGCACTTTCTTTTTTATCTTTAAGTTTACTTTTAGTGTATTTTTTATTAAGGCTTTTAAGAAATGTAAAGGTTGGGCAGACAATTTTTTTCTTTTTTTCGTTTCTTTTTTCAATCCTTTCATTTATAATTCCAAAATCTCAAATTGAGATAAAAAATTTTTCCTACACATTCTTTGTTGCTCATATAATTATTACAATTTTAGGTTTAGGTGGTTTGGTCTCTGCAATTATTTACTCTTATATTTATTATATTCAAGAAAGGAAATTAAAGGAAAAATCTCCTTCTCTTTCTGATTTTTCATTAGAAAAAAGTAATTTGTTTAGTTTAAAATCTCTAAGGGATGGTTATGTTCTTTATACCTTAGGGATCTTTATGGGATATTTTTGGTCTTATAAATCAAAAGGTGTTTTAACAAAATTTACATTAAAGGAAACCTCAGCTTTAATTTCATGGATAATTTTTGGAATATTGTATTATATTCAAAAAAAATATGGCTGGAGGGGAAAAAAGGTCTTATTTTTATATTTTTTGGGTTTAATTTCAATTTTGCTTGCCATTGCAGGGATTAGAATTTTTTAAAAATGTGGAATTTGTTTTGTATTGGCTTGAATTTTAAAACAGCACCTTTAGAGATAAGGGAAAAATTAGCAATTCCAAAGGAAGATTTTTTAAAAATTATATTAAGATTAAAGGAAAAAGGAAAAATTTTAGGTGGCTTATGGCTTCAAACTTGTAACAGGTCTGAATTTTATTATACCTCAGAAAATAATATTGAAGAGGAAATATTGAAAGAATTGAAGAATTTGGTAAACATTTTGGAATTTAAGGAAAATTATTTTTATACATTAAGTGATATTTCTGTTGTTGATCACTTATTTTATGTTTCTTCAAGTTTGGATTCAATGGTTGTAGGAGAACCACAAATATTAGGGCAAGTAAAAGATTCTTTTGAATATTTTTTAAAAAATGGAACAACAAATACATTACTAAATGAACTTTTTCAGTTTGCTATAAAAACAGGAAAAAAGGTGAGGACTTATACAAATATAGGTGAAGGAGCTGTATCAGTTCCTTATGTAGCAGTAGAACTGGCAAAAATGGTATTTGAAAACTTGGAAAACTTAAATGTTTTATTCATTGGAGCAGGTGAAATGGCACAGCTGAGCTTGACCCATTTAAAAGAAAATGGTGTAAATAGAATTGTTGTATTAAACAGAACAGAAGAAAAAGCAATTGAGCTGGCAAATAAATTTGGAGGAAAGGGCTATTCCTTAGATTATTTATATGAAAACTTAGAAAAGTCAGATTTAGTTTTAACTTGCACTTCTTCTAAAGAGCCATTGATTAAAGGAAAAAGCTTAAAAGAGATTTTGAAAAAAAGAAAATATAAGCCAATAATCATAATTGATATGTCAGTTCCACCTGATGTTGAAAAAGAAGTATCAAAGATAGAAGGATGTTTTTTATATACAATTGATGACTTAAAATTTGTTGCAGAAGAAAATAAGAAATTGAGGGAAAGTAAAATTTTTGAAGCTGAAAAAATAATAAATGAAGAAGTTAAAAAGTTTCAAGACAGGTGGGAAATTTTAAAAATCTCTCCTTTTATTAAAGAAATAAGAGATTATATATCAAATTTAAGAAAAGAAGAAATTGAAAAACTGTTTCAAAAAAAATTAAATTTTTCAGAAGAGCAAAAAAAAGAAATAGAAATTTTTGTTGATCAACTCCTCCAAAAGTTATTACATCCTTTCTTTGAAGAAATAAAAAAAAGGAAGCCAAAGAAAGGAGGACAAAGTTTGATTAAAAAATTCTTAGGATTGGATAAATTATGAAAATTATTATTGGAACAAGGAAATCAAATTTAGCTTTATACCAGACAAATTTAGTAAAAGGGCTTCTTGAAAAAAATGGCTTTTCTGTTGAAATCCTGCCAATTACAACTTCAGGAGATAAACTGAAGGATAAAATTTTATCTGATTTTGGTGGGAAAGGATTGTTTGTAAAGGAGATAGAAGAAGCACTTTTAGATTTTAAATGTGATATAGCAGTCCATAGTTTAAAAGATGTTCCATTCCAGATACCAAAGGGTTTGAAACTTTTAGCATATTTGAAAAGAGAAGATCCAAGGGATTGTCTTATTTTAAAAGAGGGAAAAATAAAAGAAGATATGGTCTTAGGGACTTCATCCTTGAGAAGAAAAGTTCAAATTGAAAGGATTTTTCCAAATACAAAGATTGTTCCAATTAGAGGAAACTTAGAGACAAGGATAAAAAAAATAGAAACAGAAAATTTAGATGGTGTAGTATTGGCAATGGCTGGACTTAAAAGAATGGAAATGGAAAATTTAGCAAATCATATTTTTGAACCCTTTGATTTAATTCCTGCTGTTGGGCAGGGGGTGATTGTTGTAGAAGGAAGAGAAGAAGAAGAAAAAATTGATTTTTTAAGAAAAATTTTAAACCATAAAGAAACAGAAGAAACCATTATAGCAGAAAGAGCTTTTTTGGAAGAAATGAAGGGTTCCTGTAAAGTTCCAATTGGTGGTTTTTGTAAAAAAGAGGAAGATTTATATCATATGGTTTGTTTTATCTCTTTACCTGATGGTAGCAATTTTTTAAGGGCAGAAGGAATTGGTGATGACCCAGAGGAGTTAGGAAGAGGACTTGCAAATAATTTGTTAATGAAAGGAGCAGATAAAATAATTGAAAAAATTTAAAGTAATTTTAACAAGATCAAAAAAAGATGGGAAAGGATGGGAAAAAATTTTAAAAGGTAAAGGTTTAGAGGTCCATTGTGTTCCAGTTCAGATTTATAGATTTAATAAAATAAATTATGAAATTCCTGAAAATTCAATAATTGTTTTTACTTCAACAAAGGGAATTAAAGGATTTTTGAAAATTAAAGAAAATAAAAATTATGATTGCATAGTTTTAGGTGAAAGGGAGGAAGAGGAAGCAAAGAAATTTGGTTTTAATGTAATATTTAAATCTAATTTTCCTTCTTCTAAAAATCTTTTAGAAAAAATAATTGAAAATTTACCAAAAAATAAAAAATTAATTTATCCAACAACTTTAATTTACAATAAGGAATTTGAAGAAAAGTTAAAAAAAGAGGGCTTTGATTTAGAGGTCTTAATTTTATATAAGCCAGTTAAAAGAAAAATTTCAAAAAAAGACTTAAATATAATAAAAAATTCAACGGATTTAGTTTTCTTTTCTCCATCTCAAGTTCAAAACTTTTTTTCTCAAATTTCTAATTTTTCAATGAAAGAAAAGAGGTTCTGGGCAATTGGAGAAAAGACTTATGAAGATTTAAAAGAATTTGTAAACTGTAAAAAATTAAATAAGCCAGAAGCAGAAGAATTTTTAAAAGAAATTTTATAAATCTATCAATCTAAAAAA
>JBBISU010000017.1:30711-58746 GCA_037441225.1 Acidobacteriota bacterium
GCCAGAAGCAGAAGAATTTTTAAAAGAAATTTTATAAATCTATCAATCTAAAAAAATTTAGTGAAAAAAATCAAATTCTTTATAACTGTTACTCTTATTTTATAGTATAATAAAATTATGAAAAAATTGCACAAGGTAGAAGACCTTGAAAAAATTATTAAATCAATTGAGAAAGAATATGAAAATTGTAAAATATGTCCTCAAAATTGTAAAGTAAATAGATTAAAAGGTGAAAAAGGAAAATGTGGGGTTGGAAAGGATTCAATGATATTTAATAAAGTTGTTTTGTTAGAAGAAGACAAAAAAATTTTTCCTTCTTGTGCCATATATTTTGCTGGCTGTAACCTTGATTGTAAATTTTGTTCTGTAAGAGAGGAAAATAAAGGTAAGACTTTGTTTTTAAAAATAAATGAAGAAAATTTAAAAGATTTAAAAAAAGAAATAAAGCATATAAAGCCAAAGACAATAAGTTTTATAGGTGGGGAACCTCTTGTCCATCTCTTAACGATTTTTAAAATAATGAAAGAGTTAAATTTAAATATTCCTTTTGTTTTATTTACAAATCTTTATGCAAATGGAAGTGTAATAAATATTATAAAAGATTGGTTTAAATATTTTATTGTGGACTTTCACTTTGGAAATGAAAATTGTGCAAGGGAAATTGCCAGTAATAATTTAAAGCCATTAAAATACTGGAAAACAGTTACATCAAATTTAAAATTAGTTAAAAATAAGTTAATATTAAGGCATCTTTTACTTCCAAGCCATTTTGATTGTTGCTTTAAAGGAATTGTAAAATGGATTGAAAAAAAGATTCCTCAAAAGGATTTTTATTTGATTAAAAATTTTTATCCTTTTAATGGTAATTTTTCAAATTTAAAAAAAGAAGAAATAGAAAAAGCATATTTTTATGCTAAAAATAAAGGTTTAAAAGTAAAAATTCTTGAAAATTTCAGTAATGGTAAAATTAAAAAAGATATGCCATTTATGATGCAGGAAGTTGTAATTGATGGTGAAGGAAAAGTGGCATTTAAATTTTTTGATAGTTTTGCAAGAGAAATTTGGAAAAATTTTGGCAATTTATATGAAAGTAGATAAAGAATTAGAAATTTTAATCAGGGCAAGGTATCCTTTAATTTTAATCCATACTTATGAAGAAGGAAGGGCAGAAAAAATTGTTGCTCAGATTGCTGCCTCAAGGAATAAAAAGCTTTATTGCTGGTCTGTTACAAGAGGGATTTATCCTTATGGTCAATCAATCCAGTCAAAAAAAATAGATTCTCAAACCCTTGACCCAATTGTTGCCTTAAACAATGTTATTGAATTTGTAGAGCCAGCAATTTTTATTTTCAAAGACCTCCATCCCTTTTTAAATGATGCATCTGTTGTAAGAAAACTGAGGGAATTAAGTGATTATTTAAAGAGTAGTTTTAAGACATTAATTTTAATAAGCCCCCTTATGAAGATACCTCCAGAACTTGAAAAAGAAATAACAGTTGTGGAACTTGGCTTGCCTGATTTGATGGAATTAGATGAACTCTTGACCCAGATAATAAAAGAAGTAAATGAAAAAACAAAAATTAAAATCCATCTTTCTGCAGAGCAAAAGGAAAAAATATTAAAATCAGCCTTAGGATTATCTTTGAATGAAGCAGAAAATGTTTTTGCAAAAACCCTTGTTATGGGTGGAAAATTAGAAGAAAATGATATTCCAATAATCCTTTCTGAAAAAGAACAGATAATAAAAAAATCAGGGCTCTTAGAATATTTTTCTTCCTTGGAAAATTTTGAAAATATTGGGGGGCTTGATATATTGAAAAGTTGGCTTAAAAAAAGGAGTTTAGCTTTTTCTGAGAAAGCAAAGGATTTTGGCCTTCCTTCCCCAAAAGGAGTCCTTTTGATAGGTGTTCAAGGTTGTGGGAAAAGTTTATGTGCCAAAGCTCTTTCTTCTTTCTGGAAGGTTCCTCTTTTGAGGCTGGATTTGGGGAAAGTTTTTTCAAGTTTGGTGGGTTCTTCTGAAGAAAATATAAGAAAAGCAATAGAAATATCAGAATCCGTTGCCCCTGCTATTTTATGGATTGATGAAATAGAAAAAGCTTTTTCAGGAACTCAAAGTTCTTCCTTCTCTGATGCTGGAACCACAGCAAGGGTCTTTGGAAGTTTTATAACATGGCTCCAAGAAAAAACAACCCCTGTCTTTGTATTAGCTACTGCTAATGATATAAGTCAACTTCCACCAGAACTTTTAAGAAAAGGGAGATTTGATGAAATATTTTTTATTGATCTTCCAGATTTTAATGAAAGACAAGAAATTTTTAAGATACATATTAAAAAAAGAAAGAGAGAGCCCCAAAAATATGATATAAAATTTTTAAGCACTATTACAGAAGGTTTCAGTGGTGCTGAGATTGAAGAAGTCATAATTTCAGCTCTTTACGATGTTTTTGAAAAAGGAGAAGATTTGACAACTGAAGCAATTGAAAAGGCAATAAGAGAAACATATCCCCTTTCTAAAACAATGGCTGAAGAAATTGAAAGTTTGAGGAATTGGGCTCAAACAAGGGCAAGGAGAGCATCCTCTACAAAAGAAAGTTTAGAGGCAGAAGGAAAGAGAAAAATAGAGATATGAAATACTTTGGAGGTAAAATATGTCCGTTGCAATAGTCGTAGTCCCTGTTTTGGTGGGGGGCTGGCCTGTATTTGGTGCCTTGGCTTCCCTTGCAGCAGCAAAGATGGGCTATAAAATTATAAAATCTGTTCAAAGGAAAGAAAAAAAAGAATTATGTGAAAGGGAAATTGAAATTGTTGATGAAAAAAGCAAGATTTTAGAAGAAAGTATAAAAGAAGAAGAGGAATTGGTTTTTCAAAAAGAAGATATATCCTTAATTCTAAAGAAAGATATACATAAGAAATTTGTCATTTGTGTTAAAGGAAAAAATAAAAAAGAAGAAGAATTGGAAAAAATTGGAAAAGGTTTTTTAAATGAAATAAAAAAACAATATGCTTATAAGAAGATCAAAGAAGAAGTTACAAAAAAGGGTTTTACAGTAGTAGAAGAAAAGAATGAAGGAAATAATATAAGATTAATTTTAAGAAAGTTTTAAAGTATGGGTAGATTTGAAAACCTTGAAATTTCAATAAATAAGGGTCCTGAAAAAGAAGACATAATAAAAGGTTTTGATGATGTCTATTATTTAAAAATTGCAAAGGAAGCCCAGATAAATGGATTTTTTGAGGCAGCATTAAAATATTTTTCCAGAGCCCTTAATTATAAACTGGAAATACCTGAAGCTTGGGCTGGACAGGTCCTTTGTTTGATAAATTTAGGTGAAATATCAGAAGCAATTGTATGGGCAGATAAGGCAATTGAAATATTAGGAGAAGATAGTTTAATACTGGCAGCAAAAGCAATGGCTTTAGGGAGAATGGGAGAGATAGAAAAAGCACTTGCCATTTCTGATTTATCCCTTAAAAAACAAAAGAATGACCCCCTTCAATGGCTTTGCAGAGGGGATATTTTGATTGTAAGTAATTTAAAGACAGCTGAATTTTGTTTTAAAAAAGCTATGGAGTGCAAAAAGGATGATGCTTTTGTTTTTTTAAGGATAGGGCTTTCTTATATTTCTATAAGTGCTTTTTCTGATGCCCTTTATTATTTAAATAAATCTTATGAAATTTTTCCAAAAAGTCCTTATATTAATTTTTTACTGGGATTTCTGTATGAAAAACTTGGAATTATAGATAGAGCAATAAGGTTTTACAAGGAAGCTTTGAGATTAAGGCCAGATTATAAAGAATGTCATGAGGCATATTTAAAAATTAAAAATTTATGTTTTTTTAAAAAATTTTTATTATTTTTTAAAAAATTTTTAATAAAGGAGGGCAAATATGGCAAAAGTTGAATTAGAGATAATAATTGATGAAAATGGAGAAGTTTTGGTTGATGTAAAAGGTATGAAAGGGAAAAAATGCGAAGAAATTTCAAATTACATAGAAGAAGCATTAGGAGAGATAAAAAGCAAAAAAAAGAAACCAGAATACTATGAAGAAGAGGTTAAAATTAGCTCTTCTGTAAAAACTGAAATATGAGATGTCCAAAATGCCATTGGGAAAATCCAGAAAATCAAATAAACTGCTTAAACTGTGGGGAAAAATTATTAGAAGAATTTTCTTTATATCCTCCAAGGGCAAAAGAAAAGTTAAAGTTTAAAGATCAAAAGAGGAGATTAAGAAAAACAAAAATAAATCTAAAAAGATTATCCCTTTCATTTAACTTTAATTTTTTAATTTATTTTTTTGGGCTTTTTATACCTGGCTTAACCCATATTCTTATGGGCAAAAAACGCTCTGGCTTAAATTTAATTTTAGTATTTTTTTCCCTTTTACTTTTATTTTTAATTACCCTTCGCCATCCTGTTTCAAATTACCTTTTATTTTTTGCTATTATTTTAATATTTTATTCAAACTTCACCACAATTTTGGAATATTTCAAAAGGAATGATTATAATATTACAATTCCTTTAAGAATAGGTGTTTTATTAATTTCCCTCTCCTTTTTATTTTTTTCTTATTTGTTTCTTTTATTTGCCTTAAACTGCTATTATATTAGAGTAAAAATACCTGATGATAGGCTAACCCCTGTTTTTGAAAGAGGAGACCTTGTTTTAGTTAATAAAAGAGCATATAAAAATGAACTGCCAAAAAGAGGGGACATTGTAGCTGCAAAAATTTATGGTTATACAACTATTGAAAAAATATTGGGATTGCCAGGAGAGTTAGTGGAAATAAAAGATGGAGTAATTTATATAAATAATGAACCTTTAAAGGAGGAAAACTATCCTCTGGTAAAAGTAGGGAATATAAATGGTTCAATTTTTCTTGGTATGAATCACTATTATATTTTAGCTTATGAATATTATGGGCAAAAAGTTACTTTAATTGAATTAAATTCAGGAAATATACTTGGAAAAGCAACAATGATTGTAAATCCACCAGAAAGGAGGAGATACATAAGATGAGCCAGTTTTATAGTTTATTGAAGTATGCAAGGGAAGCAGGAGCATCAGATTTGCATTTAGTAACAAACCTTCCACCATTTATAAGAGTTAATAATGAAATCATTATGATGGACTATGAAAAATTGATTCCAATTAAAATAAAAAAATTAGTATTGGAAGCTATCAGGGAAGAGCAATTGAAAAGATTTGAAATAGAAAAAGAGTTATGCATTTCCTTTTCATATCCAGATATTGGCTATTTCAGACTTAGTTTATATTTCCACAGAGGGAATATGGAAGCTGCCATACGGCTTGGGATTTCTGAAATTAAAAGTTTTGAAGATCTTGGGCTTCCCCCTATTTTGTCTGAACTTTCAAGGAAGTTAAGTGGTCTAATTATAATTGCAGGGGCAACAGGAATGGGAAAAACAACTACTTTAAATTCCATTATAAATTTTATAAATAATGAGAGAAGGTGCAAAATAATTACAATAGAAGATCCCGTAGAGTATATCCATGAATCAAAGAAAAGCATAATAGTCCAACAAGAGGCATATACAGATGCAAAATCCTTTTCAAGGGCTTTAATACATATTTTAAGACAAAACCCTGATATAATAGGAATAGGAGAGATGAGAGACCTCGAAACAATTTCAACAGCCCTCACAGCAGCAGAGACGGGGCACCTTGTTATTGCAACTTTGCACACAATTGATTCAACTTCAACTGTTGATAGAATTATAGATGTTTTTCCTCCAAACAATCAAGAACAGATAAGATACCAATTTGCTTCTGTTTTGGTTGCAATTATCTGCCAGAGATTGCTACCTCGGGCTGATAAAAAGGGAAGGGTTTTGGCATATGAAGTCCTCATAGCAAATGATGCTGTAAAGAATTTGATAAAAGAAAAAAAGACAAACCAATTAGAGCACATAATTAGGACAAGTTCTTCCGCAGGTATGCAATTGATGGATGATTCTATTAAAAATTTATATAAACAAGGGCTTATAACATATGACACTGCCATCTCTGCTGTAAAAAATCCAAACATCTTTAAAAAGTCCCTTGAATTATAGCAGTTTCCTGAGGGTGTATCTTAACCCCAAAAATGCAGTTGAAAATGAGATAAAAATAGAGCAGTAGAGCAGTGGTCCGTTGTCCCTGTCCGTTTTCCATTTAAAAAGAGATTATGACTTCTTTGTCTTGTAAGAAGAAGGAAGAGTTAACATTTAACATGCCAACGAGGAATTCCTTTTCCGTATTTCACATCTCTGTTGTGGGGTTTTAAACCTTATCTTTGAATCTGGCATCTCTAATAATACATATAAGAAATAGTGTTTAAACCCTAAATGCCAAATACGAACTGATAATAAATGCTTTTATGCCTTGGTTTTTAGGTTTGGGCTGAGACAAACTCAGATCCTACCTATCTTAAAAAACTAAAGGCAAATATGTTATGGCATTCTACATTGACTTGATAAATTTTATCTTAAAATGTTAAAATTAAAAACTTATGAAAATTATTATAATTTTATTTTTTCTTTTGCTTAATTCATTAAAAATTATTATATTTCATTACAAGATTTCTACTCTAAGTTTTGCCTATTGCCTTTATACTTTTGCAATTGTATCACTCTTTTATCTTATCCTATTTACAATAAAATCAAGGATTTTGACAATTTTGTTTTATATTCTTCAATTTTTATATATTGCAACAAACTACATTTATTTTTCTTTTTTTGGAATTTATCTTTCACCAAAGCTTGTTTATTCACTTTTTGAAGAAGGAACAATAACTGTCACAAGAGGGATTTTCCCCTATGGCCCTTTTTTGCTTTTATTTTTAATTGATTTGCCTATCTTTATTTTAGTTTTAAGGAAAAATTATTTTAATTTTTTTTCAAGCATAAAATTAAAAAATAAAATAATTATTTTTGTTTCTTTATTTATTGTCTTATTTTTTTATATTGAATTTAAAGAATATGGTTCAAAAGAAATCAGAAGACATCAGGAGCTCCATGAAGAGTTTGGAATTGTTGAAAAATATGGACTTCTTGTCTGGCAGATGAATTTATTTTCTTATGAAGATTATTATCTTGAAAAATTACAAAAAAGCCAAAGAGTAATTGAAAGTGAGGGAAAGGAAAAATTATATAATATTATTTTTATCCAAGTTGAAGCATTGGATTCTTTTATTTTAAAATTGGAATGGAGAGGCAAAAAAATAATGCCTTACCTTAAAGAACTTTCAAATAAGTCAATTTATTATCCATATACTTTAAGCTATCATTTTGGTGGAGGAACATCCGATGCTGAATTTAGCATAATAAATTCAGTTGAGCCACTTCTTTACTATCCTTCAATTAAAATTTTCAACTATTCCTATGATAATTCCTTTGTAAAAATTTTAAAAAATAACGGCTATTCTACAAAGGCATTCCATGGAAATTATTCTTCTTTTTTTAATAGAAGATATGCTTTTAAGGCAATGGGCTTTGATATTTTTTTTGATATAAGAAGTATGAACCTTAAAATGAAAGGATGGGGGGCTCCAGATAGTGATGTCTTTGAATTTGTTTTAAAGGAATTAAAAAAAGAAAAAAAGCCATTTTTTTATCACATAATTACAATGTCAAGCCATTATCCTTTTGTAAATGTATTTAGTTATTATGATAATTCAAATTTTCATCATCAAGAAAGAACTACAAAAAATTATTTTGTCTCAATGAATTACGTTGATTATGTTTTGAGAAAATATGTAGAAGAGTTTTTAAAAACTCCTGATACTTATATTTTCATTTTTGGAGACCATTCCCCTGTTTTATATGTTAATTCAAAATACTACCTACCCTCTGAATTATTTATTGACCTTAAAAAATACGAATTTGTGCCACTTTTAATCATAACACCCGAAGGAACCCACTACTCTGAAGACAAACTATGCGCATCCTTTTTAGACATTGGGCCAACTGCATTATATTCCTCTGGTGTTTCCTTTAAATATAATACAGATGGTCAAAATCTTTTTGGCATTCCAATTGAAGATAATTACTTTTCCCATTATGATAAGAAATATAAAAGATCTGAATTATATGAAAAAATTGATAAGGAATTTAAATATCTTTTAAAGACATTAAAATAGCTTTAATTTTCTTCTTCTTTTTCATCCTTTGGAAACAATTCAATTTTTTTATAATTCTTTTGAATTTCAAATAAGCTTAATGAAAGTTCTCTTTCTTCAATTTTTGTAATTTCTTCCTCATCGTATGTCCTTTTTATCTCACCTTTTTCATCTTTTATCTCTGTTATCTTTTTTATCTTTAAAACCATCCCTTTTACAGCACTTGTCTCTTTTTCAATTATTTCATCCAATTTTGGAATACCTGTTTTGAAGGACTTTTCCTGAAACCAATCCTTTAAAATTAGAGGAAAATTTTGGGCAACCCAATAATCTGATACATAATGAATACTTTGTTTGCTTTTAATAAATAGGACTTTCATTTTCATATCATAGGATGTTTCAATAATTATGTGCTTGCAATTGAAACCTAAAATATTTTTATCTTCTGTCCCTTTTTTAACTTCAACTTTTGGATTTTCAATTTCCAAATTTAAAAGGGAGCCAGTTATACTTCCTAAGGATTTCAAGAGTTCTTCAAAATCAAGTTCTGCATAGGTTTTATCTTTTGTATTAAGAAGATAAATTGTCTTCAAATCCTTTGAAATTATTACACTTTCTTCTGACAATAAGGGGTTTTCTGATTTTTTAAATTCTACTCTAAAAAATGATGGGGATTTTAAATAAACAACTCCTTCAATTGGGCTTTCCTTTTTATTTCCATCTGTCCAGGATTTTCCAGAAAATTCATAAAGAAGATCTGAAAAAATAAAAAAAGGTAATGCTAAAAATACAAAAAAACAAAATTTCTTCATAGAACCTCCTGAATATATTTTACACTATTTTTTTCAAATGTTAAAATTAAAATATGAAAAATTATGATTTGATTATAATTGGTGCAGGAGCAGGAGGGACAACAGCAGCAATTGAAGCAAAATCTTTTGGTTTAAAAGTTGCTTTAATTGAAAAAGATGAAAGGGTTGGTGGTGCCTTTGTTTTAACAGGAACAATTCCTTCAAAAACATTGAGAGAAACTGCTTTATTTATAAAAGAATATAAAAATAGAAACCCTTATGGAATTGAACTGACATTAAAAGAAAATTTAACTTTAAAAAAAATAAAGAAAAGAGAAATTGATGTAGTTGAATTAAAAGTTCAAAATTTAATGGAAAATATCCATTCTTCAAAAATTGATTTATATTATGGCTTTGGTTCATTATTGGACAAAAATTCAGTTAAAGTTTTAAAAAAAGATGGAAAGGAAGAAATTTTAAAAGGTGATGTAATAATAATTTGCACTGGTTCCATTCCCTGCAGAAATCCCGAAATACCTTTTGATGATAAAATTATTTGTGATTCTGATTCGATTTTAAGATTAGATGAAATGCCAGAGAATATTGGTATAATTGGAGGTGGAGTTATAGGGCTTGAATATGCATCTATATTTGCTCTCTTTGGAACAGATGTTTATTTAATAGATGAAAGAACAAAAATATTATCCTTTATTGATTCAGAAATAACAGAGAGGTTAAAGAAAAGTATGGAAAAAAGTGGAGTAAAATTTTTGTTAGGAAAAAAAATTATTGAAGTAAAAATTAAAGAAAAGCATAAAGTTTCTTGCAAATTTTTAGATGGTGAAGAAGTTGAATTTTCAAATTTACTTGTATGTTTGGGAAGAAATGGAAATTCAAAAAATCTGGGGATTGAAAAATTAGGGATAGAAATAAATGAAAGGGGTTTGATTAAAGTAAATGAAAGATTTCAGACCTTTGTTCCAAATATTTATGCAATTGGTGATATAATTGGACAACCAGCTCTTGCATCAACTGCAATTGAGCAAGGTCGCCTTGTTGTGGATTATGCTTTTAATAAGAAATATGAAAAGACATTACCATCAATTATTCCAATGGCAATTTATACAGTACCAGAGATTTCAACAGTTGGTTTAACAGAAGATCTTTTAAAAGAAAGTAATTTGGAATATGAAGTGGGAAGGGCAAATTATCTTCAAATAGCAAGGGGAACAATAATTGGGGATTCCACTGGTTTGATAAAAATAATTGCTTCTTCAAAAGAACAGGAAATTCCTGAAGGTTTGAAAGCACCTGATTATTTAAAGTCAAAGAAAAAATTCAAAAAAGACCAACTTTTAGGAGCTCATATTATAGGAGAAAATGCTTCAGAATTAATACATATAGCACTATCCTGTCTTTATTACCATGGAACTGTTGATTATTTTATTCAAAGTGTTTTTAATTTTCCAACTCTATCAGATGGCTTCAAAATTGCAGCAATGGATTATTTTTCAAAAAAATTATAGTTTATGATAAAATTTAAATATGAAAAATAGATTATTTTTAGGGCTTATTTTAATACTCGTTGGAGTTTTCTTTTTATTAAAGACACAAATCCCTGACAATTTTTCACTTTTTTTACTCCTTTCTGGAACTTTTTTCTTAATTTTGTATTTAATAACAAAAGTATATGGGCTTTTGGTACCAGGTGGGATCCTCACTGGATTGGGTCTTGGACTTACATTTCAGGGAAAAAGCTCTGCTCTCTTTTTTATTTTCTTAGGATTTGGATTCATATCTATTTATGTCCTTGGACTTATAAGAGGTAAATCTCCTTTATGGCCCATAATTCCTGGTGGAATTCTACTGGGTATTGGAATTTATGAAGAACTGCTTAATCGTGGCTTAATACCATATAATTTTGTAAAAAAAATTTCACCTTACTGGCCTGTAATTTTAATAATAATTGGGCTTTATTTGATTTTTAAAAAGAAATGAAGGGAATAATTTGTGGCTCCTCGAAGGGGATTGGATTTGGAATTGCAAAAGTTTTATCAGAAAAAAAACATAAAATAGTTTTAAGTTCAAGGTCAGAAGAAAATTTAAAAAAAGCATCTAAATTATTAAAAAATGCTCCATACATAGTGGCTGATTTAAATGAAGAAAGGGAAAGGGAAAAGTTAATTTTTAAAGGAATAAAATTATTAAAAAATATTGATTTTATAGTTATAAATACTGGTGGACCACCAAAGGGGGATTTTTTTTCAACTGATTTGGAGCTTTATGATTTTGCATATAATTCTTTGCTTAAAAGTACTATACATTTAACAAAACTTTTAGTTGGGCATTTTATTAAAAATAAATTTGGAAGGATTGTTATAATTTCATCTGTTGCAGCAAGGGAGCCAATCCCTGATTTGATTTTATCAAATACTTTCAGGTCTGCCCTTTTTGGTTTTGTTAAGACATTTTCAAAAGAAGTAGCAAAATATAATATAACTTGCAATATTATAATGCCTGGCTATGTTGATACAGAAAGGATAAGAGAACTGGTAAAAGAAGAAGATTTTGAAAATTTTAAAAAAAATATTGCAAAAAATGTCCCAATTGAAAGATTGATTAAGCCAGAAGAAATTGGACATCTTGTTTCTTATTTAATTTCAAAAGAAGCATCAGCAATAACAGGCACTTCAATTCCCTTTGATGGCGGCTTCTTAAAATCAATTCTTTGATTTAAAATATTGAATAAGATTTAAAGATTCTCTCAAAATTTTAAGTACCTTAAAAATTCTATATTGAGAAAAACAAGAAGTTTTTTAATAAAAATTCAACTCCAAGTGAATTTTCTAAATCAAAAACATAATTTTTAAATTAGACCCTTGGGAGCAAAAGAACTTTAAACAAAAAGAATTTAGTTATTAATAAAACACTGAAAATTTTTCAGGATATATCTTTTTAATTCTTTCAATTAAAGGTAAAAGAGGGGCTTCATTTTGGGAGTGGAGGGAGTGGTTTTTAAAGATTTTCCAGAGAATTTTTGCTTTTTCACTATCACCTCTCCCAACTGCTCCAATCCACTGAATGTGATATGGTTCACCTCCTATGCCATTTATATAACTTTCATATTCCTTTTCATCAAAAATATTCAATATTATTTTTGCCAAAAAATAAGCAGAAACATTTGGCTCCATCCCTTCTTCTTTTATTGCACCTTTTAAAATTTCAATTGCTTCTTTTGGTTTTTTGTTTAAAAGTTTTACCCATCCAATTTGATAATTTAAGAACTCTTTCCAGTAACCTTCAGTTCCAATATTTTTATAACTTTCAATTTCTTCTATTACTTCTTTTTCATCCTTTGAAGAAAGCATTGATGCAAAGGAAATATAATTATAAATTTCATTTTCTTTTCCAGCACTGATTTTAATTACATCTTTAAATCCAACCCATACTTTTTTTGCTTCTTCAAATTCATTGTTTAAATAGTGATAAAATCCAGCAATTATTGGAAGTTCGGTTCCATAATTTGGATATTCTTTATAAATTTTAAAACAATGTTCTATTGCTTCTCTTTTTTTGCCTTCTCTTAAATAAAGTTCTGCTTTCAAATATTCAAATAAAACAGTGTAGCCAGTTAATTTATATTCTTTGCTTATATTTATTCCTTGATCTATAATTTCTTCTGCTTTTATTAGTTCATTTGAAAGCAAAAATCTTACAACTTGAGTAAGTTGTCTTAAAAGTTCTAATGTCTTTCTTCCAGCCCCTTCTCTTTGCCCTTCAATTGTTCCATCTTCATAAATTTTCCTTTTAACTCCCTCTGACAATGTGACATAAATTTCATATTCCTTTGAAAAATCAATTTTTGTGCTTCGAGGAACTTCTAAAAACTGATATGCTTTAACAAGATTTTCTGCTATAATATTGTCATTTAAAAGAAAATATGGGTTGCCTATTTTGCCTTTTAGGTAATTCTCCGTCAATCCAATTGTCATAAGGTGTAAGAATTTATGGTTTATTGCATACCAAGCAATATTATCGTTATTTTTTTTAATATCAAGCAGTTTGCCAGGCAGTGTCAAAGAAAAACAAAGTTTTGCATCTTCTAATCTAAAAATCATGTTTGTACTTGGATAAAAAGGGTTATTTGTGAAGTTTATTAACAAATCTTTTTTATTCTTGTTCAATAAATTTATTAAAGAAAAACTTATATTATATATTTTTGGGAAGTCAAAAAAGTGATCTGATAAAGGCCTCAAATCAACCTCCTGAGTTATAAATTTTTCTCCATTTTCTTTATAAATAGGCAGGTCTTTAGTTTTGTTCTTAAAATTCAAAATATGAAATCCATTTAAAAATATCTCTTTTTTCCCATCAGAATCAATGTCTATAATTTTATATTCAATTGGCTTAAATGAAATTGTATTTTCCCATAGTTTTTTTTCTTTGCCTAAGGCAATAATTTTATTTTCTTTAATTCTTAAATCAGTAATTTCATTTGTTTTTAATTTTAATGAAATAAAAGTTGCAAAAAATACTAAAACAAATAAAAAGATACTATAAAAGATATTTCTCTTTTTTTCTGGCAGAATTGGAAGTGATTTTTTCCCTAAATATTTTTTTAATTCTTCTTTCCCCCATCTTTTTTTTGGATCTTTTATCAAAAAACCATAAATTAATTTTTTTAAGTTTTTATCTATATTTTTTTGGAGAGAAGGGACTTTCTTTAATTGATGTGCTTTAATTATTTCCGCTTGAGTTCCTTCAAAAGGAACATTTTTTGTTAATATTTCATATAGAGTAATACCAAGAGAATAATAGTCATAAGCAGGAGTTATATTTTTATCAAATGCCTCAGGAGGCATATAATGAATAGTTCCAATGAATTCAAAAGTAGAAGTCAATGCTTCTTCATTCTCTAAGAAAATTATTCCTAAATCTCCTAAGATTAAGTTACCATTTTGATCTATAAATATATTTGATGGTTTTATATCTCTATGTATAACACCTTCACTGTGTAAATAATCAAGGACATCAAGCATTTCTTTTAATATTCTTTTTATTTCATCTTCTTTTATATTTTCTTTTTTTATTTTTTCTTTTAAAGTAGTCCCTTCAACCAGTTCCATAGGAGCAATTAAGAAATTTTCTTCTTCAAAGATTTCATAGTATTTCAAAAGGTTTTTATGTTTTAATTTCATCCCTTTTGAAATTTCCCTTTTAATTCTTAAAAAATCTTCTTCCTTCATTGTATTTTTTAAGAAAATTTTTAAAGCAACTTTTTCATTTAACAAAATATCTTCTGCTTTGAAGACAATTCCCATCCCACCACAGCCAAGATATTTCAATAACTTAAATCTGTTGCATAGAATTTTTCCTTCATAAAAAAAAGATGGTGGGCTCCTGATTCACCCATTTTTGCCGTCTTTTTTTTATCAATTTCCACAAAAAACATTATCATTTTTTTAAGTTTCTTTCAAATTAAATTTTTTTTAATTTATTAATTTAAAATTAACATATAAAAATTTAAGTAAAAAAATTAAGACAATAAAATTTCTTTCTCTTTTCAAATCTGCCTTTTTTCAGAATAAATTTTGCAAATAATGCTTTTTTGCTATTATCTATTTCAAAAATTTTTTGATTTAATTTCTATGAAAGTTATTTCAGGGGGGCAAAAAATTCTCAAAGGGATGTGGATTGTACCAATTCCCCTTGAGACATATAATTTATTTCCATTTATATTATAAAATCCTCTATAATATTCCCTTCCATGCCCTGGTAAAAGAAATATTGGACCTAAAAAAGGTAAATCAATTTGCCCACCATGGGTATGACCTGAAAGGAGTAAATCAGCAGAAAAATTTAATTTTCCTTTTTCCCAAAAAAGTGGATTGTGTGAAATGCCAATAACAATTCCATCTTCTTTTAAAAATTTAATTGCTTTTTTTAAATCAGGATAACCAGTTCTAAAATCATCTACACCAAAGATATATAAAATGTTCCCTCCAAAAATTAGCTTAATTGAACTGTTGTTTAAAAGTTCAATAGCGCTTTCCTTTAAAACCCTTATTACTTTTTTTGTTCCTAAATAATTATCATGGTTTCCCAGTACACCCCATTTCCCCAATGGTGGATTAAAATTATTAAAGGGAAGAAAAACATCCTTTAAATAATTTAAAGAGGCATAAATATAATCGCCACCAAAAATAATTAAATCTGGCTTTAAGTAATTAACATTTTTTGATATTTTTTTTATAAATTCAAAGGAAGTAAAGGGTCCTCTATGCAAGTCCGTTAAAAAAACTATCTTTAATGGATTCCCTTTCCATTTCTCTGATTTTAAGAATATTTTTTCAATTTTGTATTTTTTCTTTTCATAAAAACCATAAGAAAAAAAAGATACTCCAAAAATTCCTAATAAATAAAATAGGAAACTTCTTCTTGAAATTAAAGGCTTCTTTTTAATCTTCTAAGCTTCCTTCTTTCTTTTTTATCTGGCTTTTTTTCTGGCGTCCACATTTCTTTAAGTGTCTTGTCCAGTTTGTATCTTTCAATTATTTCAGGGGTTGGATATGGAACAATTATTTCTACCTTTTTCCTTGCTTCTGCCTTTGGAATATGTTTATCCAAAAGTTCTAATACTTTTAAAACCTTTTCCCCATACTCATATTTTATTGATATTTCATCACCAACTTTGACTTTATGGGATGGTTTGACTTCAATACCATTAACCTTAACTCTTCCAAGTTCTATTGCTTTCTTTGCTTGATTTCTTGTCTTAAAGATACAAGAAAAATCTAAAAATTGGTCTAATCTTACAAATTTTTCTTCCACTACCAAATACAATCTATATCAGGCATAACAGAAAAAGCTGCTTCTATATATGTTGGATCATTTAAACCATTATCTACCTTTGATGCATAAGCCATAACAGCTGGAATAATTGGATCTGGATTTGTTGGGTCATTATCAACATAACTTGAAACTTCAATTATTGCTTTATAACCTTCTCCTTCAACTCCAAGTTGAGTTAATATTCCATTTATTTGATAATGGGCAAGAGGTCCTAATGTAACAGGAATTTCTCCAACTAAATTGTTAGAAGGAGAATAAACTTTTATTGAAATTGTCTCTGTTAATCTATCAGATATATTTAAAATTCCTAAATTTGTTCTGTATTTATCATTTTGATCAAGTCCCCATAAATACAATTTATCAAGCCCATCTTCTGAATAATTTTCATCTGCATAATAATACCAGGGAATCCCTGGAATTCCTTGTCCAAAAGTTCCTTTGTTTTCTGGATCAGGTGTATAGGTCCTTGAAGTAACCAATATGCTTGCTTCTTCTCCTGCTGTATTTTCTCCCCAAACAATTAAAGCACCAACTTGATAGGTAGGAAAATAAGTTCCCAAAACATCTTTTATTGTAAAAGTATTTCCTGCTGCAATTGTTTGAGAAACTTGTGCTTCAATTGGATTTGATGCAGAACCCTCTGTGCCTGAAGGAATGAATTGAAGAGTTATTTTAATTGGGAAAGAATTTGGGTTGAAAATAAACAAATCACTTTGCCAAAAAGAGCCACCTGCACCTGAGGTCTTTGCAACAGCAGGAATTATTACTGCTTCTGCTGCTCTAAAAAAACCAAAGGAAAAAATTCCAAAACTTAAAAATAACAAAAAAATAAAAAACCTTTTCATTTAAACCTCCTAAAATTTTTTATTATATTAACATAAAATTTAAAAAATTTAAAGGATTTCTTTTTATTTAAAAAAAATCTCAATTAAAGATAACCCATCACCCATACCCCATAACTCGTAACCATCAGTTAGGTTTAAAAATTAAAAATATGGTAAAATATTGTGTTATGGAAAAAAGTGAAAGACATCAGATTAAAAGAAATGAAATTTTGGTTTTGTTGGAAAAGGGTTATGATTTAATCCTGAAATACAAAAAGGAAATTTTATACTTTTTCCTTGTAATTTTTGCAATTTCTTTGCTTCTTTGGGGATTTATTTCCTATAAAAATTTAAGGGCAAAACATGCTGGGATGCTTTTATCCCAAGCCCTTTCAGAAGACAGTATTAATTATGAAAAATTAAAAAATATTTCAACAAAATACAAAAATACATTGGCAGGAAAGGAAGCAGATCTTTTAATAGAAATTAAAGATGGAAAGGACCCACAAAGAACTTCAAAAAAGATTGATAATTTATTAGGAAAAATAAAAGATCCAATAATGAGAGGAATATTAATTGCAAATAAGATAGAGATTAACATAAATTTAAAAAGATATGAAGAAGCATTAAATTTTTTAAAAGATGAAAAGGATTCAATATCAGAAGATTTTTATTTATTTTTAAATGCCAAAATATTGGAATATGAAGGAAAAACAGAAGAAGCAAAAGCACAATACCAGCGCCTTATAAATGAATTTCAAGATTCAAATTTAAGGTATTTGGCACAACAAAGAATGAATGTCCTTTAATTTTCAAATATTTATTTTTCTTTTAGATGGTTTAGGTATAGGAGCACAAAGTGATAGTTTTAAATTTGGCGATGAAGGGGCAAATACTTTAAATAATTTAATAAAAAAAACAAATTTTGATTTTATTAATTTAAAAAAATTTGGTCTTTTTTATTTTACAGATTTTAAGATTAAAGGTATCGCAAGTGGGGGAAAACTTTATCAAGTATCAAAAGGAAAAGACACTTCCTCTGGGCACTGGGAACTTATGGGGGTTCCAGTAAGTTTTTCATTTCCAACATACCCGGAGGGCTTTCCTGATAAAATCATTAAAGAATTTGAAAGAAAAACAAAAAGAAAAGTCATTGGAAATAAGCCTGCTTCTGGAACAGAAATTATAAAAGAATTGGGAGAAGAACACATTAAAACAGGAGCTTTGATTGTTTATACATCTGCTGATTCTGTCTTCCAGATTGCTGCTTGTGAGGATATAATTCCAGTGGAAGAATTGTACAAATATTGTGAAATTGCAAGGGAAATTTTAAAAGAACCCCATAATGTATTAAGAGTAATTGCAAGGCCCTTTAAAAAAATAAATGGAAACTTTATAAGAACAGAAAATAGAAAGGATTTTTCATTAAAACCACCAGAAAAGACCTTTTTAAAACTATTACAAGAAAGAGGGGGAAAAATTTTAGGAATTGGAAAGATAAAAGACATCTTTGCAGAAGAAGGAATAACTGAAAACTGGAAGTATAATACATTGGAAGAAGGGTTAAATTTTTTTAAAAAAAGTTTAAATGAAAGTTTCACTTTGACCTTTTTAAATTTGGTTGATTTTGATACAAAATATGGGCACAGAAGGGATGTGGAGGGCTTTGCAAGTGCATTAAAGGAAGTGGATGATTTTCTGTTAGAAATTTTAAATTCTTTAAAGGAAAATCAAATTTTTGTTTTAACAGCAGACCATGGATGTGACCCAACTTATAAAGGAACTGATCATACAAGAGAGTTTGTTCCCTGTCTTTTTTATGGAAGTAAAATAAAGGAGGGAATTTATTTAAAGGATGAACCACAAAGTTTTCTTGCATATACATTATCTTATATTTTAAACTTAAATTTTTATAAAGAAAATGGCTGGGGACCAGAGATTTTTAATGTTTAAATCTAAATTAAATTTCTTTTTTAAAAGTATAAGTTAAGATGGTTTTGATTTTCCTTATCCTGACTTTATCATTTCTCATTTTTCTAACCTTAAAAAGATTTGATTTTAGTATTTCAAAAAAAGCAATTATTTTGTCATCCCTTCAATCACTTGTTATATCAATTTCACTTGGATATTATTTCTGGGTCTGGCAGAGCAAATTCCCACAAAAATTTCCATACCCAATTTCTGGAAATGTTTCCTTTGAATTTGAAAACAAGGACTCAGACATAATCTCAATTTATTTTTGCATTATAATTTTTTTGATTTCTCTTATTTTTTTAAAAAATCTTTATGAAAAATTTGAAGAAAGCACAAATTTTGGATACATAAGTTTAATCCCTTTTACACTCCTTTTAGGTCAATGGATAAAAGAAGAAGATACAAAATATTTGCTCTTTGTTTCTTTAATCTTTGTTTTAGTTGACATTTTAATTAAAACAATTTTGAAAAACTTAATTAAAAAAAATAAAATAAAATTAGAAGATTTTCCTACTCTTTATGAAAAAACAATTCTAACCTTTTTCTTTTTCCTATTTTCCTCCTTTGGAATTTTTCTTATCTTTAATAGAGTTGGGATTTTTATATCTTTAAAAATTGTTATTCTTTTTATCTTAATTTTGATTTTCCTTTTAATTTTATTGAAGAAAAAAATTGATTTTTTTCTCATATCAAGCCAGCTTGGGCTGCCCTTCATACTTTCTGTTTTTGTTGCACCAATTATAATATTTTCAAATGGAAGTAAAGGATATTTTCCATATAAAAATTTAAACTATTTTATAATATTTATACTTTTTATTTTTTGCATTTATCTTGTTTTAAAAAAATTTTTCATAAAAGAAAAAGAATGCCTATCAAAAATCGTTGCTCCTTCATCTATTCTTTTAGTTTTAATTTTAATTTTGTCTGCACCTTATAACTGGCAGGAGGTTTTAAAAGATGATTTCCATTCTGGGCATATATTTCTTCCTTGGTACCTTTTAAAAGAATTTAAAATGACCCCTTTCCTTGAAGTTCAGCCACCTTATGGATTATCAAATTATTTGCCTGGATTTTTATCATATATATTTTATGATGGAACTTATTCTGGAATTACAATGATTATAAACCATTTTATTGCCATATTCCTTTTTATTTTATTCTTTACATTAAAAAAAGAAATTGGTTTATACATACCAATAATTTTGTTGATTTCTGGAAAACAATTCTTCACATTATTATATACAGCATATTTTCTTTCAACTGCAATTTTTTTATTCTTATTAAATTCAAAATTAAAAAAACACTATCTATTTTTCTTATGGCTTTTTTCTTCTCTATTCTTATTTTTATATGATGTACCAGATGGTGCACCTTTAATTTTAGGAACAATTCCTTTTGGGATATTCCTTTTTCTTGAGGGATTAAAAAATCATAAGAAAAATTTTATAAAACTTTTAGGAATATTCTTCTTAATTTTAATTATTTTATTCATTTTTTCAGATTTTGAAAAAATATTTTTAAACCAAATTGAATATTTAAAAGAAAATGCAAAAGTGAATTCATTAGCACAAGGAATAAAATGGGATTTTCCTCAAGGGAAAGAAAGAGTAACATTAGGTCCTTTATGGCAGTTTTTAAGATTTTTCTGGCTCTTTATTCTTCCAGTACTTTTTGCTTTAATTTTATTTAAAAAAAGAGAAATAATTTCAAACAAAAAAATTTTATTTCTTTCAATTTTTTTAATAATTTCAATTATTTTTTTAATCCCCCGTGCATCTGGAAGAATAGACAAAATGGAACTCTCAAGGCCCTATATGCCAAATTTTTTGCTATTTTTTGTCTTCCCAATTGTTTTAATTCAATTTATAAAAAAAGAAAATATAACTTATTTTATTTTATTATTTTCAATAATAATTGGTGCAATTGGATACCCAGGCATTCCACTAAAACATACAAAAATGACACTTGAAAATGTAAAAATTTATAAACCAGAAAATACAATCTCTGAAAAAGAAGAAGGATTTTGTGCAATTGGAGAAGAAGTTTTAATGGAAAAAAAACAACTTGAAAGGCAGAAGAATTTAAAAATGACAATAAAAAATTTAATTGAAAGTGGAGAAACCTTTTATAACACAACAAACCACAATGCAGATTATTTCATCCAGTGTCTTCCATCACCTGTAAAAAATTATACAATATATGACATATCTTCAAGAAAATTACAAATTGAAACAATTTATGAATTAAAAGAAAAAAATGTGCCCCTTGTTTTAATTTTGGCAGAAAACTACATATTTGATGGAGGGACTCTTCCTTTCAGAGCATCTGAAATTTATTTTTATCTTTTTGAAAATTATATTCCTTTTGAAGGAGATGGTGGATATATATGGATGATTAAAAAAGATAAATTAAATCGCCTTGAAGGCAAATATGAGGTAAAAGATTTGAAAGGACAAATTGAACTTTTAAATAAAGCATTTTTTACAAAAAATTTAAAATATTTGCCTGCTTCCTGGGGCTCATCAATTTCATCAATTTCAAAAAATCTTACAAAAGAAGCAGATTTTAAAGATATAAATTTAGTTGATAAAAATGATTTAGAAAAAAGAAGAGATTATTTTATTGTAAAAGGAGAAGACCCATATCTTGTCTTTGAAATTCCATCTAATTTGAAAGCAGAATATTTTTACATTCAAATAGAAGGGATAAAAGAAAAAAATATAATACAAGTCTTCTGGGCAAATGATTTATACAGAATCTTTTATCAAGAAAACTCCCAATATTTTTATTCAACAAAAGAAAACAAATACCTCCTTCCCCTCTCATACTCACCTACTTATAATATCAAAAGTGAAAGAAGGTTTGTTAGATTTGATTTTAATTCAGATATGGCTTCTTTTATAAAAGTAAAAGACATATCCATCTTTAAAAGAAAAGAAAATTCCTAAAATCTATTTTTTTTAAATAGAATTTTTAGAGAAAAAGGATGCATTTTATTTGTCAAAAAATAAATTAATAAACCGGATTTTAAAATTTTGATCAACAATGTGAATAAAAGATTTTTAGATTTTTTTAAAAATAAATAAGGTAGTTTACTACACTTAATAAAATCAGCAAGTAAGGTGTAAGGCTAAAATTGCTTTATCTTTATATTGCTCGTATTCTTTTATTATTTTTTGAGTATTTTTAGATATAATTATTATGTTTTTTTCTTTCATCTTTTCCTTTAAATCATCCATAATTTGAACTGCTCCCGAAAATCCATTTCCAATGAGCAAATATTTTATCCCTTCAAAATTTAAAGAAGATAAATCCTCCCAGAAAATTTTATGCCCTTCTTTTCTCCACCATTCTGGAATAATTCCTTTAGATGTAATTATTAAATCCTTATCATATTTTATCCCATCTATTTTTATTGAACCAAAATTTAATTCCTCAATTTTCATTTTTTAAGATCTCAAAACTTTCAGCATGGACTTGAAAAGAACCATCCTTTAGTTGGCAGAATTTCCCCTTTATCTTTACATTTTTTCCTTCAAGTTTTTCTAATTCTTTATTTTTTTTAGAACAACTACAAAAATCATAAATTTTTTCATCTTCTGTAAAAAGAACACTCTGGCATTTATTACTTAAATTCAAATCACATCTTTTGCATAAAATCTTTCCTTTTAAAACCCCTTCTTCTGTTTTTATAACTTCCTTAAAGTTTAAACTACAAACTCCTCCTTTACCAGAACAATCTGAGGGCTTAAAAGAGTAAAGCAATAGGAAAGATATAATTAAGATAAAATACTTCTTCATTTTTTTCTTTTTAAAGAACAAAAAATGTTTAAAAAAAATTCCTGTTTTTAACTACTTAATTTCTTTTAATTCTTTAATATGTATTACTGGATTTCCTTCTTTTGGATAACCAATTTTTCCAGTTACTTCTACTTTTAAATTTGAATGGGGATCAATTTTTTTATCCTTTATAGAATCAGGACATAACTGGAATATCTTCCCATCTTCTGTTTGCAAAACAGGTGCACATTTATCACCTTGATTTAATTTGCAGTGCTGGCAGATAATAGTTCCTTTTAAAGTTCCTTCTTCATACTTTAAAATTTCTTTCCCTTTTAAAGCACAATTTTCCCCACAAGCAAAAGCCTGTAAAGAAAAAAGAAATAAAACTAATGATAAAACTAATAAAACCTTCTTCATAACTACTCCTTTAATTTAAAATTTAAGACATAATTTATACCATAAAAAATAGCTGCTGTCAAGAGGGTAATATGGAAGGGAATAAAAATTGTTAGAAGTCCTAAAATAATCATAAAAATAATTAAAATTTTTTCTGAAATTTTATACTTTGTTAAAGATAAAATTGCTGGAATTGATAAAGAAATTGCAAAAAAACCATAACTTTTTTTAAATAAAAATAAAATATCAGGTGAGATGAAAGCAATTGAAAAGGATAAAATGCCTAATGCAAGGGTAAAAATCTTTATTTTTTTAAATTTTGGCAAAAGGTCATTAGATAAAACAGTTGAGGCAGTTAAAAGGAGGGAATTTGCAGAGGATAAAAGGGCTGACAAGAGCCCTAATATTAAAATAAAAGAAAGTAATTTTGGAAAAGAAAAAATAAAATTTAAAATAGTATTATCTCCATCAGGCAATATTTTAAATTTTTTTACAATTATAAAGATTAAAATTGCCCAGAAAAATTTTCCTACTCCTGCCATTAAAATTCCTATCTTTGCATTTTTTTCATCCTTTGAAGATAAAACCTTTGCCCATATATCAGAACCAGCAAGGTGGGGGAGGAAAGTTGAAAAAAATAGTGTAAATAATAAAGGCAGTTCTATTTTCTCAAAAGTTAGGTTTTGATTAGATAAATTATTTTTAAATAGAAAAACAAACAAAAAAGATAAAAATATTAAAATTCCATAAAAAATATCTGTCTTTGCAATTGCCCACTGTCCACCTATTGAAATTGATAAAATGAATGAAAAAATTAAAATAAAAAAAATGACTTGATTGAAAAAAATGATTGTTTGGAGGGCTTTAAAGATTAAAGAAAGCCATAAAATTTCTGAAATTATTACTAAAACAGAAGACAAAAATCTGACATTTTTACCATACTTCAAGCCAATAATTTCGGGGAGCGTATATGCTTTTGTCTCAATTAAAGCTTTTGAAAGGAATAAACCCAGAAAAATAAGACCAGTGGCACCTCCTATTTCCAGAAAACAACCATATAAACCATATTTTGAAATTAAAGAAAACAATAAAATTGTAGAAGAAGAACCAATGGAAGTGGAAAGAATTGTAAAAAATATCAAAAGAAAATTTAAGTTTCTGCTTGCTAAAAAATATCCTTCCCTTTCTTTTACCCTTTTAATCTGTAAAAAAGATATGAATAAAATTATTAAGAAAAAACCTAAAAGTAAGAAATATTTTTCCTCACCCAAAAGGTTACCTCAATTTCTTCACCCATTTTTTTATAATCAATTACACAATTGTTCTTTAAGATTTCCTCTAATTGTTTTCTTGAAATATTATTAAATCTTTTTTTGACAATTATAAAGGATTGGGAAATTTTTTCTTCAATTCTTAATATTAAATTTTCAATACCCCAACCATTTTTTGCAGAAATAAAGGGAAACTGAATATTTTCATTTTCAAAGATAATATCTGCCTTGTTATAAACAGTCATTACTTTATCTTTTTGAATATCTAAATATTCAAGGGTTTCAAAACCAACTTTTTCCTGAATCTCATAATTTGGATGGCTCCTGTCAACAATGTGGAGGACTAAATCGGCTTCCATTGCTTCTTTTAAAGTGGACTTAAAGGAAGCAATTAAATGATGGGGAATATTTTTTATAAAGCCAACAGTGTCTGAAAATAGAATTGGCAAATTTCCTTTTGTAAACCTTGAAACCTTTGGATCAAGTGTTGAAAAAAGCATATCTGAAATCTTTACTTGAGAGGAAGTAAGCAAATTAAAAAGGGTTGATTTTCCTGCATTTGTATAACCCACAAGTGCAACTGAGGGAAAATTTTTATGGGATTGAAAGGTTATATCCCTTCTTTTTTCAATTTTTTTTAATTCATTTTTTAGATGGTTAATTCTTTCCTTTACAACTCTTCTATCCAGTTCCAGTTGCTTTTCTCCAACTCCTTTTGTCCCAATTCCACCCCACTGCCTTGAAAGATGGGTCCATTGTTTTGTCAGGCGTGGCAAAAGATATTCATATTGGGCTAAAGAAACCTGTAGTTTTGCTTCTTCTGTTTTTGCTTTTTCTGCAAAAATTGAAAGGATGAGCCAGGTTCTATCAATTATTTTACATCCAATTATTTCTTCTAAGTTTTTAACTTGAGAAGGGGACAAATCACAATCAAAGATTACTGCTCTTATGTTTTTTTCTCTTACAATTTTTGAAATTTCTTCTGCTTTACCTTTTCCAATAAATGTAGCAGGACAAGGGTTTTCTTTTTTTTGTATTATTTTATCAACTACTTCACATTTTAATGTTCCTGTTAGAAGAGAAAGTTCTTCCATACTATCCCATAAACTATTACTTTCATTTTTTTTCCAGATAAAACCTGCAAGCAAAGCCCTTTCCATTATTCTAATACTGCAATTGCTTTTTCTTCCCTTCCATTCATATAAACAGATAAAGTTGAATTTTCAATTATATTTTTTGTGTTATAAACTTTAATTACATTCTCAAGAAAAGAATATTTTTCAAAAAATTTACCAAGTTCATTTTTACTTTTTTCCAATAATTCACCATTAAACCAGCTATCTGCCTCCTGAAATATAGGTAAATATTTTATATCTGCTTCAACTAAATCTTGAAAAAAATGTGTTCCAAAAGAAAGTTCTGGCGAATATTCTCCCTTATTAAAACTTAATTCTATGAGCATAGCAGTATTATTTATATCACTATATCTCACAGGAACACCTAATTTTACATCCCCTCTTGAACCCCACCTCCCGGGACCTATAAGAATAAATTGCCTTCTTGGAAGTAAATAATTTAAAATTGATATAATATTGGTTATTTCTTTAATATATGCTATATCCTGAATTTCCTCATAACCCTCAGGTGAGACATATACAATCCATTCAACTCCTTTAATAAAACCAGAGGTAACAAATCTATTAGAATAAAATAAAATCCTTTCTTTTTGAATATTTGATGGTATTGCTACAATTTCTTCTCTTCCCCCTGTTGCTTGAGGCCTGCATTGGAGAAAATAAAAGTCCTCTCCATCACATGCAAATTCCACATCTGGTGGATAACCAAGCGCACATTCCAGTGTTTTAAGTATTTCATAAATAATTTTTAAAAAGTTTGTCTTTTCAAAAAGCCCTTGAAAAGTTACATAACATTCTGAATTTATAGGGTCAAATAGTGCACCATAAGGAACTTTTAAAGAGGTACCATCAAATACAGACAATACATTTGAAATATTTGGAATTTGGTTTCCGTATTTTTTTATTATTTCTTGAATATCTACTGTTTCCATAGTTTGTTTTTCTAAATTTATAACATCCATCTTCTTTTGTGAATATCTGATAATATCATCTGGATGAACATTTACCTTCAAATTTGGCTTCCCAGGAGAAACAAGGATTGGATAGTCATCACCAACTCTATCAACTGCTCTTGTTCCAAGTCCAAAGACAAGGCGAACCATTCCATCTTTTTTATCAATCCTTGGAGACCATCTAAATTCATTATAGCCAAAGGCAACACCTGCAAAAATAGGGAAAAAATATTCTCCTACCTGCCCTCCAACCACTTCTTGAATTAAAATTGCCATTTCTTCATTGAAATCCAAAAGCCCTCTCTCTTTTCTGTAAATAATTGGATCTGGTGAAAAAACAGAAGCATAAATTTCTGAAATTGCATCTAATAAAGCATCAAGTTTTTGTTTTTTAGTACCTCTATTAGCCAAAAATAAACTCTTGTATTTTCCAGAAAAGGCAGCACCAAAAGAATCTTCTAAAAGAGAAGAAGACCTTACAATTATTGGCTTTTCTCCAATTTCATCCAATATTTTGCTCAATTGCTCAACTATTTCAGGTGGAAAGTGAGAATTTTTAAAGAGTTGTTGCAAAAATGGATAGCCTGCTTTTATTCCTTCTGTTTCCTGATATTTTAAACTTGTTATCTCTTCCAAAGCATTGTGATGTATGAATTCCATAATTGAATCAGAGGTGATAAACCAGCTCCTTGGCACTTTTACATTTCTTAAAATTTCTTTTTTTTCACTTTCCTTTTTTAATATGTGATAGCCCAAAAGCATCCCTGCACTTTTTCCACCAATTTTTCCAGTGCCTTTTCCGCTCCCTGCAATATATTTTGAAAGATTATAGAAATCTTGAATAGTAATATATTGTTTTGAAACCCTTATAAAAGGTAAATTATTTGATAAAAATCTTCTTGCTAAGGCAACCCTTATAGCAACTCTTTCATCTGGAGAGAGTGGATTTTCTGTCTTCGTCATTTTATCAAATCTGTCAAGGGCTTCTTTGATCTCCTGCAAGGTAGCATTTGGATTTTCTGTAATTATTGATAAAAACCTTGTCCTCTCCTGTGCCATCCATAAAGAAAGTTGTCTTGAAATCTCTGAGGATGGAAGATATTCTCCTGCTTTTTGAAATATAAATTCAGAAAATTTTAACAAATTTGTTGGATCAACCTTTGGATTTGGAATATTTGCATAGAGTTCCCTTTCTTCATTAAAGTCAGTGGAGTCCTGAAGACATACCAATAAATCTTCCACTTTTGAACCCTCTTTTAGAAAAAGGAAATAAAACATCCTCCTTGCAAGGCGATATAAAAGATTTGGATCAACTTTTTCCAAAAGTTCAATTATAACTTGCCATTCTTCTTTTTTTTGCTCCATACTTATATTATAAATTTTTTAAGCTACTTTTGCAATAAAAAGATATTTAAATTAAATTAGGTGTCCAGTAGATATCTTTATCACCCCAGTAAGCTTTATAAATTTGATTGAAAAAGGAAACTCCAATAAAGAATGTGCCAAGTAAACCAAAAAACAAGAAAACACTTTTTATATTCTTAATAAAAATATCCTTTAATAAAATATTTATATTTTTTTTCAAAAAATACACAGCTATTTTTATAAAAAAAATAAAATCTTTATTTCTTTTCCTCTTCTTCTTTGAAATCAAATAATTCACAATAATAAATGGGACCTGACCTTCTTATAATACAATAATCATAATGTTTGCAATTTTTGCAGAGGGATATCTCTTTTTCTTCCTTTTCCTGACAGCACTTTGGATTGTTTTCCATCATTATGATAAACAATTCCTTAAGACACTTTTATTTCAAAAGTCAGATAAAATTTGGATTTTTAGATTTTAAAGTTCAGTAATTCTAATAATAAACTATGAAAATTTTTAACCCAAGTTGCTCAATTTTATTGATTAATAGTTTTTAATAATAAAGATT
>JBBISU010000018.1:0-33152 GCA_037441225.1 Acidobacteriota bacterium
CGGGCTAAAGCCCCGCGGCTACATTTCATAAGTAAAATATTTTTAGCAGGCGAAAGACAGGCAACTGATCTGACAAAGATAAACATTGGCTAAATATTTATGGCTAAACCTCATTTCCAAAAAGGGAGTGGGTAAGCCCTTCTGTAATTTGAACTTTGACCCATTCACCCTTTTTTAATTCTTTATTTGAGATAAAATTTACAACCCTATTGCTTTTTGTCCTTGCAGAAAAAGCACCTTCTGGCTTTGATGCTTTTCCATAGACCTGAACTTCAAAGATGCTATCTATCAGTTTGCTATTATCTTCTTTTTGGATTTCATCCTGAACTTTAAACAGATAATTTAGCCGTTCAAGCTTCTCTTTCCTTGAAATATTATCTTTTATCTCTGCTGCTTTTGTATTCTGCCTTGGAGAATAAGCAAAACCATAAATAGATGAATACCTTACTTTTTTTATCAAATTTATGGTTTCTTGAAAATCCTCTTCTTCTTCTGAAGGAAAACCAACAATAAAATCAGAAGAAAAAGATGCTCCTTCCTTTGCCTTTTTAATTTTTTCAATTAAATCTATATAATCTTCCACTGTATATTTTCTGTTCATTGCCCTTAAAATTTTATTGCTTCCACTTTGAGCAGGAAGGTGGATATAAGGAGAAATGTTTTCATAAATAGAAATTGTTTCAATAAGTTCATCGTTAAAATAATGGGGATGGGAAGTTATAAAAATTATGTTTTTTAGTTCAATTATTTTTGCTATTTCTTTTAATAACTTATCTAATTTGAAATTTGTTTCAGGGCATTTATAGTTATTTATGACCTGCCCTAATAACATAATTGATGTAAATCCCTTTTTTGCTAAAGCTTCAACTTCCCTTAAAATTTCATAAAAATTTCTGGATTTTTCTCTTCCCCTTGTAAAGGGGACAACACAATAAGAACAAAATTGGTTACATCCTTCCATAACAGTTACCATTGGCATAACTTCAACAGTTCTTTCAAAATCCTCTTCATTAAAAGAAACCCTTTCTTCAAAATCAAGGGCAACTGCTCTTTCTTTTTCAAGGATTTTTGGTATGTTTTGAATTTGATCTGGTCCTATTAAATAGTCAATGAAAGGAAACTTTTTTAAAATTTCCTCACCATAACTTTCAGGAATACAGCCACAGAGTAAAATTTTTTTTAAATTTCCACTTTCTTTTAGTTTTTTAATTTCACTTAAGCGAGAGAAAACTTTTTCTTCTGCTTTTTTCCTTACAGAGCAAGTGTTTAAAGCAAATATATTTGCTTCTTTCAAAGTACTTGCTGGTTCAAAACCCATTCTCAAAAAAGAAGAATATATCCTCTGGCTATCCAAGACATTCATTTGACAGCCCCAGGTTTCAATATAAAATTTTAGCGAAGCCACCCCGGAAGTGCCCCTGATTTTCTTGCTTCTTCTTCTAATTCAGGAATTAATTCCTTTGCTTTTTCAAGTTCTTCCTTTGCCTTTTCTAAATCTCTTGTTACTCTATCCATATTTTGTTTTATCACACCTTCTCTATATGCAACATCATCCCAAGAATAGTAATCATTTGTTAATTTGTTTAACTCACTTTGAAGTTCTTTTACTTTGCTTTCCCATTTGGCTAAATTTTCTTTTGCTTCTTTTATCATCTTTTGCCAGTCCTCTTTTGTCCTACCTTTGCTGTCTTTATATTCTTCAGATAAAATTTTTTCGCCTGATTCTTCTTCTTTTGTTTCTTTAACCTCTGTCTCACTTGAAGAGGAACTTTTAAGTTTATCATTTGTTATCTTTATTCCTTTTTGAAATTTATATTTACCTGTTTTCTTTGCTGCCTGTACAATTGGTGATTCCTTTTTTTCTTCTTGTGCAAATATAAAAGCTGAAATTAAAATAAAAATAAATAAATTTTTCATTTTATCCTCCCATATTTATCTTCTAATCTTACCACATCTTCTAAGTGTGGTGTTGAGACCTCTATCAAATCGCAACCTTCATCGGATATAAAACGATGGACCGTCATCGGAGGAATTCTATGACAATCATTTTCTTTTAACAAAATCTCTTTTAATTTGCCATCTTTTTTTATTTCCAATTTTAGAATGCCTTTTAAAACAAATATTGATTCATCTTTTTCTTTATGATATTGCAAAGATAAACATTGCCCCGGATCTATATGAAGGATTTTTCCAATGTAATTTTCTGTTTTTGCAATTAATAATTCCCATCCCCAAGGTTTTTCTATTTTTATTGGCAACTGATTTAAAGGACACATTGCAAACTCTCAGGCAAAATTGAGCCAATTTCTTCTAATAAAAATTCATTTACTGCTTTTGCTGTTGGAAGTTCTAATACCTTTTCCGTAATTTTTTTCAAATCTTCTGCCTTTAAAGAAGTAAGGATAGATTTTACTTCAGGAATATAGTAAGATTCCATTGAAAAATTGTTTACTCCCAAACCAAAGAGCAAAGCTGCTTGGATTGTATTGCTTGCCATTTCCCCACAAACAGAAACAGATTTATTCTTTTTAAAGCCAAAGTCCGCAACTTTTTTTATCAATTTTAAAATTGCAGGATGGAGGGGTGTAAAAAGTTTTGCCACAGCTGGGTTGTTCCTGTCTATTGCAAGGGTGTATTGGACTAAATCATTTGTGCCAATTGAAAAAAAATCAACATAAGGATCAAAAGAATCCAAAATTAAAGCACTGGAAGGCACTTCTACCATTATTCCAATTGGAATATCTTCCTTAAATTTTTTATTTTCTTTTTTCAATTCCTTTTTTAATTCCTCAATTAAATTTCTTGTTTCTATAACTTCATCAACACAACATACCATTGGAAGCATAATTTGCAAATTTCCATAAACTGATGCTCTCAAAAGCCCTTTAAGTTGAGGAACAAAGATCTCTGGTGAGGATAGACACAACCTTATTCCTCTCATTCCAAGAACTGGGTTTGCTTCCCTTAAATGAAGTGTTTCCTTTGCAAATTTTCTCCCACCTAAATCAAATGTTCTTATCGTAACTGGTAAACCCTGTAATGTCTCAAGAATCTTTTTATAATTATAAAAATGTTCATCTTCAGTTGGTAAGTGAGGATAGTTTGTAATATAAAGGAATTCTGAACGATATAAGCCAATTCCCTTTGCACCGTTTTTTAAAACATCCTCAAGTTCAGCAAGGAGTTCAAGGTTTGCATAAATTTTAAATTCTTTTCCATCTATTGTTTTATCTGGTCTTAAAAGAACTTCCCTTTGCTTCTCAATCCTTTGGTCAAACTTCTTTTTCCTTATTTTATAATCCTTTATTATATTGTAATCTGGATTTAATATTACTGTACCATCGTTCCCATCTAATATAGCCATTCCACCATCCTTTGCAAATCCCATAATATCTGAAACAGATAAAACAGCAGGTATATGGAGTGCCTTTGCCATAATTGCAGTATGTGATGTCTCTCCCCCTTCTTGAGTTACAAATCCAACAATCCTTGGATGGTTTATCATAACGATATCTGAAGGTCCTAATTCCCTGGATATTATTATTGCATCTTCTTTTAAAGAATCTAATGAAATATGATCAACACTTTGCAAAGCAGAAAGTATGTGTTTTGCTACATCTTCAATATCCTGAACTCTTTCAGAAAGATAATCATTGCCTGCAGATTTTAATTTTTTTTGAAGTTGAGTAAATTTTTCCTGTACTGCCCATTCTGCGTTTATTTTATTTTTCCTTATAATCTCAGGGACTTCTTCTTTAAATATATCATCTTCTATTATCAATAAATGAGCATGAAAAACTGTAGCTATCTCTGATGGAAATATTTTTTTTGCCTTTTCTTCAAGCATTTCTATTTCATGCCTTGCCTTATTTAGTGCTTTTAAATATTTTTGTATCTCTTTTTCTACTTCACTTTCTTTTAGTTTCAATTTAATAGTCATATCAAGGTTTCTATTTACTGTAATTATTCTGCCAATTGCAATTCCGGGAGAAACACCTATACCTCTTTTTTTATTCATTTTCCCCAAACCTCTCTTCTATAAGCTCTAATAGTTTATTCAATGCTTCTTCTTCATCTGGACCATTGGCAATTATTTCAATTTCCTGATTAAATGCAGCAGCAAGCATTAAGAGCCCTAAAATTGATTTTCCATTTACAACTTCTCCATTCTTACCAACTTTTATATCACTTTTAAATGTCTTTGCCAGTTCTACAAACTTTGAAGAAGCCCTGGCATGCATCCCTAATTTATTTTTTAGTTTTACAACTTTACTCACCATCTTACTCCTTCTCCCTGTATCTTCTAATTGATGCCTTCCCTCTTTTAATTAAAAAAGAAGCAACTTCTTGTATGTCTTTTAAACCCTCCATCTGGATACTTAAAAAACTTACTAAAATTGGAAGATTTACTCCTGTAAGAACAGCTATTTTTTCTGGTTGAACTAAACTAAAAGCAATATTTGAAGGTGTGCCACCATACATATCAGTAAAAAGCATAATCTGATCATAATCCTTCAACTTATCAAGAACAATCTTTACTTCTTTTAATGCTTCTTCCCAGGTATCAGTCCATTTTAAAGGAATTGGAAATAAAGGTATTTCAGAGGAAACAATTGTTTTTGCAGAATGAACAAGTTCAACTGCTAAATTTCCGTGAGTTATAACAAGACCTGCGATCATATTTCACCCCTTAAAATATCTCTATGAATCAATACTATATTATAACCCATCTTTTCCAAATTTTTTGCAACTTCTATTGAGCAAGCAACACTTCTATGCATACCCCCTGTACAACCTATTCCAATTGTAAAAGAAAAACGCATTTCTTTTTGGACTTGAAGAATATAGAACTTTAATAAATTCATTATTTTATTTAAAAGTGTTTTATAAGGTTTTTGCTTTTTTAAAAATTCCTGGACCTTTTCACTTTCTCCTGTCAAATCTTTAAGTTCTGGTATAAAATAAGGATTCTTGATGAAGCGGGTATCAAAAATAATATCAGCGCTTGGTGGCAAACCATAGGAATAGCCAAAACTTATTATAGTTATAATGAACTTTTTTTTATAAGCATTGGGTTCAAAAAGATTTAAAATATTTGCTCTTAAAAGGTGGGGATTTAAATTTGTCGTGTCTAAATATATATTGGCAAGTTCTCTTATTTGACTTAAAAGAGACCTTTCTTTTTTTATTGCTTCACTTATTGAGCAATTGTTGCTCCCTAAAGGGTGAGGCCTTCTTGTAATAGAAAACCTTCTTTCAAGAACTTCGTTATTTGAATCAGTAAATATTAAAATTATTTTTGGATAAATCTTTTTTATTTTTTTAAATACATCAACAAATTTATCAATATACTCAAGAGACCTTATATCCATTCCAATTACGATTTTTTCAAGATTCCATGTTTCTTTTAAAAACTCTTCCAAAAGAGGAAGTGGCAGATTGTCAACACAATAGAAATTTATATCTTCAAAAGCTCTTAAAACAGTACTTTTTCCAGAACCTGAAAGTCCTGTTATCAGTATTCTTTGTTTTTTACTTTTTTTCATCTCCTTTACCTGCACATAAAAAATCATGGAAAGCTTCAAAAGATTTTTGAAAATCAATGCCTAATTGTTTTAATAAGAATACTTTTACTGCTACTTCAATTATAAGTGCAAGGTTCCTTCCCTTTTTAACATTTATTGTAAAGCAAGGCAAAAATATCCCTGGTGCAATTTCATATTCTTCAATTTGTAAATCCCCAATTTTTATCTTATCTTCAGAAAGGTCTTCCAATTTAATGACAAGTTTTGCTTCTTTTTCCTTTTCCCAAGCACAGATTCCAAAAATTTGATTTATATTTATAAATCCTATAGATTTAATTTCCATAATGCCAGTTGACCATTCCCTTGAAATTTCTCCTATGATTGCCCCACTTATGTCTTTTCTTAATATAATATGATCGTCTGCAATTAATCTATGCCCTCTGCTAATTAGCTCCAAAGCACTTTCACTTTTTCCAATATTCGGGGGTCCTATAATAAGCACACCAATCCCAAAAATATCCATAAAAGTCCCATGGCAAGAAAATTTCTCTGCCAATTGCCTTGAAAGATAAAAAAGAAATTTGCTTACCAACAAATTTGAAGGAAGGATACTTTTAAACACTGCAACATTAAATTTATTGCATAATTCAAAAAAGTAATTTGGGGGCTCTAAATTTGAACTTATAACAATTGCTGGTATCCTTTTTCTTACTATTTCTTCAACCCTTTTTTTTCCCAATTCTTCTTCTAAGCTGTTAAGATAATTTACTTCTGAATAACCCATCAAATGGATTCTGCCTTCCAAGATTGATTCATAAAAACCAGCTAGGGCAAGCCCAATTCTATTAACAAAAGGATTTTCTACTAAATTTTTTATCGAGGCATCACTTGTAATTGTTTCAATTTGACAGTCATTAATAAATTCCTTATTTGATAAAATACTTTCAATTGAGATAGCAGAAACCTTCATAGTTTTTTTTCTTCTTTTTTTAATATTTCCATAAAATTTTCTGGAGATGTAGCTGATAATAGATTTTTAACAACACCTGGAATCCTTATAAATTTACTTATTTTAGACAAAACCTGCAAATGATTTATTGTTTCTTCCGGTGGTGATAAAACAAAAAACAAAATCTTTACCTGTTCACCATCTGGAGATGGAAAAAATAAGCCCTCTTTTTTTATGCCTATTGATAAAAGTGTTTCTTTTACATCATTTGTTTTGCAATGGGGTATTGCAACTGCTTTTCCTACAGCTGTTGAACCAAGTTCTTCTCTTTTTAAAAGAAGCTCTGCTATTGGTTCGCCTTTTTTTATAAATTTGTTTTTTAAAAGATGTTCTTCTAATTCTTTAAAGACTTCTTCCCTTGTATTTCCTTTTAAAGGAATCAAAATAAGAGAAGGAGAAAGCATATCAGATAATTTCATTAGATACCTAAATTCAATATTATTTTTCTGTTTTTTTCTTCATATATAAGTTTAATTTTATCTGTCTTAATATCCCTAAAGATCATAAAAGGCCTTTTATCAGAGGAAAATTTATCAATTGCTTCACTTTCAGATAATGTTTCTATTTCAAGTTGGCCTATGTCTCTTCTTAAAAATTTTCTTTCCAGAATGGCAGGAGGTGTTTCAATTTTAGCTTCTTTTTTATGGTGGGCTTCCCATCTCTTTATTTCTTTTTGCTTTTTTACCTTTTTCATAAGTTGGGTCTTCAAGTGATCAACAGTTTGAATTATAGCTGGTTCAACATCATTTGCCTTTGCCTTTGCTTTAACCCATTCGCCATTGTGCAAGACAGAAATTTCACTTTCGTAGATATACTTGCTTTCTCTCAAAAGAATCTTGGCTTGCCAGTCCTCCTCAGAAAAAAACTTATCAAGTTTACTTAATCTTTTTTCTGTAAAATTCTTTAAACTTTCTGGTACCTCAAAATTTTTGCTTGAAAATTCAATTTTCATTTTTCACTCCTTTTTCTTTCCTTATAACAAGGAATATTTAATTCTTCCCTATATTTTGCCACAGTCCTTCTTGCAAGAAAAATTCTGTAATTTCTATGTAGTATTTCTAAAATCTGATTATCATTAAAGGGCTTTTGTTTGTTTTCTTTTTCAACAATTTCAAGGATTGCTCTTTTAATTTCCTCAACTGATTCCAATTCCCCACTAACTGTTTTAATACCAGTTATAAAAAAATCCCTCATCAAAGAAATGCCCGCAGGAGTTAACATATATTTATTTGAAACAATCCTTGAAACAGTAGATTCATGGACTCCAACTTCATTAGCAATATCCTTTAGCAAGAGGGGTTTTAAAAATTTAAGCCCTTTTTCTATTGCTTCTTCCTGATGCTTTACAATTCCTCTTGTAACTGCAAAAAGTGTCTTTTTTCTTTGTTCTATTGCTTTCAAAAGCCAAAAAGCAGATTGAACTTTTGCTTCAATATATCCCTTTGCATATTGATCTTCTTTAATCTTTGGATCTCTCAACAATCTTAAATAAAACTTTGATAACCTTAGTTTTGGAAGACCATCTTCATTTATGCTAACTTCAAAGCTTTTTCCTTTTTTAATAACAAAAACATCTGGTTCAACATATATTGTACTGCTTTTACTATACCTTCTACCAGGGAAAGGATCCAAATATCTTAAAGCATTTAAAATTGAAAGGATTTCTTCATTTGAAAGATTTAATTTTCTTTTTAATCCTTCATAATCTTTATGCAGAATCTCATCCCAGCCCTTTTCTAATGCCTCTTTCAATATTTGTGGCTGGGCTTGGTAGATTAAGCATTCTTTTACACTTTCAGCACCTATACCAAGAGGATCAAAATTCATTAAAATTTTTTTTGCTCTCTCAAGCATCTCAAAGTTATATTTTTCTGAAACCAATTTTTCTATTGGTTCTGACAAATAACCATCTTC
The DNA here is from genome assembly GCA_037441225.1 of Acidobacteriota bacterium. Classification (GTDB taxonomy): domain Bacteria; phylum Acidobacteriota; class Thermoanaerobaculia; order UBA2201; family UBA2201; genus JBBFMJ01. Next base: position 8,449 of record JBBISU010000018.1, read on the forward strand.
ATTAAGATTGTTTATTAAATATTCTATAGAATCTTTAATATCTTCAGGAAATTCCATTAAACTTAATTGCCAAAGCAAATAGTCCTGAAGTCCCATAGATGGACAGGGAACATTTTCTATATTTGGTTCTTCTTCAGAAGAAAGATATTCTTTACTTATTGGCACTTGTTCATATAAATTTTCAAAAAAACTCTCAAAATCAATTGGCTCAAATTCCTTTTCTTTTTTTATATTTTCAGTAGTTTCTGTTTCTTCATTATATATTTCTTCAAGAACTGGATTTTGCTCAATTTCCCTCTTTATTAAATCAATAAGTTCAATTCTATTAAATTGCAAAAGTTTTATTGCCTGCTGCAAAGTAGGAGTTAAAATTATCTTTTGTTCTAATCTTGTTTCAACTTTATGACGAACCAAATAACCTCCTTAATGCAATTTAAAATCTTCTCCTAAATATATTTTTTTTACTTCTTCATCCTGAGATAAATAGGATGGTGAGCCATCTTTAAAAATTTTTCCATTATTAATAATATAAGCTCTGTCTGTAATCTTCAAGGTTTCTCTTACATTATGATCGGTAATTAGAATTCCAATTTTTTTAAGCTTTAAATGGTTTATAACTCTTTGAATTTCAAGAACAGCAATTGGGTCAATCCCTACAAAGGGTTCATCCAACAACAAAAACTTTGGCTCTAAAGTTAATGCCCTTGAAATTTCCAGTCGCCTCCTTTCGCCTCCTGATAAAGTATCTGCCCTTTGCTTTGCCAGATGGTCTATACCAAATTCTTCAAGTAAGCTATGGGCTTTTCTTTCCCTTTCTTCATAGTTTAAGCCTAATTGTTCAAGAATTATTAAAAGATTTTCTAAAACAGTAAGCCTCCTGAAAACAGAAGGTTCTTGTGGAAGGTAAACAATGCCTAATCTTGCCCTTTGATAAACAGGCAATCCATTTAGCTTAATTCCTGATAAATATATTTCTCCTTCAGTTGGTTTAATAAACCCACCAATCATATGAAAAGTCGTTGTTTTTCCAGAACCATTTGGACCTAATAGACCTACAATTTCACCTTTTTTTACATTTAAAGAGACACCATCTACAACAAGCTTTAAGCCATATTTCTTTGATAAATTAAGGGCTTCTAACCTATCATTTTCTTTTACTTCTTCCAAAAGTTTCATCAGATTATTATAACTCTTTTAGATATAACTTTTCAATTTATTCTAAATTTAATTGGTGCTCCACATCCATTGGATAATTTGAACCAAAAGATAAAAGAAAGGATTCTTTTTTGCTAATATTTTTTAAAAGATGTGGTGTATTTTTTGGAATAAATATTAAAAGCGGCTCTTTTACATCAAGTTTTATTTCCTTTAATTTTTTATTTAAATATAAAAATTTAAACTTCCCTTCCCACAAAAGTATCCATTCTTTTGATTTTGGGTGTTTATGGTTTCCTCTTATTGTATTTGGCTTCATTGATACAAAATGGATATCTTTAAATCTTTCCTTTTCTTTTAGAAAATAATCCATCAGATTTAACCTAAAACCTCTCTTTTCTTTTGTTGTAAAATTTTTTAATTTTAGAACTTTAACCATTTATTTCTTAAATTTTTCTAAATAGGGCTTAATTAAATCCTTGTGAACTGTTATTGTAAGCATCTTTAACTTAACATAATCACCCCTATAAAAATAATAACCCTCAAATTTCCCCCATCTGGAAGAGCGGGCAGAGTCCTTTATTAAAAACCAATCCTTTCCATCAATCTCTGCATATCCCACTAAATGGATACCATGATCATCTTCTGTTGTATTGTTATAAATTCTAAGCTCCCTTGCTGATTGATCAATATACTCTTCTGGAATATCAAAGGTTGGAATGATTGCACAATCTTCAAAGCCCTCATAACCTGGCTCTGAGACATCCCCTCCAATTGCAATTGAATATCCCTTCTTTATACCTTCCTTTATTATTGAATAAAATTCTTCCAAAGGCAAGTTATAATAATCCTTAGAATGCCACCAATTATCAGGGGCTTTAAATTCACCCATTGTATAAAAATCCTGAGACATTGTTGACATAATTGATACAAAATCTTCAGGATTTATTTGCAGATACTCTGACAAAAATGTTTTTGGCGTATAGTTTTTCCCTTCATATTCAAAGGATTCAGGTGGTTTACCTAAATAATAATCTAAAAGTGAAGAAATTTGAGGTATTACTTCTTCTTCATTCCAAAAATTTTTTTCCTTTATAAAATTTAAAAAGCTTTCAAACCTTTCAAATAAAAAAGAATGATCATGTTTATCTTTCCCTTCTTTCAATCCACTATAAATACTTGAAGGAACTATTCCATATTTTGAAATTACTCTAAATACAGCATTTGCTTCAGAACCTTCACCCAAATGTGTATCTCCCCTTGTTTCAATAAAACCCTTTGTCTTTTCAATATATTCATAATAAACAATAAAAATTTCTGAAAGTTTAACTTTTTTTCCCGTTAATCTAAATATCTCTGATTCTAAAAATGAAACAGTTGAAAAAGCCCAGCAAGTCCCTGTTAAATATTGAGGAACTGGTGGAAAATGGAATACTTTTTGAAAAGCTTCCAAGCTTTCTGGTTTTTTAATATTTGAAAAATCCACTTTTAAAACTTTTTTTTCTTCCCTTTCTTTTTTTCTTTCTTCTTTTATTTTATCCTGTATCTCTTTTGTCTTTTTTTCTTCTTCTTCCTTCAATTTATCATTTGCTTCTTCCATTTCCTTTAATACAGGGTCTTTGTATTTTTCCTTATAAATTGCTTTATCCTTTTCTGAAATTTGGCTAAATACAAAGGCAGAAATAAATAAAAATAAAAAAAATTTGAATTTCATTTTTCCTCCTTTTTTATAAATAATAAAATGGCTGGCTTACCAAAGGAAATAAACGAACACGAAGCTCACATAAAATGATAAAGCCCGCCAAAATTTATTTTATCATATTTTAAATTGGGAGGTACAGGACTTGAACCTGTGACCCCTTGCTTGTAAGGCAAGTGCTCTTCCTCTGAGCTAACCTCCCATACTTTATTTTATTTTAACATATTATTAAATATAAATTAAAGGAATTTAAATCAGAAATAGAAAATAAATAATAATAGAACAGTATAGCATTGGTCCGTTGTCAGTGTTTTTAAAAAATAAAAATGCTTTAATTTAGAAAAAAATTTTAAAAGTTTTAATTATCAGACAGGTTCAGTAGAACAATAGAGGCAATTTATGAATTGCCTTCATCTTTTTTTAAAAACCGATTCTGTGGGGGTCGCCCCGCCCCTACTTTCCTTTTATTTTAAGAAATAAATTAAATTTTTAAACTTATAAATTAATTTAAATTGAATAATTTCAGTTGATTTGAAATTTAAAGCATAAATTTTGATTGATTTTTAAAAGTGCAGATTTTTTATTCAAATATTAAATTTTTTTCCTCTTTTTAATTTCCTCAATCTAATTTTAGTTTCCATTTTTTTCTCAAAATTCCACTTTTTGCTGCTATATCTTTATTTTTTAAAAGCCATTCTATTGTTTTTCTATCAGAAGGATAACCAGAGCCAAAATCCCCATAAATTTTATGCAATCTTCCAACTTCCCTATCCCTTATCACTTTTGATACAATTGAAGAAGCAGAGACAACAGGAATTAACTCATCTGCTCTATTTATTGCAACAATTTCTTTCCCTGTTAAATTACTTAATTTCAAACTCAATTCCTTACACTTGTTTTTATGGCAGGGGGCATCTATATAAATTTTATCTGTTTTATGCCTCCTTGAAAAGATTAAAACTTTTTCAATAAAAATTTTATTTAAACTAAATTTATCAATTTCTTCTGGGCTAATTATAAAATAATCAAAATTAAAATTATTTTTTAAAATTTTTTCAAAAATTTCTTCTCTTTTTTTTAAAGGTAACTTTTTTGAATCTTTCACACCAAAAGAAAAAATTTCACTTTCCCTTTCTTTTTCAATTAAGAAGATTGATATAACCATAGGACCTAAAACAGGTCCTCTCCCTGCTTCATCTATACCTGAAATTATCATATTTTATGTTATCATAAATAGATGGAACAAAAAAATTTATTTGAAGAAAAAAAAGAAATACCCCTTGCTGAGAGGATGAGGCCTAAAAAAATTGAAGAGATGGTAGGGATAAACCATTTGCTTGAAGAAAAAGGATTTATAAGAACCTGCCTTAAATCAAAAATTCTTCCTTCTACAATTTTTTGGGGACCCCCTGGATGTGGAAAAACAACCCTTGCAATCCTCCTGGCAAAGGAATTTGATAAGTTATTTTTAAAATTTTCTGCTGTCACTTCTGGTGTAAAAGAGATAAAGGAAGCAATTAAAATTTCTAAACAAAGAAGCGGACTTATTTTGTTTGTTGATGAAATCCATAGATTTAACAAGGCACAGCAAGATGCTTTTTTAAAGGATATTGAAGAAGGAAATATAATCCTTTTAGGTGCTACAACAGAAAATCCATCCTTTGAATTAAATCCACCTCTTTTATCAAGGATTAAAGTTGTTGTAATGCGTGCTTTAACAGAAGAGGAACTTAGGGCTTTAATTGATAGGGCTCTTCAGGATAAAGAAAGAGGGATAAAAAAGGATTTAATAATTGATGAAAGTGGATATAAAGCATTGATAATTTATTCTGGAGGGGATGCAAGGAAATTGTATAATCTTTTAGAACTTGCTTCTGAATATGATTTTATAAATAAAGAAACAATTGAAAAATTAGCCCAAAAGCCAATTCCCCTTTATGATAAATCAGGGGAAGAACATTTTAATTTAATCTCTGCTTTACATAAATCCATAAGAAATAGTGACCCCGATGCAGCACTATACTGGCTTTTAAGGATGCTCATAAGTGGTGAAGACCCTTTATATATAGCAAGGCGCCTTATAAGATGTGCCATAGAAGACATTGGGCTTGCAGATCCTTTTGCTTTGACATTATCAATATCAGCAAAGGAAGCAGTCCATTTTCTTGGAATGCCAGAAGGAGGGCTTGCCCTTGCAGAAGTTGTAATCTATCTCTCCCTTTCGACTAAATCAAACAGTGCTTATGTTGCTTATGAAAAAGCAGAAGAAGTTGCAAGAAAAACTTCATCTCTACCTGTTCCTTTGCAAATAAGGAACCCTACAACTAAACTTCAAGAAGATTTAGGTTATGGAAAAGGTTATTTATATGCCCATAATTTTGAAGAAGGGACAACACCAATGGTTTGTCTTCCAGAAGAAATAAAAAATGAAATTTTTTATATAGCAAAAGAAAAGGGTTTTGAAAAAAAATTAAAAGAATTTTATGAAGAAATAAAAAAGATCAAATAACTTGGTAAGAGTTACGAGTTATGGGTTTTTTTTAAAAAATTCTTTATTTTTTCAACCATTACCCGTACCACATAACTCATAACCACATTATGTGTACGAGGTACAGGTTAATTTAGGATTATGCAATCTCTTGATTCCGCTCCCAAAAACTGCTTATCTTCTTTTACTTTTTAATTTATTTATTCAACTGTAACACTTTTTGCTAAATTTCTTGGCTGATCTACATCACATCCCCTTTTTAAAGCAATATGATATGCTAAAAGTTGAAGGGGTACTACATTTAAAATTGGTTGGAGATAAAAATTAACTTTTGGAACTTCAATTGTATAGCTGCAAAGCTTCTTTGTTTCCAAATCCCCTTCATTTATAATTCCAATTAAAATCCCATCCCTTGATTTTACTTCTTCCATATTTGCAATCATTTTCTTTTTAACATCATCTTCAGTGGCAATTGCAACAACTGGCATATTTTCATCAATTAAGGCAATTGGACCATGCTTCATCTCTCCTGCTGGATAACCTTCTGCATGGATATAAGAAATTTCTTTAAGTTTCAAAGCACCTTCTAAGGCAATTGGATAATTTAAACCCCTTCCTAAATATAAAAAATTTTCTTTTTTAAAAAATATTCTGGAAATACTTTGAATTTCTTCATCTTTTTTTAAAATTTTCTCAATATAAAAAGGCAACCTTTGAAGGTCTTCTAAGAATAAAGAAATGTCTTCTCCTTTTTGTTTCCTCCATTGCAGTGAAATTAAAAATAAACTTAAAAGTTGTGTTGTAAATGCTTTGGTAGAGGCAACTCCAATTTCAGGACCTGCTTTTGTTATAAATGTTTTATCAGATAATCTATCTATTTGTGAGCCCTTTACATTACAAATTGAATATATCAAAGCACCTTTTTCTTTACCCATCTTTAATGAAGCAATTGTATCTGCTGTTTCACCTGACTGGGAAATACCTAAAATTAATGTACTTTTATCAATTATTGGATTTCTATATCTCAACTCTGAGGCATAATCAACTTCAACAGGAATTTTTGCTAAATTTTCAATATAAAATTTCCCAAGAAGCCCTGAATGGAGAGAAGTTCCACAAGCAACAATTAAAACCCTTTTTATCCTCTTTGGAAGATTAAATTCCTCTAAGTTTAAACCCTTTTCATCACTTAAAGAAGTTGAAATGGTATCCCTTGTTGCTTCTGATTGTTCAAATATTTCTTTTAGCATAAAATGTTTAAAACCACCTTTTTCAGCCATAACGGGATCCCAATCAATATAATTTACTTTTCTTTCAACTTCTTTTCCTTCCTTTGAAAATATTTTTATTCCTTCTCTTCCAATTTGGGCAAAATCACCATCTTCTAAGATCAAAACTTTTTTTGTAAAAGGCAAAATTGGATTATAATCAGAGGCAATATAAAAATCACCATCACCAATTCCTAAGATTAAAGGTGGCCCATACCTTGCAACCCATATTTTATCAGGATAATCTTTGTGAATAACTCCAAGGGCATAATATCCCTGTATTTTCTTTAAGGCATCTTTTAAAGCTTCAAGAGGAGATGAATTTCCTCCTTCTTCAAGTAAATGCGCAATTAGTTCTGTATCTGTTTCTGAACTTAAAATATGCCCTCTTTTTATTAAATATTCCCTCAAATTATTGAAGTTTTCAATTATTCCATTGTGGACAACTGCATAATTTCCTTCACAATCTGTATGGGGATGGGCATTTCTATCAGAGGGTTTTCCATGGGTTGCCCACCTTGTATGCCCTATCCCTGAATTTGACTTAAAATTTTTTTTCCCAATTGCTGTCTCTAAATCCTTTATCTTTCCCTTTTTTCTAAAAATTTTTAAATTATTTTTGATATGCAAAACAATACCAGAAGAATCATAACCCCTATATTCTAATTTATATAAGCTCTGGAGCAAAATTGGGAGAGCTTGTTTTTTTCCTAAATAACCAACTATTCCGCACATTTATTTTTTACTCCTCCTTTTAACCCAGTTTAAGACATTTTTTTGAGGAACCCTTGAGATTGCAAGTGAGAAAGGAGGGACATCATCTGTTATTGTTGTGCCAGAAGCAGTATAAGCATTTTTACCAACCTTAACTGGTGCAATTAGTTGGCAGTCAGAACCAATAAAAGCACCATCTTCAATTATTGTCTGATGTTTTTTTATTCCATCATAGTTGCAGGTAATTGTTCCACAGCCAATGTTTACATTTTCACCAATTATTGCATCACCTAAATAAGAAAGATGAGCTGCCTTTGTTCCTTCTCCTAAAATTGCTTTTTTTGTTTCAACAAAATTCCCTAACCTGACACTATCTTTTAAAATCGTCTCTTCCCTCAAATGGGCAGAAGGACCAACTTTACACCTTTTTCCAATAGTGCTACCTTCAATCATAGAATAAGGAAAAATAACTGTTTCATTATCTATTGAAGAATTTTTTATAAAAATATTTGGATAAAGGATACAATTTTTTCCAATCTTAGAATTCTCAATAAAAACACCTGGATATATTAGAGTATCTTCTCCAATTTCCACATCAGGAGAAATATAAGTATTATCAGGATCAATAATTGATATTCCCTTTTCCATTAATTCCTCTGCTTTATCTTTATACAATATTTTATTTAAAATTGATAATTCTTTCCTTGAATTTACACCTAAAAATTCAAAAGAAGATTTAAAAATATGTCCCCCAACTTTTAAATTATTTTTAACTGAAATTTCAACTAAATCAGTTAAATAATATTCTTTTTGCTTATTTTTGTTTGAAATTTTCAAAAGAAGTGGCTTTACTTTTTCCCATTTTAATAAATAAATTCCTGTATTTATTTCTTTAATCTTTAACTCATTTTCATTGCAGTCCTTTGCTTCTTTTATTTTTAAAACATTTCCATTTTTATTTCTAATTACTCTTCCATAATTTTCTGGGTTTTCTAATTCAATTGAAATAAAGCTTAAATCTTCACCATTGTTCTTAAATTTTTCATAAAACTCTTTTAATGTTTCTTTTTTTATCAATGGGACATCTCCACTTAATATTAAGACATCCCCTTTTAAATCCTTTAATTCCTTTGAACAAGTTTGGATTGCATGACCTGTACCAAGGGGCTTTCCTTGATCAATAAATTTAATTTCTTTTGGCAAATTCTCAATTATTTTTTCTTTATTATAAGCAACAATTACATATGTATTTTTAGGATTTAAATCTTTCACACAATCCAAAACATAAGAAATCAATGGTTTCCCACATAGTTTATGCAAAACCTTTGGGATTGAGCTTTTCATTCTTTTCCCTTGACCTGCTGCAAGGATTAAAACTGTAATTTCCATATCAAAATAGAATACCAGAAATTAAAAAAATTTAAAAGGGGAAACCAAAGGAAAAATACCATTGAACATCATCATCCCAGGGAACACTTTCAAATTTTTTTGCAATTTCTGTTCTTAAAGGACCAATTGGAGTTAAGAAAAAGAAACCAAAACCATAACCACCTGAAATATCTTTTATTTTAAAAACTTTATAAGAACTAAAAACCTGGCCAAAATCAGTAAAAATATTAAAACCAAAATTTTTACTTAATAGTTGTCTTCCTTCTATATTTAAAAGAAAACTCATATTTCCACCCAAAACAGCTCCATTTATAACCGTATCACCTTCCAATCCAACTGAATCATAAGAATAAGCTCTTATTGTATTCCTTCCACCCAAGAATAACCTCTCACCAATTGGAACATTTTCTTTTTTATAATTCTTAATGTACCCTAATCTCACTGAAAAAGCAAAAGTAGTATATTCTCTTGGATTTAAATTAAAGGAATATTGTGTATGGATCTTTAAAAAATTAGTATCTGCAAAGAGAAAGGGAAAGCTATATTTTGCTTCCATTGAAAAAAAAGAACCTTTTTTTGGGAAAAATATATCATCCCTTGTGTCATTTAAATAAATCAAACTTATTGCAGAAACCTTTTTTTCTTCTTCTTCCTTTGGGATTGGAAAATTTTCTTTTTTGTCAAATGGAATTTGAATTTGATAATCATACCTCAAAGTTGCTTGTGTTTTTTTGCCATAATTCCTTGTGATTTCAACAACTGTTCCCCATCTTTTTAAGGAAAAAGAAGGCCTTTTTTCTATACTTCTATAAGTTCCTAAAAACAGAGGAAATTCTGAATTTAAAAAGGTAGGATCACGCATTGAAAGACGCCACATTTGCTGATTTGAAAATAATCTGCCCTCAAAACCTAATATATATCTTTTATTTAAAAAATTTATATGACTAAAACTAAATTGCAACCTAAATCTATCATAAGAATCATAACCAATTCCATAAGAATAAGTAATTGGAGGAGCTTCCTTTAATTCAGTTTCAAGATTTACAGTATTTTCCTCATCAAAATTGTGAATTGGTTTTATATTTACAGAAGAAAAAAGAGAAGTAGAAAAAAGATTTCCCTGTAATTCAATTAAATTTTTAAAACTAAAAGGCAAACCTTCTTTTATCTTTACCTCATTTTTTATATCTTCCAAATTAATATTATTTAAACCCTTGTAAATTATTTTATTTATTTTAAAATTCTCACCTGCTTCAATAATGTAATAAAAAACCCCATCTTCAATTTTAAAAGAAACCTTTGCATAATAAAAACCCTTGTCGTTTAAATTTTTTTGAAGATTTTGTAAATCCTTTTCCACATCACTTTTCTTTAAAGGAAGATTTTCTTTTAAATTTAAATCAGGTAGATGAAAACCATCTGGAAAACCTTCAACAATTAACTTTTTACACATTAACTGTTTTCCTTCATTAATGAAAAAGTTTAAAATAACTTTATTATCTTCAACCTCTTCTTTCAATTTTATTTCCACATCCCAAAAACCTTTTTCCAAATAAATATATTTTATATAATCTAAAAAATCATTTATCTTTTTATAATCCAAAGGCACATCCTTTTTGAGTAATTTAAAGCCCTTTAAAATTTCTTCGCCTTTTATGCTTTCATTCCCAAAAAATTTTATTTCTTCAATAATAAATTTTTTGCCTTTATCTAAATCAATTGAGTATTCTTTCCCTCTTTCAAACTTTATTTTTGCATTTTTATAACCAGCAGTTACTAAACTGTTTATATAATCTTCAAGGATTAAAGGTATTGTTTCAAAACCATAATTTTCATTTTTTATTTTTTTTATAATTTTTCTCCTTTCCTTAAGTTTGACATTCTTCCCAAAGTTAAATTTTATTTTTTCAGAATTTTTAATTTCAATCTTTAAAAAAACATTATTATCTTCTATTTTTTTTTCTTCCAAAGAAATCTTTAATAAAGGAAATTCTTTTTGATACTTCTTTTCTATCTTATTTATTTTCTTTAAAATTTTTTCTTCTTCAAAAAAAATTCCTTTAAGTGCCTCCAATTCCTTTATACCAAATCCATTTTTTGATTTTATTTGAACTTCCTTCACTACTAAAGGAGAACCTTCCTTTACATCTATTTTTAGAATACCTTTATCAAAATTAAAAGAAATCTCTGGATAAAAGTATCCCTTCTTATTTAAATTATATTTAATAGTTTCCTCTATTTTATTTTTTAAAACTTTATTGAAAGGTGAATTTTTTAAAAAATCTTTTATTTTTCCACATTTTTTACAATTTAATTTTATTTTTCTTATTTTTGGATAACATTTAAAAGAAAAGATTAAATAATTTTTTCCATTTACATTATCTTTGTATGCTTCTATGCTTTCAAAGTATCCAGAAAAATATAGATTTTCAATTGATTTTTTTATTAAATAATCATCGTATAAATTTCCTTCTTTTATTTCAAGATAAGGATAAGGGTCAAAATTTTTTGGTAAACTTTTAAAATAAATCTCATCTATTTTTTCTTGAGCAAAAACTGAGATTGCAAAGATTAAAAAAAAAATTTATTTAAATTCACAATGTAAGGGCTTTAATCCAAGGTAATAAAAATAATTTTCAGAATAATCAAAAATTTGATCTATTTTTAAATAATACTTTTGAGTATTCTCTGGCTGGATAAAAATTACTGAATATTGAGAGTTATTATTATAATCATCATTTTCACTTACCTTCGTAGTTCCATCTTCTTTATAAAGGGTAATTATTGTATCAGAGCCACTGGATAAATTGTTTGTATATACAATGTATTTACAATTGGAATCCAAATTAAAATAAACCCAGTCAACATCCTGAGCTTTATGTTTTTGAACTTCTCCAAGCTTTAATTCCTTTGCTTCTTGAGGAGAATTGTTTGTTTCAAATTCATCCTGCCATACAGGTGCTTTATATTGAACATAAGCAGAAGCATATCCAATTTGTAATACACCATAAGCAATATAAGCAAAGCCATCCATCCCCCAGTCATTTCCCCAGGAATTTTTTATAATCCATGCACCATTTGAACCTAAACTATCATCCCACCCAACTATTGTTATTGCATGGTTTATATCTCCTTCTTCATCCAATGTCCAAACTCCACTTTTATAAAACATAAAAGCATCTGAGGCATGCATACCAGCAGCAACAGGACCATAAATCATAAGAGCTGTCTTTATCTCATCAATTGAAGGCATATCTGATAAAGATACATAGTTCCAATTAACTATCTTATAAACACCAGTACAATTGTTACATTTTGTATTATCTGAACCAGTGTATGGCTGACAGGACTCAAGGGCAGCTCCAGGATCTTGAAACATTTCAAAAGCATACCATCCCCCATCACAACTATAACCCCAAGGGTTGCAAGAAATCAATTGTTGCTCTGATAAATCTTCTGTCTTCCCATCAAACATTAATATAGAAGATTCAAGTGGACCAACAGTTGCAAAAGCCCAGCAAGCACCACAACTTCTTTGATTTTTTGCAGAAGTTACATAACCCAATTCTCTATAATCCAATTTATCTGGAAGTTCAAAAAACTTTAGCAATTCAATGTATTTAAGAGATGGATTAAAATTTCTTGGAACTTTAAATCCAGTAACTTCTTCCAACCTATATTTTGAAATTTCCGTTATTCCAACTTCAAAGGGAAGATTTTCTTCCTTTACCATTTTTTTCAATTTAGCAAGATAATCTTCCTTTTCAAAGGAAAATAAACTTAAAGAAAACAAAAATAAAACAAAAAAATATACTCTCTTCATAGTTTTATATTATAACATATCTTTATTTCCAAATTTTATAAACCTCTTTATTTTTAAAAATAAAGAGATAAATTAGTTCCATAAAATTATAAGAAATAAGATTTTTCTTTTCATAAAAAGGTAAAAGTAATCTTTGAAGTTTTGAAAGATTATAAAAAGGAACCATTGGGAAAAGGTGGTGCTCCAGATGGTAATTTGATTTCAGAAATAAAAAATCCCAAAAAAAAGAACCAGGGATAAAGGTAGTCCAGCCAATTGGCTCCTGTGAACTTCTTGCGTAATGTTGCCCTAATCTATTTATTCCAAAAAAGAGGGGGAAAAAAATAAAAAGAGGCAAAAAATACACTTTAAACCAAATAAAATAACCTCCTGAATAAAATAAAAACAAATTTATTAAAAGATGAATAAAAATAAAAAAGAACCTCTCAATCTTAATTTTTATTTGAATCTTTAAAGGATATTTTTTATTTTCTTTTCTTTGTGCATTAAAATAAATAAAAAACAAAAGAGGTGTAAAATAAAATAATTTCAAGACCCTTGAATTTTTCTTTGGAGCCAGTTTATCTCTTTTTGGGTCTTCGGTTTCTGAACCCAACTGGGAATGATGATCTAAATGCCATTTTGTAAATTGGGTAGGAGAAATTGTAGTAGGAAAACTATATAATAATGAAAATACCCTATTCAAAAATAATCTATTTTTTTTAAAAATTAAATTATGGAGGGCTTCATGTAAAAGAGTTAAAAAATTAAAAATTGTAAGGCCTGAAAAAGCTGAAAAAAACAAAATTAATAAAAATTTGCTTGTTTTAAATAAAATATAAGTTGAAAGTATTAAAAATAGCCATTGCCTTAAAGAATAAAACAGATGAATTAAAGGTTTCTTTTCCTTTAATTTATCTAAATTTTCTTCCCCAATCTCTTTTTTTAATTCCCCAATAAGTGTTTTTGTACTTTTTGCCCAAAAATATTCCATTGATTTTAAACAATATTTCAAAAATAAATATTTCTTTAATAAATTAAAGGATTTTCGAAAAATAATTTCTCTTGCCCAATTTATTTTCACTGTAAATCCATTTTTTCATTTTAAACTAAAAATATTTTCATCTAAGATAAAAATACCACTTGACAAGGGTATAAAATTTAAGTATAATGCTGTATGATGACACTAATACAGAAAGGAGCTTTTGATGTTTAAGATATTTATTAAAGATTTAAAACAAAATTTATTGATTATCTTTATATGCCTCTTAATCCCCTTTTTTGTGCCCTTTATTTCAAATTTATTTTTTAAAGACAACTATGAAGATGCCACATTTTTTATTTATTTAATCTTATTTTTTTTATTTCTTCCAATTTATATAATTATCCTCTCTTCTACAATTTTTAAAAAAGAAAATCTAAATTTTTTAAAAATTATGCCAATAAGTTTTAATAAAATAGTTATATCAAAATTTACCTTTATTATTTTTAATTACCTCATTTTAACAATTACATATTCAAGTTTTTTAGATTTTGAAAGGATGGAATTTGAAAGATTAGAAATTTATATTTTTTTCATACTTCACATTTATATAGTTCTTATTTTATCCTTCTTATCCTTTTCCTTTTCAAACCTCTTTAAAACAAACCTTTCAAATTTTTTAACTTTTTTAATATTTTTCTTTAACTTCTTTTCCATTGCTTATGCTTTATTAAAAACTAATGGAAATTTTTTTATAAAATATGAAATATATTTATTTTATTTTCTTTTATTTTTATTTTCAATTTTTCTCCTTTACTATTCTTCAAAAATTTTATATTTTTCTAAAAAAATTAGTGCTTTCAAAAAATTTATCTTTGTTTTTTTGTTCTCTATTCCTGCTATTTATATTTACTTAAAAATTCCTAATTTGTATAAAGAAAGAATTTTAAATAATTCTGAATTTTATCCAATAAATGAAAAGGAAATTCTTTTATCCCCCTTCTTTTCCGAAGAAATATACCTTTACAATTTAGAAAATAAAAACATTAATTTAATGACAAACTTAATTGGATTAAATATTTATTATCAAGAAAATGAAAAATTATATTTATATGGAAAAGAAACTATCTGTTCATTTTGTAATATCAAATATAAATGCTGTCCTTATTACATCTTTAATTTAAAAAATAAAAGCTTAAAAAAAATTGGAACTTATCCTTTCTGGGCTCATTTTATTGAAAAAATTATTATTTGGAGAGAACCTACAAAAAAAGATTTGCATTACATATCATTTAAAAACGAAGAAAAAAATTTATGTTTTAAGGATTTGGCAATTAAATCTACATTTTTAAAAGATGGAATTCTTTATAAAAAATTCGAAGAAGGGGAATATAAAATTTATTATTCTGACTATGATAAAGGCGAAAAAAAAGAATTACTGAAAGGAGATTTTGATATTCTATCAAATTGGCTTTTCTCTAATATTTATAAATTTCCAAATGCTTTTGAGAATAATTATGTTTATTTATATAAAGATAAAAAATATTATAAACTTTTTGCATTAAATGGCATCTTAAGAGATATGGGGAATTTACAGCCCCTTGCTGAATTTGAGGAAAATTATCTTTTAGCAGTAGATGAAAAAAAAGATGAGATTATTTTAAAACTTCTTAAAGGAGAAAAATTGATAAAAGAAATTCAAACTTCTTGGAAAAGCTCTTATGTTTACAAAAAGGAATTTTTAAAAAATTATGTAAAAATTTCATATATAGATAAGAATAATCAATTTCATAAAGCAATTATTTCAATTGAAAAGGATGATATAAAAATTTATAATCTGCCTAAAGATTCATCTGCATACTTTTTTAATAAAGATGAAAAGTTGTTATTGAAAGAATGGGAATTTTTATTTTCAAAAAAATGAAGTATCCAAAGTTATATTTTTATAACTTTAAAACAGGAAAGAAAGAGAAATTGTGATAAAAAGGAGGTTTTATGTGGAATATATTTTTTAAGGATTTAAAAGAAAGAATCTTAACATTCTTTTTTTGTCTTATTTTTCCTTCTATTGTTCCAATTATTTCAACTTTATTCTTTAAAAATTTTAAAGAAGATTTAAATTCAATACTTATTTTAACCCTTTACTTTATTTTTCTTCCCTTTTATTTATCCTTATCTTCTTCAAATTTGCTTTTAAAGGAAAATTTAAATTTAATTAAAAACCTCCCCATCTCTTATAATAAAATTGTCTTTTCAAAGATATTGTTTTTATTTTTTAACTTTTTAGTTCCAACAACTATATATCTTTTATATTCTTTAAAATATTCAAATTTAGTATTTATTGAAGGATCACTAATATTTTTTGTTTTAAATTTTTTTATACTATTTATTTTGTCCTTTTCTTCCTTTTCTTTTACAAATTTATTAAAAAACATTAAAGCAGGTATATTTCTTTCTTTTCTTCTTTCTTATTTAAATTTATTTGTCTTTTTTAAAATTATTAAAGAAACATCCTTTTATGTTTTGGCTTGTTATGATTTTTATTTTCCCCATATCTCTCTAATTCTTTTCTCACTATTTTTTTCTTTATATTCTTCAAAAATGCTTTTAAATAATAGAAAAAATAAATTCTTAAAAAATTTTTTAATCTTTTTCATCTTTTTAATTCCAGCTATTTTTATTTTTTTAAAAAAAGAAGGATGGATAAAAGAAAAAATAATCTCAGAAAGCTCAGCTTATCCAATTTATGAAAATAAAATTTTATTACAAAATTCTTCTGATGTTTATTTATATGATTTAGATAAAAAAGAATTGCTATGGCTTCAAGATTTTTCTAATTTTTATATTACGCAAATTGAAAAAGATAAATTTTATTTTATTTTTCCTAAATTTTTAAATAGAAATTTTTGTGGGGAAAAAAAATCTTTAGCTTTATACTATAAGCAAGAACTTAAAAGAGATAAAAAAGAAAAATTGGGCTTGTTCCCTTATCTTTCATATTTTTTTGAAGATTTTGTTTTTCATCATATATTTTTAGAAAAGTTGGGAAAAAACTTATATGAATTTATCATAAAAGATATTAAAAATAATAATTGTTTTAAAGATACCTGCCAAAGATTTGTTTTATTAAAGGATGGGATTTTTTATAAAAAATTTGAAGAAAATTTATTTAATTTTTATTATGTTGAATATAAAAATTTTGAAAAAAAGAAAATATTTACAGGAGATTTTGAACTTTCAAGTTTTTTCTTTTGGGAAAGAAAAAATGTAAATTTTGCCTTTCTTTCTTCTAAGGAAAAGAAAATGTTTAAGATATATCTTCCTTCAGGAGAAATTTTTGAATTAGGAAAATATTCTTACCTCTGCCATCTCAAAGGGGATTCTTTTTTGGCAAAGAAAAAAGAAGCAAGAAAAACAAAGATTTATCTTTTTGAAAAAGAAAAAGCAATAAAAGAATTTGAATTTCCTTATTCAGACATTTGGATTTTTAAATTTTTAAATAATGAAAAGTATTTGCGTGGATCTTTAGTAGATAAAGAACCAAAAAGATGTGTTATAGAAGTAGAAAAAAATAATATAAAAATTTATCCCTTAAAGAGTAATATATTGAATTTTGAATTTTTAAAAAGAGAAGACCAAATTTTAATCCATAAGCTTATCAAAATTCCTTTTTACGAACAAGAGATAATTAAAACATATTTATATAATTTTAAAAAAGGGAAGGAAAAAAGTTTATGATAAAGATAAATACTTCAAATCCAGAACCAATATTTTTACAAATTTCAAAAGGTATAATTGAACTTATTATAGAGGGAACCTTTAAAGAAAATTCAATCATTCCTTCTGTGAGAAGCCTTGCTTTTGAGCTTAAAGTAAATCCAAATACAGTTCAAAGAGCATATAAAGAATTAGAAAGGGATGGCTGGATAGGTGTTTTAAGGGGCGAAGGATATATTGTAAAGGAAATTCCAAAAAAAGGGATTGAAAAATATTTAAAGGAAAAGAAAAATTTGATTGAAAAAGAGCTTTATACATTAAAAAAGATTGGTTTTAAAAGGGAAGAAATTTTAAATTTAATAAATGAAATATGGAGGGAAAAATGATAGAAGTTAAAAATTTATCAAAAAGTTTTGGAAAATTAAAGGTTTTAAAGGACTTAAATTTTAAGATTGAAGAAGGAGAAATTGCTTTAATTTTAGGAAGAAATGGAGTGGGAAAAACAACTCTTTACAATCTGCTCTTAGGAAACCTCTTAAAAGATGAAGGGGAAATTTCAATATTTGGATTTAAACCAGAAAAAGACAGGGTTAAGATAAAGGAAATTGTAGGATTTATGCCAGAGGAAAACTATTTTTATGAAAACTGGACTGTTGGAGAAAATTTGGATTTTATAAAAAGGTTTTTTAAAAATTGGGAAAAAGAAAAAGAAAAGGAACTTTTAGAAAAATTTAAGATAAATCATAAACAAAAGATTTCAAACTTAAATAAAGGAGCAAAAAGAAAACTTTCTCTTCTTGTTTCACTCTGTCACAACTCAAAGGCATTTTTCTTTGATGAACCTTTATCTGGAATTGACCCAATTTTTAGGGAAGAGATTTTATATTCAATCATTGAGGAAATCCAAAAAAGGGGTGGAACATTTTTGATTTCTTCCCATTTCTTAGAAGAATTAGAAAACCTTGGGACTTATTTGATTTTTTTAAAAGATGGAAAAGTTTTAATTGAAGGAAAGTTTGAGGAGCTAAAAGAATCCTTTGGTATCCTTGAAATCTCTGAAGGTGAAAAATATCCAGAAAATTTGAGGGTCTTAGAAGAAAAAACTATTGGAAATAGAAAAATACTTCATTGCCAAAAAAAAGGCGAAGATATAAAATTCAATCAAATTTTAGAGCTTCAAGAACTCTTTAAAGTTTTGTTAAAAGAGGAATAAGAAAAATTTCCTTTAAGTTCTTTTTTTATTCAAGGTCCTTTACTACCAGTTTATATTTTTTGTCTGCTTTTTTGTATTCAGCCCAGAGGGAATCTGCTTCATCGAGAATTGCTTGATACTTTTTTAGCAATTTCTTTTGGGACTCTGCTTTAATAGGGTTGTTGTAGAAAAAACAAAAAAAACAAAAAATAAAGATACTAAAAATTTTTTAAAAATAAAACTCCTTTCTTTAAATTTGATTTTAAAATATCAAAAATTTTTCATTTTCTCAAAGCCAATTTTCTTAGGCAAATCTCAATATTTGCCCAAAAATTACCCTTTTAATTCCTTAAAATAAAAAAATATCGGATACCAAGCAATTCAAAAGCATTTACTAAATGTTTAAGTAAATCATATTGTTCTACAAGATAATCTCTTTACTATTTCTTTCTTAATTTTTTTTCGTCCCAGTCAGGATATATGCCTTGCATATAATTCGCTAATTGCTTCTTACATATTAAAAGAAATGGCAGGCCGTTGCTTGGAAGTTTTTGTTTTTAATATCTCAACCATCCACTCATCTAAAATTTCAATATTTCTTTTATAAATGTTCATTAGTTTTTAATAAAAAAAATGTGCTTTACTGTTAAATCTTTTTTATCCATCTAATTTTCCTTTTTCTTTGTTAATTTAAAAAATTTATACTTTTTGCACTTTGGACAATATCCAAATATTCTTTTTCCCTTTGATGTTGCAAAAGCTCTTATCCCACCTGCTTCCCAAACTGACTTAGAATATCCACATTTATTACATTCAATAAACCATTTCTTGGATTCTTCCTCAATTTTTTGAAACCAGCTTTGGGGAAGTAGGAATTTCAAAATTTTCTGAACAGTACTCATAGCATAATTTAGTGTAACACTTTCATAAACAAAAAAGTTTGTCTGCATCCCAAAAAAAAGTTAAAGAATAAAAAAGCAGGGGTTTGAAATATAAAAAATGAAATTTTAAAATATAAAGTTAATCCCATACTTCTTTTTTTCTAACAATGGAAAAATTAGAAATTTTTTGTTTTTTTTATTAAAATTATGTACCATTTTGCTTAATAATATACCTGAAATTGCCCCAAATACAATATCTGAGGTCCAATGTTTTTCATCCAAAACCCTTGATGCAGAGCTGAGAAATGCAATTGAATAAAAAATAAATTTATAATTTGGATAAAATTGGCTTAAACAATTTGAAATTGCCCAAGAATGAAGTGAATGACTTGAAGGAAAGGAATTTCCATCTTTAAAAAATTTGTGCGGATCGCCATTGCTTTTTAAAGGCCTTTTTCTTCCAAAGGTTTTTTGCAAAATTTTAACAGAAAAATCACTTAAAATATTTACTTCCAACAACTCAACTGACATTTCTTTTAAATAATCATTTTTGATAAATAATCCAAGCAATAATGAAGAAGAAGACAAATAAAATCCAGTGCTTCTCCTACCAAAGGGTTCAAAGTATTTACTTATTTCATCCTTTAAAAAGAATTTATGCCTTTGATTTTCATCATTTATAAATTTGTCCAAAGTAAATGAAAAAGACAGAGATACTATTGATTTGCAAACAAAATCACATCTTTTTTCTTTTGCAATACATTCAATAAAAAATACAAAATTTATTAAAAACAAAACTATTTTAATTTTCATTATTTAACATTAAATTTTTCTTCCACAATAAGGGCAGAACTTTGCAAATTCAGGAACTTCTTTTTGACAATTTGGACATTTATTTGATATTTTTTCACCACAAAAAGGGCAAAAAATTGCTTCCATTGGGATTTCTTTCTTACATTTATTACAATAAACATTTTTTTTCTCTTCCACCTTTTCTTCAATAAAATTTCCACCAACTATATTGAATTTAATTAAATCCAATCCGAAACTTTTAAAGTTTAAATTTAGATTTCTTGAAATTTGTTCTTCTAATTTATCTTTACGAATTTCCTCTTCATTCTTCAAAAAATTTTGAAATTCATAAAAAATCAAATTCCTCAAAAAATCTTCAAATTCTTCTGTTAAAAAAAATTGTTTTTGCATAATTAAATTTTCAATAAAACTTTTCCCATTTTCTATTGAAAAATCAACTGTTCCATATCCTTTTATGTATATTAAAGACAAATTTTTGTCCTTAAATTGTATTGGTTCTAAGGTTCCCCATTTTTTTTGAAAATTTTTTTTATTTAAAAAAACTGCAAAACCATTAAACAAATCAATTATTGAATTTGTTCCAGTCCTCAAATTTTTTATAACTTTCTTATTTTCCACAAGAAAGCCCTCTTGCCCTTCTGAAACTTTAATTATCATATCAGGGAAAAAACTCCCCTCACCCCCTTGTGGGTACAAAAAAAATATTTCCTCTGATGTAAATTTATGCTCAATTAAGCTTTCCATATTATCTTTCCCTTTGAGATTGTATATTTTAAAAAATTATCTCCATAATAGTAAAAGAAATCAAGGTAATGTTCCATTTCAAACAAATTTAAATCTGCTTCTTTTCCTTCTTCAATTGTCCCTTTTTTATCACCTAAATCAAGGGCACAGGCAGAATTTATTGTTATTGAATTTATTGTCTCTTCTGGCATAAGTCCTAAAAGGTAAACACCTAATTTTGCAATAAACTGGATATTTTGGGTAGGTGATGAACCAGGGTTATAATCTGTTGCAAGGGCAATTGGAACATTATATTTTTTAAATTTATCAATTGGTGGGAGATTTTTGCTTTTTAAGAAAAACTGAACACCTGGAAGAAGGACTGCAATAATTTTGTTTTTTCCCATAAGTTTTAAACCCTCCTCAGAAGGAAAGGCAAGGTGTTCTGCTGATATGCATTTAAGAAGCCCTGCAACTTTAGCCCCCCCTGATTCTGAAAACTCATCTGAATGGACTTTTAATTTTAACCCAAATTCCCTTGCTTTTTTTAAAATCAATATTGTTTCTTCTTCTGTAAATACACCTATTTCACAAAAAACATCACAAAACTTGGCTAAATTTTCCTTTGCAACCTTTGGAATTATTTCATTTATTATCAAATCAATATAACCATCCCTATTTTTTTTAAATTCAGGGGGTATCTCATGGGCAGACATAAGTGTTGGAACAATTTCAATTGGTGATCTTTCTTTTAATTCTTTAATAACTTTTAATTGTTTTAATTCATCCTTTAAATTCAAGCCATACCCACTCTTTATTTCAATAGTAGTTGTTCCATAAGAAATTGATTTATTTAATTTTCTCAGACTTTCTTCTAATAAATTATCAAAGGAAATTTTTCTTGTTGCCTTTAAAGTTGATAAAATTCCCCCACCCTTCTTTGCAATTTCCATATAGGGAATACCCTTTAATTTTAAATAAAACTCATTCCTCCTTTGACCTCCAAAAACCAGATGGGTATGACAATCAATAAAACCAGGGAAAGCAATTAACTCTTTGCAATCAATTTCCTTTGCTTTTTTTACTTCTGGAAATTTTTTTAAAATCTTATCTTTTTTATCAAAGCAAAAAATCATCCCATTTTTTATAAAAATGGAATAATTTTTAAAGATCTTTATTTTTTTTTGTTTTTCTCCTGACAATGGTTTGTTTCCAAAGGAAGTTACAATCTGTTTTATATCCTTTAAAAAAAGCATATTATAAAATCTTTGGAGTTACAATTGAATCTATTTCTTTTTGCCTTTCCTTTTCTTCCTTTAAAAAATTTGCTAATCTTTCAAGCATTTGCTCTAAATCAAGAATATATCTCTGCCTTAAAAATTTTAATTCCTTTAAACCCTGATCCATTGTATTTAATTTTTGCAATGCCTGTTGCGAAATCTTTTCAGCTGAAAGTTCTGCTTCTTTTATTATAAGTTCTGCTTCCCTTTCTGCTTGTTCTTTTATTTCCTTTGACATTTTTTGTGCTGTTAAAAGAGTATCCTTTAATATTTGTTCCCTTTTCATAAATTCAGAGACCTGCTGGGACAAGTTTTGAACCTGTGATTTTAATTCTTCCCTTTCTTTTAAAAGATACTCCAATTGCTCTGATAATGACATTAAAAATGTCTTGACTTCTTCTGGATCAAAGCCCTTTTTTACAATTGGAAAAGACATCTGCTGAATCTCCATTGGACTCCATTTAAAACTCATAGAAACCTCCTAAAATAAATATTACCTAATAATTTTAACACTTTTAAAAGAAATTTTTCAAAAAACCTTATACGAACCTAACCGTTCCAAGGGGATAAGGAAAGGATGGTTCCTTTGAAGGAAGGGATCTGTGCAAGAATGTAATTTTAAATTCATCATTTTTCTTTTCCAAAATTAAAGATATTATAAAAAAATCTGTCTTTTCTTTCCCTTTTAAAGTTATTGTTACTTCATTTTCTTCTACAAATAGATAAACTTTGTCTTTTTCAATTTCTTTTTCAAAAATCTTTTTCCTTTTTGCTTTAAAGGATTCAAAAGTTATTGTTTGTGCTTTTAGATATTTTGAAATTGTATCCCAGCCCCTCCACACCTCATCTCTATCAGAGCCAATATATAATAAATCATCATCCTGCCAGAAGCATTCCTTCATAAGTTCAAAATTTCCTTCTTCTTTTGCTTTAAAATATTTATCTACTACTTTTCTTGCTTCATCAATCATACAACCTCCTATTATTTTTTATCAAATTTTTCAAAAAAAATCAAATTTTGTTATAATTCTATTATGTTTTATGAGTTTGAAATTAGAACAAAAGAAGAAGAAGAAATAATTGATATTACTGAAAAAGTAGTTGAAATAATAAAAAAATCAAAGGTTTCTGAAGGGTTTGCCCTTATTTTTGTTCCCCATGCCACAGCAGGTATTATTTTAAATGAAAGTGCTGATCCAAATATCAAAACTGATTTTTTAAAAACAATTGAAAAATTCATTCCAAAAAGAGCAAATTATTTGCATGATAGGATAGACTCAAATGCAGCTGCCCATATAAAAAGTGCATTGATTGGCTCTTCTCTAACAATTCCAATTAAAGATGGAAATCTGCTCCTTGGAACCTGGCAATCAATTATGTTTTGTGAATTTGATGGACCAAGAAACAAAAGAACAATTATAGTTAAAATTATTTCAGATTAACTTTTCTGGTATTCCATTAGGATTGTAAGCAATTTTAGGCAAAATATTTGCTTTCTTTAATCTTTCCTTTACAATTGGATATAAAAAGACATATTCTTCTTCAAAATTTTTTAAAATTTTATTAGAAATCTTTTTTAATTTTTCTTTTAAATTTATTATATTTTCTTCTTTGCTAAAAGAAAGCATAACTGCTAAATTAAACCTTAAATTAAAATCTGCTAAATTTTTTAAATTTTCTATTACTAAATCAAAGGTTTCAGGGATTGCTCCTGTCAAAGTTGAAAACTCATCTCTTTCAGTTCCTTTTAATGAAACTCTTATGCGCAAATTTTTGAAGTTTTTTAAATCTTTTATATAATTCAAATCCAAAAGTGTCCCATTTGTTTCAAGGATAAATAAATAATTTTCTTTTGATAAAATTTCAAGCAATTTTAATAAATGGCTTTTCCCAATTGTGGGTTCATTCCCACTCAATCTTAATAAATGATAATTGTTCTTCCTTGCACATCTTATCAACTCCTCTGCCACTTTTTCTGGTGTATAAAAATTTCCAAGCTTTGATGGATTATCCCTTGGCTCGCCAAACCAGCAAAAAGCACATTTTAAATTGCAACCTAAACAATCAGCAGTAGAAATTCCTCCATACCACCGTCCGCCTCTTCCCAAACGATAATATTTCCTTCCATCTCCTTTAATAACAAGTTTTTCAACTTCCTTTGCTTTTTCTATAGGATCAAAAATTTCCATAAAATTATTTTAACATTTCTTTATTTATGATATAATTTAGATATGAGTACTATATCAAAAATATTAGAAAAAATACCTGAAGATTTAAGGCTCCCAATTTTTGAAGTTGTCTCTGCTTTAATTGAAGAGAAAAGAGAACAAATAGCAAAGGAAGAGATATTAAAGGTTTGGGAATCAATTGAAAGATTATCAAAAGCACAAGAAAAATCAGAGGAAAAACTTGGAAAGTTAGAAGAAAAAATAGCAGAACTAGCAGAAGCACAAAAGAAAACAGAAGAAAGGTTGTCTATTCTTGAAGTTAAAATGGCAGAACTTGCAGAAGCACAGAGGAAAACAGAAGAAAGATTAAATGAACTTGCAGAAGCACAAAAGAAAACAGAAGAAAGGTTGTCTATTCTTGAAGTTAAAATGG
>JBBISU010000018.1:33252-46419 GCA_037441225.1 Acidobacteriota bacterium
GCAGAAGCACAAAAGAAAACAGAAGAAAGGTTGTCTATTCTTGAAGTTAAAATGGCAGAACTTGCAGAAGCACAGAGGAAAACAGAAGAAAGATTAAATGAACTTGCAGAAGCACAAAGGAAAACAGAAGAAAGATTAAATGAACTTGCAGAAGCACAGAGGAAAACAGAAGAAGGGCTAAATAAATTAATAGGAGTTGTAAGAAGGATAGAAAAAATAGTAGGTGGGCATTCCCATACAATTGGGCATACATTAGAAGATAAAGCAATATTAAAACTTCCAAAGATATTAAAAGAAAGGTATGGATTTGAAGTAGAAGGAAAACTAAAAAGAGGTTTTTTGGAAAATGACAAAGGGGAAGAGGAAGAAATGAATTTATATGGTTATGCTAAAAAGGATGGAGAGAGGTATTTTATAATAGGAGAAGGCAAAAGTAGATTTTCAAAGGAGGACCTAAAGGATTTTGAAAATAAATTAAAGAGATTCAAAGGGAAAGGCACACAATTCCCAATAATAATCACTTACATATTTTCTTCAAAAAAAGTAGAAGAAGAAGCAAAAAAGAAAGGTATAAATGTTTTTATAAGCTATGAACTGGAAGAGTGAAAAATAAAATTAAAAGTAAAATTTTTCACATCTAATGAAAAAATAACAAATAGGAACTATAAATTCTTTTATAAAAATTTTGTCTTATTTTTTAAAAAATGCTATAATAATAAAAAATTATGAAAGGAGATTCCTTATGAAAAAATTATTAAGTTTTATTTCAATCCTTTTAATCACTTCTATCATTTTTTCCAATTTAGGAAAATATGAAGGATGGGAAAAGACATTTGTTCAGCATCTTTTAACTAAAAAGGAATTAAAGGAATTCAAAAAACTGAAAACAGAAAAAGAAGCAGAAGATTTTGTTGCCCTTTTTTGGGCAAAAAGGGACCCAACACCAGGGACACCAAGAAATGAATTTAAAGAAAGATGCGAAATGCTTGTAAAAATTGCAGACAAGGAATATTCAACCGAAAAGGTTTTAGGTTCTATGACCGATAGAGGAAAAGTACTTTTGCTTTTAGGTCCGCCTTATGCAAGAAAAGAAGTTGCTTATTCAGACTCTGAAGGAAACCTTAAAGGAGAAGGAGTAAATATGACTGATAGCCAAAAAGCATTCATTTATGGGAAAATGGATGTTTGGCAGTACAGAAAAGAACAACTTGAAAGATTACCTTTTCAGCTTCCCTGGCAGGAATTGATAGTAGAATTTAAAAAAGAAGAAGGACAAAAGGATTTTTATCTAAATAGAAATTTACCAAATGTTTTAAAAGCAATTGCACAAGCACAAGAGGGATGGGTGAAATCGCCTGACTTAAAGGAAGTGCCTGAATGGGCAAAGACAATGGGAATTTCTCCTTTTGTAATACTTGCAGAAAAAATTTTAAAAGGCGAAGAGCCATTAAAAAAAGATACAGCTCTTACAACTTATGGAATTTTCTATGACAGCAACAATCAAACCTATGGCTCAAGCATTGTTGTCTTTGATGAAAATTCTCCAATAAAGGATCAAAAGGAAGTAAATGTATTTTTTAAAATTATTGACAACAATCAAAATGAGGTATTAAAAATAGAAGATAAAGTTGCCCCGCAACAAACCATAAGAGGGTATTATCTGGATCGTTCTTTTTTAATAAATGAAGGAAATTATAAACTTTTGCAAATTGTTGGAAAAGATGATTCATCTGTTCTTTATTCAAATTTAATTGACATAGCAGTTCCCAATTTCAATGATTTAAGTCAGGAAGGTTTCTGGTTTGCCCTTTCTTCTGATGTAAAACCCTTACAAACCTCTTATTATGAAAATGATCCTTTCGTCTTTGGTGGAGTAAAAATAATTCCAAAACTTGATTCTGTTTTTAAAAAAGAAGATGATTTTTGGTACTTTTATAACTTATTCCATCCCTCTTTAGACCCTGAAACCCAAAAGCCAAAAGTAACAGAAAAAATTGAAATTTATAAAGATGGAAAAATATTTAGGCAATCAAAGGAAGTTGAACCTGAGCTTTCTGTCTTATCTGAAGGAAGATATGCTTCTGGAAAGGCATATAATATTGGGCAAGATTTAAGATTAGTTGAAGGAAATTATAAATTTAAATTAATAATTAAGGATTTAATTTCAAATAAATCTTTTAGCAAGGAAATAGATTTTAAAGTTGAATAATATGGTTTTTGCTTCTGTTGAAGAAATAATACAAGAATTAAAAAAAGGAAAAGGAATAATAATTGTAGATGATGAAGATAGGGAAAATGAGGGGGATGTCTGCTATGCTGCTGAATTTATAACCCCAGAAAAGATAAATTTTATGGCAAGGTATGCAAGGGGCTTGATATGCCTTTCTTTGACAGAAGAAAGGTGCGATGAACTTCAACTTCCTTTAATGGTTCAAGACAATACATCCTTGCATCAAACTGCTTTTTGCGTTTCAATTGAAGCAAGGGGCAAAACAACAACAGGCATATCTGCAAAAGACAGAGCTGAAACAATTTTAACTGCTATAAATCCTAAAACAAAGCCAGAAGATCTTTTAAGACCAGGCCATGTTTTTCCTTTGAGAGCAAAAAAAGGTGGCGTTTTGAAAAGAGCAGGCCACACAGAAGCTATAATTGATCTTTTAAAGATAGGAGGACTTTATCCAGCAGGAGTTATTTGTGAAATTATAAAAGATGATGGAACAATGGCACGCTTACCAGACCTTGAAAATTTTGCAAAGATTCATAATATGAAAATTATATCTGTTGAAGAAATTATAAAATATAGGATGAATAATGAAAGGATAATTGAAAGGGTTGCCAGTCCCAATCTTCCAACGGTATATGGGGAATTTAAAATAATTGCTTATGAAGCTCCAATTACAGGTGAAAAGCATATTGCTCTTGTCCTTGGAGAGATAAAAGAAGAGGATGTTGTATTAGTAAGAGTACATAGCCAATGCTTAACAGGAGATTTGTTTGGTTCTTTAAAATGTGATTGTGGAGCTCAACTTCAAAAAAGTTTAGAGATGATAGCAAAGGAAGGAAAAGGAGTTCTTGTCTATCTATTACAGGAAGGAAGAGGAATTGGTCTTTTTAATAAATTAAAGGCATACGAATTACAAGATAGATTAGGCCATGATACTGTGGAAGCAAATGAAAAATTAGGTTTCCCTGCAGATAAAAGAGATTATGGAATTGGAGCACAAATTTTAAGGGACTTGAATGTAAGAAAAATGCGCCTTTTAACGAACAATCCACAAAAATATGTTGCCTTATCTGGTTATGGGCTTGAAATTGTTGAAAGAGTTCCTATTGAAATACCACCAAATGAAATTTCGAAAAAATATTTAGAAACAAAAAAGAAAAAATTAGGACATCTATTGAATTTGGTTTGAATTTGAAAGAATTATTATAAATTGATATAATAATTTAATGATTGAAATACAAATACATCCAAGTGACATTCGAAAAAAAGTCAGGTTCTATTTCATAAGTTCAAAGAAACTTAAAATTATAGGATTCTTATCTTTTTTAACAATATTACTCTTTTCAATTGCAATAATAATGACCCCTACTTCTTATCTTAAAGAAGTAACTAAAAATTACTACAAATATGAAAAAAAAATAAATAATCAATTAAAAAATGAAATTCAAAAACTTATAGCTTTTTACTCAAGGGATGAAAAAAAGTTATTAAAATTAAGGGAAAAATATGAACACCTTTACTTTTTATATGGAATACCTTTTGCTTCAAAAGGATTAGGTGGCACAGATATTGTTGATATACCAAAAGACAAAGCCACTGAAAACCTTCTGCCAATTTATTATGAAAGAGTTTCGGAACTATTAAATGTTTCTGAAAAACTATATGAAGAAATCTCAATTTACGATGAGAAATATAAATCCCTTTCTCTTTACACCCCCTCTATATCTCCTTTGCCTTATGGCACTTACATTTTAACTTCTGTTTTTGGACAAAGAATAAATCCTTTTACAAATAAAACAGAGTTTCATCAAGGGATTGATTTTTCTTGCCCTGAAGGCACGCCTGTTTTTGCAACTGCCTATGGAAAAGTAACTTATTCAGGAAGGTATCCTCTTTCTTCAAATGTAAGCTGGTGGAGATATGGAAACATAGTTGTTATAAATCACAATAACAGCTTTATAACAATTTACGCTCATTTAAGTAAGGTCTTTGTAAAAAGAGGAGATAATATTAAAAGGGGTCAAAAAATTGCTGAAACAGGAAATACTGGCTGGAGTACAAGACCCCATCTCCATTATGAAGTAAGGAGTGGAAATTTATCAGATGATTATATTTGCATTGATCCAAGGATTTATATACTTGATTTAGAATGGAAGGAAATGGATGATATATTAAAAAAAGCCAAAAATAATGTAGGAAAGGATTTCGAACCCCTCCCAAATCCCTTTAAAAATTAAAATGCAATGTTCTTTATGCAAAAAAAATTTAAAGGAGAAAGAAGATGTTGGAGCTTTTTGTAATTCCTGTGGAAAGTTTTTTTGTTCAAATTGCTATTATCTTTTAGAAATTGAAGGGATAAAAGAAATCTTTTGCAAGTTTTGCAAAAACAAAAAAAATCAAAAAATTCCTTTAATTATATTTTTTTACCCTTTTATTTCCTATTTATTTTTTTTTCTTTTTTATTTTTCTATAAAAGATTATGTTGGGAAAAACCTTTTGATCTTTTTTTCTTTACCTTTAATTTCCCTTATTCCCTTTTATATTGATTTTAAAACAAGAACTCCTTTCAATCCCTCTTTTTTTATCTATTTTCTTTTATATTTATTTAGCTTAATCCCCTGGCTTTATTCTGCCCTTAATTTAATTAAATTGTATTAACAAAAGAAATGCAATTGAGGATAAATTCTTTGAGTTAATTTTTATAACTTCCTACTGCTTTTGATAAAAATCCGGGGATTGCTGTGGAAGCAGCTAATATTGAAATAAAAAGATAAATCCAATTCATTTCAAGATATCTTGCTACAATTCCAGTAATAATTGATGAAAGACCAGCACCTCCTATAACTGCAAATTGAAAAAGCCCGAACACTCTTCCCCAATACTTTTCTGGAACATAAGATTGTATCAAAGTTGTTCTTGAAACAGTCACCATTGGTATAAAGATTGAGTGAAAAAAAATTGTAATCAAGGCAAGTTCAAAATTTTTAATAAAAAATAATGGAAGATATGTTATTCCATCTAAAAATATGCCTATCATTAGAAGTTTTGAAAAGGAATAATTTTTTCCAAGATAAATGATCAAAGGTGCTCCAAATATTGCACCACCAGCAAAGGCAGATTCCAAAAAAGCATAATGGAAAACCTCTTTTTTTAATATATTTTTTACATAAATTGGAACACCTACAACAGCAGGCCCCATCAAAATTAAATTATCCAAAAATGTAATAATTAAAATTATTTTAATTAAAGGATCCTTAAAGGCATATTTTAAACCCTCTTTAAAAGATAAAAAAACATTTTCTAAATTTTTCTTTCCCCTTTTTTCCTTTTTTATATTGAAAACAAATAAAAAGGAAATTAAAAAAGTCATTGCATCAATTGAAAATAAATTTATAACTTTAATATAATTTAATAAAATACCTGCAAAAGCAGGACCTAAAAGAGAAGCCAGTTGCCAGGAGACCTGAATGAGTCCATTGGCATGGGAAAGTTTTTCTTTTGGAACAAGTTGTGGTATCAAAGAATCCCTTGAAGGGTAAAATATACTTGAAAAACTTTCAATCGTAAAAGTTATTAGACCAATTAAAATTAAAGAAAAAATATCCATTGAAAAAAAATAAAAAATAAGCATAACTAATATAAACCTAATGAAATCAGAAGCAAGCATTATATTTTTCTTTAAAAATCTGTCTGTTAATATTCCACCAGGAATTGTAAAGAAAAGATAAGGAAGAAAGTTTAAAGAACCAAAGAGTCCAGTGATGCTTGTGGAATTTGTTTTATCTAATATAAGCCATAGTAAAGCAATATAATAAATAGAATCCCCTGCTTGAGATAAAACTTGACCAAAAAATAATAAACCAATGTCTTTATTAATAAATATTTTTTTAATCAATATATTTTAAAACAATAAAATTCTGGGGCTTTTCCATAATAATAAAACCAATTTACATTTTCATCTACCATATCAATTGCTAAAAAATAAAAACCTTCATCTCTTGGTGGTTTGAAGGAAAATTCAAAGACCCTTTCCTCTTCGGGATAAATTTTTCCTTCTTCTATACCAGCCCTAACAATATCAATCCCCTTTCCTTCATTTTCATAAAAATAATCTTCCAAATCCTCTGGCAATTCTTTAAAAGGACCAAAAATCTTTGCACCAAGGCGAATCCCTTCTTTTAAATTATTCTTTAAAATCCATATTTTTTTACTTTCATTTATCACATTCACCTTAAAAATTAAAAACTCTTTATCCTTTGAAATCTCTTGATTTTTTTCAAAAAATAAACTATATTTGAAATCTTCTGGTATATATTCCTTTTCAATAAAATATTTTAAATTCTTTGAATTCTCTACAATATTTTTTTCTTTTAAAAAGCTTTTATAGGATTCAAAAAAACTCCATATCTTTGCTTCTTTATAAAATCTTTTACCTAAATCTTTATCTTTTAAATTCATAAGAAGTTTTGCAAAAAAATAAGACCTATCATATCCATCTCTACAATGGATTAAAACTGGATATTTAATTTCTTCAAAAATCTTTAAAAATTTTAATGCCTCCCATCTTGGGAAGTCCTTGTCTTTTGAAAGCTTAAGGTTAAAAAATAAGATATTTTTTTCTTCTAAAAAATCTCTTTCTTCTTCAAACCATCTTTTGCCTTCATTTTCACCTCTTAAATTTATTACAGATTTAATTTTGTATTTATTAATAAACTTTAATAATTTCTTTTTGGTTGGCTGAGAAGATAAATAAATTTCCTCACTTAAAATTTTTTTTGGTTCCCTATTGTAAAAATTAAAAACCAATAAAAAGAGACATAAAAATATTAAAATTTTAATTATCTTCATTATTTTGCGCTTCTTCTCTTTTTTTCATTATTGTTTCAACTTTTTTTTCCACTTCTTCTAATTTTTTTTGACAAAAACTTACAAGTTCCATACCTTCTTCAAAAATTTTAACTGATTCTTCTAAGGGAATTTCTCCTTCATCTAATTTTTCAACAATTTCTTCTAATCTTTTTATTGCTGCTTCAAAAGTCAGGGTTCCTCTTTTTTTATTATCTGGCATAATAACCTCCCTTTATAAAGCTCACCTTCTATATTATCTCCTATGTTTGTTTCATTACTTTCTCTTATAATATTTCCATTTTTCCTTATAATAGAAAAGCCACGCTTTAGTGTTCTCTTTAAATTTAAATGCATAAGCCCTACTTTTAAATCCTCTACTTTTTCTTTTTTTTGTCTCAAGAGATATTTTATATTTTTTAACTTTACTTCCAAACTTGATAGTTTTCCTTTATGATAAAGAGTAAAAGTATAAATCTTTTTTGAAAAATTATAATTTATGGTTTTTAATTTTTCCTTTTCCTTATTTAGAAATTTAAACTTTCCTTCTTTAAATCTAAATACAAGAAAATTTAACCTCTCTTTAAATTCCTTTAAAATATTAGAAAGGTTTTTAAAACTAAAAATTGCCTTATAATTATTTAATTTTAATTTTCCTCTTTCAAGCTTATTAATCAAAAAATAATTAATTTCTTCTTCATAATTTATTATTTTCTCATAGACACCATCTAATTGGTTTTTAATAATCCTTGCTGCATCTGTTGGGGTTGCAGCCCTTATATCTGCTACCAGGTCACACAAAGTTACATCAACTTCATGCCCAACAGCAGACAAGACTGGAATTGGAAATTTATAAATACTTCTAACTAAAAATTCTTCATTAAAGGGCATTAAATCTTCAAAGGATCCACCGCCCCTTGTAATAACAACCAGATCAATACTTTCCTTTTTGAAATATTCAAGCCCTTCAATTATTTGATTTGCAGCATCCTTTCCTTGCATCAAGGAAGGAAAAACTTTTATAAAAATGTTTACCTTGCATTCATCCAATATTTTTAAAAAATCCCTTATTGCTGCTCCCTCTGGTGATGTAATAACACCAATTCTTTGGGGTAGCATTGGCAAGGGCTTTTTCTTTCTTTCGTCAAACAAACCTTCCTCTTGCAATTTTTTCTTCCTTTGTTCTAAGGCAAGCTTTAAAGCTCCAATTCCAGAAGGTTCAATCTTCCTTGCTTCCATTTGAAAATTCCCTGTGGGGGGATAAATTGTAAGAACACCTGTTACAATAAAAATTCTTCCTTCTTCTATTTTAAAAGGCAGTTTATAAACAATATTAGACCAGACAACAATTTTGATTAAAGCTTTTTCATCCTTTAAAGAAAAATAAAGGTGGCCCTTTTGTGAATATTTTACTTCTGATGCTTCCCCTTCAACAGAAATCAAACCATAAGTATCTTCTAAGAGCCATTTAATTTCTTCCAAAAGTTCAGATACCTTATATATTTTCATCTGCCTCTCTCCAAATATTAGATGAAAGGAGTGTTAGCCATAAAATTTCAGTATCACCAAAATTAAATTCAAAAAAGCCAGCAACTGAAATTCCTAAAACTGACAAAAAGGTTGCAAGTCCACGCCAATTATTTCTTCTTTTATAACCATTAATTAAAGAAGAAATTATAAAACCAAAATATGAAATTAAAGCAAATATACCTCTTTCTGGAAGGATTTGAAATAAATTACTATGAAAATGTGGAATTCTATACCTTATAGCATTTTCTTCCCTGAAAAATATATAATCCTTTTGAGGAATACCAAGCCCAAAACCCGTTATTGGTTTTTTTAAAAAAATATTAAATGATGCTTTCCACATCTTTACTCTGTCAATATTTGTTTTATCTTTTAAATCAAAAATAGATTTAGCCCTTTTTCCAATTTGTGTGGGAAATATCAAAATTAAGATTAAAGGTATTAAAAATAAGAAAATTAAATATTTTTTTTTAAAAAATAATAGTAAAAAAAATAAAACTGAAAAAAGCCCAATCCAGGCATTCCTTGTCAAACTCAAAAAAATTGGTGGAATTGTTAAAAAGGCCCCAAAAATTGTAAATTTCTTATATTTCTTGTTTTCTGAAAAAAAAGAATAAGAAATTAAAATGGCAAAATAAATAAGCAAAATACCAGTATATGTCATATAATGGCTTTGAAGAGAATGTATCCTGTAATTTTTATCCTCTAAACCTTTTATAAAAAATTCAATTATTCCATAGGAAGATAAAAATAAAGAAGGGATTAGGAAAGCAAAAATTAAATTTTCATTCTTCAATTTCTTTGAAAAATAAACTAAAGATAAAAAATAAATTAAAAAATTTAAAATTTCTTTTCCTTCAAAGAGAGAATGATAAAAGTCCTGAGAAAAAACAATTGAAAAAAGGGAAAAAATAATATATAAAATTAAAAAAGAAGTTTGAAAGTCAATTGATGAAATTTTTTCTTTAAATATTATGAATAAAAAAAAAGTTAAAAATAAAAAAATATTTCCTAAGGCAATAAAGGGAAGAGAAACAATTGTTAGGAAAAAAAATAAATCAAGTTTTTTATTAAGGAGTAAAAGCATCTTCTATTAGCATAACTGGTATATCTGAGACAATTGGATAAACCCTCCTGCATTCAATACATTGAAGACCTTCTTCAACAATAATTTTTTCATCAGGAAGCCGTTCTTGAAATTTTTTTGCAATCTCTTCTGCTTTTTTTTCTTCAATCTTTACCAATTCTAGATCCTTTTTACATAAAGGACAGGCAAGGATTTCTAATAACTCTTTATCAATAGCCATAAATTCTCCTTTTAAATTTTATGCTTTTATTATATCAAATTTTTAATTAAAAAATCCCTTTAATTTCTGATTAAAAATTTAAATTAACAATTTTTGTTAAAATCTTTGTGGAAAAAATTGTTAAAAAATTACCTAACTAACGGATAATTGATATACTTCAATAACTCCTTACAATTATTTGTGCTTTTCATAACTTATGGAAAATTGGGAAAATTTGAAAACAAGTGAAATTATTTTTTCAAAAAAAGAAAATCAAAAAAAATTTCTTAAAAGATTATGTTTTTTTAATTTAGTTATCATTTGGATTTGCCAAAGTGAGATCTCCTGCAAGTGATTGCTAATGTTTTTTTATTTTAACCAACAAAAATAAAATTTTTTAAAATTTTTTTATTTTTTCAAATTCTTCCCTGATTTTTTTATGTTTTTTATCTAAATCATCAGCATTGCTTAAAAGCCCTTTTAAATGCTTTTCTGTAAATTTCCTCCAGCTTTCATCCAAATCGTCAAAAATTTTTGAAAGATTAAGCAAACTTTCTTTGACTTTTTCTGCCTCTTCTGACAATTTTTTTGAATGGACACCTGCTCTTATAAATTCTATCTTTGAAGTAAGGGTTAAAGGAGAAACTACCTGCACCCCTTCAATTGCATAATTTCGCAACAATTCAAATGCCTCATTTACCAAAAAATACCAGATATTTTCAGAAGGAATATAGGCAAAAGCAAAATTTGCTGTGCCTTTTTCTGGAGCAATATAGTCATCCTTTATTTTATCTAAATGTTTTTTTAAATCTTGCAGGAACTGTTTCTTATAACTTTCTTTTTCTTCCTCCTTTGCTTCTACCATTTTAATATAATTTTCAAGAGGAAATTTAGAATCAATGCAAATAATACCTGATGTGGATTTAATAAAAGCATCTGGCTTTTTTCCAGATGAAATTTGTTCTCTTATTCCATACATATCCTGTGGAAGCTGATCTTTTAAAATTGTTTCTAAGGTTATTTCCCCAAAATAACCTCTTTGAGTTGGAGTTGCAAGCATTTTTTCAAAGGCATAATGAAGATCCCTTATTTCCTTTGTTTGTAAATTCAGCTCCCCAATTTTTTCATCAATTCCTGAATATTTCCAGACCTTATTTA
Organism: Acidobacteriota bacterium; assembly: GCA_037441225.1. Lineage (GTDB taxonomy): Bacteria > Acidobacteriota > Thermoanaerobaculia > UBA2201 > UBA2201 > JBBFMJ01. The sequence continues at coordinate 44,296 of JBBISU010000018.1, forward strand.
CTATATTTTCAATTTCAGTTGGTGATGTCTTTTCTTTTTTTACTTGATAAAAAATAATAAATAACAATATTATTATAACAATAACTAAAAGGATCTCTAATAACATAATGGTTTATAATCTTGGGATTTTCTTTTCAAAACTATTTAGGACTTTTAATACTCCTTCTGATGAATCTTGCAACAAAAGCTTATCTACAAGGCCTGCGTTTGTCATACGGGCAAGTTGGCTTAAAATTTTTAAATGCATAATATCATATCTCATTGCAATCAAAAACAATACATAAGTTAAATTTCCATCTGGCGCCCCCCATTCAAGTCCTTCCTTTGAAATTCCAACCAAAATAAAGGGAGTCAAAATTTGTTTTGGTATTCTCTGCCTTGTATGGACTAAAGCAATTCCTTTTTCTGTTGCAGTAGTTACCATATCTTCTCTTGCTTTAAGGCAATTTAAAAAATCTTGAGGATCAGAAATGCAACCTAATTGGTGGGATTTTGAAACAAGATATTCCAAAACAGATTCCTTTGATTTTTTCCCTGGAAGAAAGAGGATTCCTCCATTTGGAATTAAATTTCTTAGAGGAGTTTTTAGATATGCCTCAGGAACAATTTTTTCCTCAAGAATTTCAGGGGGACTTTCTTCAATCCATTTATCTACTTCATCCTTTGGGAAAAACCACTTTCCCTCTTTTTCAATTGCAGGCAATTTGCTTTCTTTTGCAAGTGTGATAACTTGTTCTTCTGACAATCTCAAATAGGCAGAAATTTCTTTTAATGTATATACCTTATTACTTTTGGGCTTCTTCTTCATTAGAGTAAATAGGTAAAACTGTTATAAGTTTTGTAAGGGTTAGCAAATCAAAGACCCTATCGGAGGGATTCAGTACCCCTAAATCTGCCCCTTCCTTTTTTGCTGTTGTGTAACTTCTTATGATTTCGCCAAGTCCAGCAGAATCAATTGTAGAAATTTCTTTTAAATTTAGAACAATTTTTTTATATCCCATTTTTAATGCATCTAGTATTTGTCCCCTTAATGCTACATCTCCTTCACCTATTGTAAGTTTTCCCTTACAATCAAGTATCGCTGTCTTACCAAAACTTCTCAAAGAAATATTCATTCAAACCTCCAATTTTTATTTTATCTTAAAAATATTAGTTTGTCAAATTGTATTTAATGCTTATTTTAAAATAGTTGCGAAATGATAAAAAAATGTAATTTTTATAGAGATTAATTTTGAATTCCAAAAACTCAATGATATAATTTCTTTATGGCTCATATACCTTTTTTTTATTCTTCTGATTTGAAGAAATTAGATGAAAATTCAAGCCATCATTTCAAAAATGTCTTAAGAAAAAGAATTGGTGATAATCTTTTTATTTGCGATGGAGAAGGAAAAATCTGGAATGCAATTGCAAAAGATTTTAAAGATGGAGAAGTATTCTTTGATTTATTGGCAATCAAAGAGATAAAAGAAAAACCAAAAATTTCCATTGCCACTTCAGTTCCAAAAGGACAAAGGATTGCTACTTTAATTGAAAAAGCTTCGGAAATTGGGGTCGATAAAATTATTTTGCTAATTACAAAATATAGTTCCGTTAAAAATATTACAGAAGGAATGATAAGAAGATTTAATCTAATTGCAAAAGCAGCTTGTATGCAATCGGAAAAAGGATTCATTACAAAAGTAGAAGGACCTATTTTTTTAAAGGAAGCAATTGAAAAATTTAAAAATATTGGGATTCTCGAAATAAGTGGAGAAAGAGGAAATTGGTTAAATTTTATAAAAAATGGTGAGATTTTATTCATTGGACCTGAAGGAGGATGGGCTAAAGAAGAAATAAAAATTTTCAATGAAAAAGAGATTTTACTTCTGCCATTAACAAAAGATCCATTGAGAACAGAGACAGCAGCAATTGTTGCCCTTTCATTTTATTATGCTTTAAAAATATGCTAAAATATTAAAACTGCCTGTAGCTCAGTAGGATAGAGCAACGGACTTCTAATCCGTAGGTCGGGGGTTCGATTCCCTCCAGGCAGGTTTTGATGGTGAGTGTAGCTCAATTGGTTAGAGCACTGGACTGTGGATCCAGATGTTGGGGGTTCGATTCCCCTCACTCACCCTTTTT
>JBBISU010000018.1:46519-55747 GCA_037441225.1 Acidobacteriota bacterium
AAATTTCTTTATGATCCAGATGTTGGGGGTTCGATTCCCCTCACTCACCCTTTTTTAGTTGTTTTTAAAAAAAATTACTCATTTCTTATAAATCTATTTTTTTAATGCGTACCTTTACCAATTTTATGCTATCATTTAATAATTATGAGAATATGTAGAGGAATTTTAAAAGGAAGGATATTAAGGGTTCCAAAAGTTGAAGGTTTAAGGCTAACTGAAACTAAGGTAAGAGAAGCTCTTTGGTCAATCCTTTATAAATATCCAAAAGGATCATTTCTGGACTTATTTTCTGGTTCAGGAATAGTTGCCTTTGAAGCATTATCCGTTGGCTTTTCTCCTGTTGAAGCAGTTGAATTAAATAAAAAACTTTGTGAGTTTATTAAAAAAAATTCAAGGGATTTTGAAATTACAATAAATGTATATAATAAAGATGTGATAGATTTTTTAAAAAAAATTAAAAAGGAATATGACTTTGTTTACATAGACCCGCCTTATAAATTTCCAAAAATTACAACTGTTTTAACCCTTTCTTTTAAAATTTTATCAAAAGATGGAATATTGATCTTAGAAAACCCACCCAATTTTAAATATCATATAGAGCCCTTTAAAATTTACAGGTATGGAAAAACAAATCTTTATTTTTTTAAAAAAGAAATTTGATATAATCTTTTTATGTCAAAAATTGTAATTGTTGAATCTCCTGCAAAGGTTAAAACTTTGTATAAAGTTTTAGGGAAAAGTTTTAAAATTTTGGCTTCCTTAGGCCATATAAGGGACCTTCCAAAATCAAAAGAAGGCATTTTAATCGAAAAAAATTTTCAGCCGCTCTTTGTTATTCCAAAGGAAAAAGCAAAGATTGTAAATCAAATTAAAAAGACCTCAGAAGATGCTAAAGAAATATACATTGCCACAGACCCAGATAGAGAAGGGGAAGCAATTGCCTACCATATAAAGGAAATATTAAAAAATGGTGAAAAAAAATTTTACAGAATACTTTTAAAAGAACTAACTCCAAATGCTATAAAGGCAAGTTTTAAAGAAAAAAATGACTTAAATTTAAATCTTGTAGATGCCCAAATTGCCCGAAGGATTGTGGATCGTTTAATGGGCTATCGTTTATCACCTCTTTTATGGAAAAAGTTAAAAAGGGGCCTTTCTGCTGGGAGAGTCCAGTCAGTTGCTTTAAAGATGGTTTGTCAAAGGGAAGAAGAAATTGAAAAATTTAAAAAGGAAGAATTTTGGGTTTTTACTGCAAAACTTAAAGCAAAAAAAGGCGAGTTTTTTGCAAACCTTTCCACTTATAAAGGGAAAAAAATAAAAATTCCAAATGAAGAAAAGGCAAAAGAAATTGAAAAGGATTTACTAAAAAAGGATTATATTATTTCAAAGATTGAAAAAAAAGAACAAAAAAGCTACCCCCCTCCTCCTTTTACAACAGCAAAATTACAACAGGAATGCCACCGGCTCTTTAAATTTCCTGTAAAAAAAACAATGATGATTGCACAAAAACTTTATGAAGGTGTTGATCTGGGTTCTTATGGAAGAGCAGGTATTATAACTTATATGAGAACTGATTCTGTAAGGGTATCAAATTTAGCAATTTCAAAGGGAAGGGAGATAATTGAAAAAGAATTTGGGAGGGACTATTTACCAGAAAAGCCAAATCATTATAAAAACAAATCAAAAGTCCAGGATGCCCATGAAGCAATAAGGCCTACAAGGTTTGAGATCCCACTGGAAGAAATGAAAAAATTTTTAAAAGCCGATGAGTTTAAGGTCTATTCATTGATTTATAAAAGATTTATTGCTTCCCAAATGAAGCCAGCAAGATATGATGTTACAAAGGTTGTTATAAGTGCAGGGGATTACACATTTAAAGCATCAGGAAAGACGGTAAAATTTCCGGGATTTTTATCTATATATGCAAAACAGGAAGAAGATAAAGAAGAAACATTGCCACCCTTAGAAGAAAAAGAAAAATGCAAACTTTTGGAATTAAATAAGGAACAGAAGTTCACAGAACCACCTGCAAGATATACAGAAGGCACACTTGTAAAGGCATTAGAAGAAAAAGGAATAGGAAGACCTTCAACTTATGCGACTATAATTTCAACTCTTCAAAATAGGGCATATTGTTTAAAAGAAGGTCCTTTTTTTGTCCCTACAAATTTAGGAAAAACAGTTGTAAATATGTTAGATGCACATTTTTCTGACTTGATAAACGAAAATTACACTGCAAAGTTAGAAGAAACATTGGACTTAATTGAAGAAGGAGAAACAAATAAGGAAGAACTCTTAAAGAAATTTTATGAAAAATTTATAAAAGATTTGGAAAAAGCAAATTTAAATTTAGAAAAAGTAAAGGCACTTCCAACAGAAGAAAAATGTCCTTTATGTGGAAAGGACTTGGTTATAAAATTTGGGAAGAATGGCGAATTTATTGCTTGTTCTGGCTTCCCTTCTTGCAAATTTACAAAATCAACAAATGAGGAAGAAGTTGAGCCCTGCGAAAAATGTGGTGGAAAAATGGTTTTGAAAAAAGGAAAATTTGGATTTTTTTATGCCTGTTCCAATTACCCAAAATGCAAAAATATCAGAAAAAAAGAAAAGTACAAATCAGAAAAGACAGGTGTAAAATGTCCAAAATGTGGGGGAGAAATTGTGTCAAGGAAGGGAAAAAGAAAAATATTTTATGGATGCAGCAATTGGCCCAAATGTGATTTTATACAATGGTATAAACCAGTCCCAGAAGAATGTCCTAATTGTAAAAATCCCTTTTTAAATATTAAAGGAAATAAAAAATTTTGCCCAAATTGTAAATTTGTAAAGAGCTAATATTCTATTTATAAATGGCTTTACTTAGAGAAAAAAAAGAAAAGGTTATTATAATTGGAGGTGGGCTTTCGGGCTCTGAATGTGCTTACCAATTGTCAAGGGCAGGGTATTTTGTAGAATTATTTGAAATGAGGCCAAGAAAAATGACAGAAATACACAAAACCCCCTTTTTGGCTGAACTTGTTTGTTCAAATTCATTGAAAAATGCAGACCCAAAAAGTGCCTCTGGAATTTTAAAGGAGGAATTGAAAAAAGAAAATTCTCTATTAATTGATTGTGCTTATAAGACACAAGTTCCAGCAGGAAAAGCACTTGCAGTGGATAGAATAAAATTTTCAAAACTCGTTACAGAAACTTTGGAAAAGGAAAAGAATATTAAAATAATAAGAAAAGAGGTAAAAAAAATTCCTGATGGAATTGTTGGAATTGCCTCTGGTCCTTTAACTTCTAAAAGTTTAGAAGAAAAAATTTCAAATTATGTCAATTTTGATTTGTATTTTTATGATGCCATATCTCCAATTGTTTTAAAGGATTCCATAGATTTAAGTAAAATGTTTTGGGCTTCAAGGTATGGGGAAGGGAATGATTATTTAAATCTGCCTTTAACAAAAGAGGAATACTATAAATTTGTAGATAAACTTGTAAATGCAGAAACAGTTAAGCCACATAATTTTGAAAAAGAAATATTTTTTGAGGGTTGTCTTCCAATTGAGCAAATGGCAAGGAGAGGACCCGAAACACTTGCCTTTGGCCCTTTAAGACCAGTTGGGCTTAAAACAAATAGTTATGCTGTAATTCAAATGAGAAAAGAAGACCTTGAAGGGAAATTCTTAAATTTAGTTGGCTTTCAAACAAGGTTAAAATTCTCGGAGCAAAAAAGGATACTATCTTCCCTTCCAGGATTTGAAAATGTAAAGATAGTAAGATATGGTCAGGTTCATAGAAATACTTATATAAATTCGCCAACCCATCTTTCTTCAGATTTTTCTTTAAGGAAAAAACCAAATATATTTTTAATGGGACAGATTACTGGAGTTGAGGGATATGTCGAATGCATTGCAACAGGACTTTTATGTTCAAAATCAATAATTTGCAGGTTAAAAGGAGAGCCCTTTTTTCTTCCAGCAAAAGGGACTGCCTTAAGAGCTATTATCGATTATTTGACAAAATCAAATCCAAAAAATTTTCAACCTTCAAACATAAATTTTCAAATTTTAAAAAATTGGTAATAATTATTTATTTGAGGGAAGAAAAAAGAAAGAAATTGTGTTATAATATTAGACATAGTAAAGGAGGAAATTATGCCAATATATGTTTATCTTTGCCAGGAGTGCAAAAAAGAAGAAGAATATATTCTTCCACCAGGGAAAGAAGCAAATATATGTATTTATTGTGGTGGGAGGCTAAAAAAGATATTAAAGCCACCAGCAATTCAATTCAAAGGAAGTGGTTTTTATATAAATGATTATGCAAGGAAAGAAAATTCTAAAGATAAGGCGAAAGACGAGAAAGAATCTGTAAAAGAAGGGGTTTCAAAGAAGTAGAATTCAAAGCATAAATAAGATTTGTCCATAAGAAACCTTCAGGTGTTCCCATATCACACCTTATTCCTTCAAATTTAAATCCTAATATTCCATTTTTTACATATTTTTGTAGCCCATCAGTTAGTTGAATCTCACCTCCTTCCCCCTCCTTTGTTTCTTCAAGAAAGTCAAATATTTCTGGTGTTAAAACATATCTTCCAATTATTGCTAAATTTGAAGGAGCAACCTCTGGAGTTGGTTTTTCTACCATATTTTTTATTTTAAATATATTTTTTTCAATTTCTTCTCCTTCAATTACACCATATTTCCCTGACTCTTCCCTTGGCACTTCTTCTAAGGCAATTACTGGCATTTTAAATTTCTCAAAAACATTTATTAATTGCTTTAGGCAAGGGATTTTTGAAATCACAAGATCATCAGTTAAAATAACAGCAAAGGGCTCATTTGCTATCCATCTTCTTCCTTGAAAAATTGCATGTCCTAACCCTTTTATCTCCTTCTGCCTTATTGAATAAAAATGAGCAATGTTTGATGTTTTTATTACAATTTCTAATTCTTTATCCTTTTCTTTTTTCTTTAAATGCTCTTCCAAGGAAGAATTCCGATCAAAATAATCAAGAATAATTTCTTTCCCCTGAGAAGTTATAAATAATATTTCTTCAATACCTGAATTCACACACTCTTCAACTACATGGTGTAAAATTGGCTTATCCCAGACAGGAATTAGTTCCTTTGGAATAGCTTTTGTTGCTGGGAGGAGGCGAGTCCCAAAACCAGCAACTGGAAAAATTGCTTTTTTAATTTTCATAAAATATAGTTTATCATAAATTTTTTAATTTAGGTATCTAATATTTAACAAAAAATACAAGAAAATACTCAAAAATAGCTAACTTCAAATACCTTTTTTAAGGTAAAATAAAGTAAGATGAAGATAGAAGGTTTCTTCCCTGATTTATTGATAAAGGTTTTAAAAAGAGAAAGAAAAATAAATGGGATATTTTCTTTTTGGGGAGCTTCTCTTTTTGCAGATCTTTCTGGCTTTACAAAAATTTCTGAATATTTTGCTTCCTTTGGAAGGGAGGGTTCAGAAGAATTAACAAGGGTTTTAAATGATTTCTTTTCAAGGTTTTATGATTCCTTAAAAAAATATGATGGGGATATTTTAAGATTTGCTGGGGATGCTGTTACAACATTTTTTGAAGGGAAAAATTCTTATGAAAGAGCCTCAAAATTTTCAGAAGATTTATTAAATATTATAAAATATTTTGAAGATTATAAAACAAAATTTGGAAATATCACATTAAGATTAAAGGGTGGAATTTCTTCTGGAAAATGTATTTTAGTTATTCTTGGCAAAGAAAAAAAGGATTATGTCTTTACAGGAGAAGCAATAAATGGTGCAGTGGAAGCTGAAAAGGAAGCAAAGCCAAATGAAATTTTATATTTCTCAAAGAAAGAAATTGAAATTTCTGAAAAAGATTTTGATGGTGAACATACTTTAAATAAAGATATTTTTAATTATTTCTTAAATCCATACTTGAAAGAAGTAGTTGAAAAGGAAGTGGAAGAAATGGTTAATGGTCATAGAAAAGTAATTGTAATTTTTATAAGATTAGGTAAAGAATTGTCTTTTGAAAAATTTATCTTAGAAATAATTGAAGAAGTGATTGATTTAATTGAAAAATATGGTGGATATTTAAACAAAATTGATTTTTCAGATAAGGGAAATCTTTTAATGGTTTTATTTGGTGCCCCTCTGACAATTGGTGAAGAAATTGAAAGATCTTTGGAATTTTTAAAAGAGTTAAAAAATATTTCAATGGAAAAAGATGTTCCAGTTAAGGTAGGTGTAAATTATGATAATGTATATTGTGGGATTGTTGGTTCAAGAGAAAGGTTTGAATATACTGTTATGGGAGATGGTGTAAATATAGCAGCAAGATTGATGGAAATTGCACCAGAAAAGGAGATAATTTTTTCAAAAAATTTGGAAGAAAAGGCGCCAGAATTTTATATCTTTGAAAAACTGGCACCTGTTAAATTAAAAGGAAAGGAAAAGGCAGTCGAAATTTCTATTTTAAAAGGGAAAAGAGGAGAGCTTTTTGAAGTAAAAGAATTAATTGGGAGAAAAAAAGAATTAGAAGAATTAAATAATCTTTTTGAAAAATTTAATGAAGAGAGGGCATTTATTTCATTTATTTCAGGTCCTGCTGGTATTGGGAAATCACAATTTTTAAATTACTTTTTTAACTTTAAAAAATTAAGAGATAAAAATTTAATTTATTTTAGATGCAATTCCATCACTTCTTCATTTTCCTTATCTCCATTTAAAGATTTGCTGATGAATCTACTGAGAAAATATTTCAAAGAAAATATTAAAGAAAAGATATCAGAAATTTTAGGAAAAGAACAATACAAAACAATTTTATTAGAATTTTTAGAACTGGAAGAAAAAAAGGAAATAGATTTACCACCAGAAGTTTATAAAAATTTGCTCCATAAATTTATAATATTGATTTTAAATTACTTATTGGAAATAGAAAATATTTATTTATTCATAGACAATATACATTTTTTGGATAGTGAAAGCATTGAGTTTTTAAGCTTTTCATTAAAAATACTTGAAAAAAAAGGGTTTTATATTTTCTTATCGGGGAGGGAAAATAAATTTAAAGATTTAAATATTTTTGATTATTTTGCTGAACTTAAACCTTTTAAAGAAAAAGAAACAAAAGAATTTATATTGAGTTATTTAAAAGTAAAAGAAATTCCAGAAAAAGCTTTTGAGCAAATTTTAGAAATCACAGGCGGAAATGCACAATTTATATTAGAAGTTTTAAAATTGATGCTTAAAAGTGGATACCTTGAAAGATCAGAGGACTTTCCAGAGATTTTAATTTTAAATGAAACAGTTCCAATTCAAATTCCAGAGACACTTGAAGGGATTGCCTTAAAAGAATTTGACTTGCTTTCACTGGAAGAAAAAAAGGTGCTTCAAATTTTTTCAATTGTAGGCGAAAACATTCCCTTTGATATTGTAGATAAATTAAAAATAAATAAAAACATTTTAAATAAACTTTTAAAAGATGGTTTATTTTTAGGCATAAATATAAAAGAAAATAGATATTTTTTTATAAAACAGACATATAAGGATGCAATTTATGAAAGTTTGGAATTTTCTTTTAAAAGAAAGTTTCATAAAAAAATTGGAAATATATTTGAAAAATATTATGAAAAAGATGAAAATCTTTTATCTTATCATTTTTATAATGCAAGGGATAAAAAAGGAATATATTATCTTGAAATTTTATATGAAAAATTGAAAAAAGTTTTTTCATTAAAGGAGTGTTATAAGGTTCTTCAAAATTTAATTGATTTAAAAAAATATTATAAAAAAGATATTAAAAAAGATTTAATTGAAATTGCAAAGATTTGTCTTTCCATTGGAATGGTAAAAGAAGCAGAAAAAATTATAAAGGAAAATGAAAAAATTTTTAAAGGAAAATATAAAAGCAAAAGTTTTATAATTTTAGGTGAAGCATTGAGGATGCAAGGGCTTTTTAATGATGCAGAAAATAATTTAAAAGAAGCAATTAAATTTTCAAAAGAAAAAATTGATAAATTTTATTCATATTTTACAATTGCAAGGTTTTATTCCTTTTTGGGTTTGTATGAAAAAGCAATAAAATATTATAAAAAGGCACTTGATATGAAAGAATTTGAAGGTAATCCAGAATACCATAGCAGTAAAGCATATTATTATTATATTTTATATGAAACTGAAAAAAGAAGAGAGGCATTTAATATATTTAAAGAAGAAATAAAATGGTTTAAAAGGAAAAATTATATTGGAGAATATTTAATATTTTTAAACAATTTAAGCAATTTTTATGTATTTGAAGGTGATTTTTTTAGTGCCTTAAAAAATTATGAAATTTGTCTTAAAGAAACATTTAATTATGGATTTGTAAAACCTGATGTTATTATAAATATTCTTTTAAATATTTCCTTTTTAATTATTTATCTTGGAAATTTTGATTTTGCAAAAGAAAATATCTATAAAGCAATTTCGTATTCAAAAAAATTTAATTCAATTTTAACATCAAAAGCAATTTCTTATCTTGCTTATTTTAATCTTTCAACTGGAAACTATAATGAAGTTAAAAATAACTTAGAAGAAGGAATAAATTTTGCAAAGAAGTCAAATTACCCTTATGATGAATTTTTGCAATTTGGAATGGATTTTTCCTATGAAATTGGAGATTTAAATTATTTTAAGAAATTTTTAACTGAATATAAAAAAATGATTGAAAAAGAAAATCTTTTGTTTTTAAAGCCAACACTTTTAAATTATGAAGCAGAATATTCTCTATTTTCTGGAGAGGGGGAAAAATATATAAAGGATGAAGAAGAAAATGCAAGGATTTGTATTGAAGAAAAAAATTTCATTGAAGCTTTTAGAGCTTTAAAATTTTTATATCTTTTAAAAAAAGAAAAAAAATATTTAAAAGAAATGGAAAAAATCTTTAAAAATTTTGAGCATTTTAGTTATAAAATTGAATATTTAATATTTAAATATCTGAAAGAAAAAAATAATAAGGTTAAAAATTCAATCTTAAAATTATTAAAAAAATGTCCTGACAATATATTAAAACTTAAAGGTTGCATTGCCTTAGGAGATAAAAAGAAGGAAAAGGAAATTTATGAAAAAATTGAAAAAAATATGCCCTTAGAGTTTAAAGGAAGTTTTAATAAATTATACTCATTAAAATTTTTTTTAAAATAATTTAGATCTTTATCTTAACCCAAGTTGCTCAATTTTATTGATTAATAGTTTTTAATAATAAAG
>JBBISU010000019.1:0-55308 GCA_037441225.1 Acidobacteriota bacterium
TTACTACCCAATTTTATTTTAAATTATTTTCCAACCCATTGTCAAGTGATATTTTCCTTAAAATCCTATGCAAAAGTAGGGGTGCTTGCAAAGCAGAGCAATAGAGCAACAGAGCAGCAGAGTATCAGTCCGTTGTCCGTGTCCTTTTTCCGTTATCCGTTTAAAACGAGATGGCTTCGGCTGCGCCTCGCAAAGACAATGCTGGGCATTTTGAATTTGTCACGCTTTCGGCTCACAATGACAAGAGGGAGAGTCCGCATATCGCATTCCGGGTTTAGACCTATTCCCTAAATGCTAAATGCTGTTTCTGATGCCCTGTATTGAAACGGGACGAGCAAGCTCGCCCCCTACAGACGATCGCATCTCGAATCCCCCATATAGGGATTCGGGAATATGTTTTTTACCCTAAATGCTAAATGCGAAATGCTCCTTTTTTTTATCGCAGGCATAAAGCACTGCGCCTACATTTTACTTATAACAAATTGGGGGGGTGGAAACCTAAAAGCGTTTAAGGATTGGGGCAGATACAAGGAAAATGAGCTGGCTACACCTTAAAGAGTATTGAATATGCGATGATTCGTTCCTCGCGTCCGAGATCCGTTATCCGTTAAAAGCGAGATTGCCATGCACCCTTCGGGTGCTCGCAATGACAATTGGGGAGTCATTCTGAGCGTCCTCCTTTTGTCATTCACTGCATCCCCCTTCTGTCATTCCGAGCGAAGCGAAGAATCTCGTTAAGGAAGGATACTGTTAAAATTTTAGGTTCCACAAAGGGGGTCTGCCTGAAAAGATAATAGAATCAGTTGAAGCAGGACTTTATCTTTTTGTAGAAAACAGGATTCAGGAAGCATTATCAAAGATTAAAAAATCAAAAATCTTCAGGTTGGAGGAAGGACAAAAACAATAACTAGCTCTAAGCTTACAGATGCAATTGCCCTCCCTTTAAACTTCCCATTGAAAACCTTTATATTCATTTTATAACAAATTCCACATAATATACCAACACAATTACTATAATATATCGCAAGGCAAAATAATTTTTACAATTATTATTTATATTTAATGATTATTTCTCTAATTTTTTTAAAAGCTTTTAAAATAGAATTTGTTAAGCTTTTCCTTCTTGGCTGAGCTTCTGGCTTTATTTTTTCTATTTCTTTACCAACTTCTACTTTTATAGATGCTGATTTTCTAATACCAAGTATTTGAGAAGGATATATACTTCTGTGTCCAGTTATAAGAAAACTAATAATACAAGACAAAGCAGCATAAGGAGCAACACTTGTTCCAAATAGTTCTATTGCCATTATACTTGATGCAATAGGAGTATTTGTTGCACCTGATAGAACACTCACCAAACCAATTGCAGAAAATGTGGTTTTATCAAGCCCCAGCAAATTTGAAAATAATGAACCAGAAGTTGCTCCAATGAAAAATATAGGAGTCAATACTCCACCACTACCTCCAAAGTTTAAAGTAATTGTAGTAAAAATAATTTTCAGAATAAAGGCATACCAGATGACTTCTTCTCCCTCTAATGTTAACTGAATTGTTTCTAATCCAAGCCCAAGAAATTGATTAGAAAAGATGAAAGTCAAAACAACAAGAATTAAGCCTCCAATTAAACCTTTTAAGGGTTTCCATAAATTTAGCTTAGAGGATTGTTTGTGAAAAAATCTCATTGTTTCAATTAAAAGAAATGAAACAAGGCCAAAGAAAATTCCTCCAATAATCACTTTTATTAAGAGATATTCATTAAAAACAGGGACAAATTTTAGGGGATTATAAAAGTATGTTATTCCAAAGCCCGAAGAAATATGATAACTAATAATCCCTGAAATAAAGGAAGGCAAAAGAACTTCATATAAGATACTTCCTACAAAAAGAACTTCCACACCAAAAATAGCACCTGCTACTGGTGTGCCAAATACAGAAGAAAAACCTGCACTAATGCCACATATCACGAGTTTTTTTCTATCAATATCATCAAATTTGAATAGGTCAGAAAAAACAGATGAAACGCCACCACCTATTTGAGCACAGGGACCTTCCTTTCCAGCAGAACCACCAAAAGCAATAGTTATCACTGAGGCAAAAAGTTTTACAGGGATAACTGAAGCTCTTATTTTACCAGAATACCTATGGATTGCTTCAATAACCTTTTCTGTTCCATGACCTTCTGCATCAGGCGCTAAATATTGAATACATAAAGCACTTAAAAAAAATGCAAGGGGCAAGAAAAGATAATAGTATGAATTTTTGTGTGTCAAAAATGTAGCCCAATTTAGTGCTTTCAAAAATACAGTTGTTGATAACCCAACTGATATACCTATGATTGCAGCTAGCACACTCCATTTAAGGGTACTCATAAAAATAACAAATGTTTCTTCTAATCTTTTTCTCATTTTATTGCTCCTAATTTATAGCCCTTGTATAGTTTCATAGAAAGGTTTGCAGATATAGGGACTCCTTTCAAGTTTCTTGTCCATCAAAAGGAAATTATTTAAATTATTATAAATTATAATGAATTTGGATTTTTTTTTCATTTTATACTTAATCAATACTTATAACCAGTTCCCTCATCTGGTTCTAATTCCACTCCCAAAGAAAGTACAATGCGATTAGCAAAATGGGCTATAATGCTTTCAGGTGGCAAAATTTGAATTTTATGAACATTTGCAAGTTTTCCTTTTTTTTTACAAGCTCCTCGTAAATCTCTTTAAGTTTTCCAGTTGCATCCTTTTGTTCTATGACTTTAATCCTTAGCATATCAAAACCCTTTTAATTTTTTTTCATTTCCATTTTTCAAATTTTTTCATTGGAAAATGAACATATAAGATATGTTAAAGGAAATAATAATTTCTTAAAAATCTTTTTATGTCTTTTCATTATTTTTATTGTAATACTTTGAACTTTAAACTGTCAAGGGGGATTGCCTCAAATAAAATCCATTTGAAAATGATTTAGCCTTTAAAAACCAAATTTATTTTAACTAAGTTAGAATATAGTTACTGTGAGGAAATGATATGATTATTAAGATAAAAAATAACATGAGGCAACAGGGCTGCAAAAATTTTATTTTATGCTTATTTGCATTTTTAAAAATTGTTCTTTATATCTCTTTAGAAGGATAATCAGCTATAAAGAGTGAAAACTTTTCTTAAAAAAAGCTTATTTTACTTAATGTAGCATAGGACTTTTGCTCAAGGAAATTTACACAATAATAAATTTTTAAATTAATATTTTCTATTTTTATCTACTTTTTCACAATTTCTACTCTTCTGTTTTTTGCTTTTCCTTCTTCTGTTTTATTGTCAGCAATTGGTTTGGTTTGCCCCCATCCCTTTGATGAAAGGCGGTTTTTATCTATTCCTTTTGATATAATTGCATCCATTACTGCCTTTGCACGATTTTCTGAAAGTGTTTGATTGGATTGTGGAGTTACGACATTGTTTGTATGCCCTTCAAAGCTTATCTTTAATGTTGGATTCTCTTTCATCATTTTTACATTTGTTCAATAATAGGTTGTGACTCTGGTTTTATCTCTGCTTTACCACTTTCAAAATTTATATATAATGCAATAAATCCATCTTTATTTAAAGCATCAAACATCTCATTTGCTTTAATCTCTTGCACCATCATTTCTTTTTCTGCAATTACCATATCATAGCCATCATCACTTAATTGAACATATACCCAAATCTCTTTATCATTTTTTGCAAATTTAATAGTCGTTCCCCAATTAGTGCATCTATTTCCAAAAGGAATAGTGCCTCCATTTATATCATTTCCAGTATATTCATATTGTCCAGCACACCAACTCTGATATTCTCCTAAGATAACCCCGCCATTTTGTTTGCCTGCATTTTGAAAATTTCGCATAATTTGCAAACCTGATGGAGGTGTTGAGCCTTCTTTTATTTGATAATTAAATACCATTATTTTTCCTTCCACTACTTCAGATTTTATATTATTATCTTTTTTTGGATCTGGTTGTCCCACTGGAAATTTCATAGAACCAAAATCAAGTTTTGCGCAACTGCCTAAATAATAGTTAGGCATTCTGTTAAACAATGGATGATCTTTGCATCCTTCTGCATCTTCTTCTTGTGCAAAGGAAATGTACTGAATTGCAAAGACCAAAACAGCAAAAATTAAAACCTTTAAAGATATTTTTTTCATCCTCCTCCTTTTGCGTTAATCAAATTGACGCTGAAATTTTTATGCCTTATTTATTGTAGCATATTTCAATAATTGTCAAATGGTTTTTCCTAAACAATATCTTAAAATATTCTAATTAAAAATTGAAATAATTATCGGTAAATGCAATAAATATTCTGGAGGTTTGAAGTATGGAAAACTCAGATTTTTTTGAAGAAGAAAATATACTAAAAAATATAGAAGAAAAGAATTATAAATAGGAAAATTGGGGATAGAATAAGAGGAAGGTTTGAAATTTACGATATATTAGAAGGAAGCATAGGTTTTGTTTTTTAGATAAGGCAAAAAAATATTTAATAAAATAATTAAGTTAAATCAAAAGGATGCAAATGTGAATTTCTTGTTAGAAGAGGCTTTCTTGGCTAAAAAACTTAGCGACGAAGCAATTGAGGCATATAAAAAAGCAGTTGAGCTTGATCCAAAAAATGCAAATGCATTATACAATCTTGGCTTTGTTTTATTTTATGGAGGTTATGAAGACGAGGCATGGGAAATATTTAGAAAAGCACTTAAATTAGCTCCAAACCATCTAGATGCATATTACATCTATACAGGTCAGCTTTGAAAAGATGCAAAAAATTTTAATAAGCAACATTCTTATAAAAATGCTATAATTTTTTTATGAGTATAATAGATTGCATTGGTAATACACCGCTTATAAGAATGGATAACATTAATCCAAACCCTCATATATTTTGCTCTATGGTAAATTTGAAGGCGCAAATCCAGGTGGTTCAGTTAAAGACAGGACTGCCCTTTATCTTATAAAAGAAGCAGAAGAAAAAAAATTGCTGACAAAAGATAAAATTATATTAGAACCAACTTCTAGAAATACTGGAATTGGACTTGCAATAATTGCATCTTCTAAGGGCTATAGAATAAAACTTGTTATGCCAAAATGTGTAAGTTATGAGAGAAGAAAAATTCTGGAAGCCCTTGGAGCAGAACTTATCTTATCACCTGCAGAAGAAGGAACAGATGGTGCTATAAAACTTGCCCATCAAATTTATAAAGAAGCACCTGAAAATTATTTTATGCCAAATCAATTTGATAATTCATCAAATGTAAAAGCCCATTATGAGACAACAGGAAAGGAAATCTTAGAACAAACAAAAGGAGAAATAACACATTTTGTTGCTGGAATGGGGACAACGGGCACATTGATGGGTGTTAGTCAAAGGTTGAAAGAATATAACAAAGGTATAAAAATTATTGGTGTTGAACCCTTCCAGGGCATAGAATACAGGGACTTAAAAATATGAAGGAATCAATTGTCCCCAAAATATATGATCCTTCAAGAATAGACGAGAAATACAATGTAAAAGATGAGGATGCTTTTGACACAACAAGAAAACTGGCAACAAAGGAAGGTGTTTTTGTTGGGATGTCTTCTTGTGCTGCTGTCCATTGCGCCATAGAAATTGCCAGTGAATTAAAAAAAGGCGTAATAGTAGTTTTGCTTCCTGACAGAGGAGACAGATACCTTTCAACTTCCCTTTTTATGAGTGTTTGCAGCAAATTTCCTCCTTAAAAAATTTTAAATTTTAATGAAAAAATTTTATTGTTGTTTCTTTTAAATTTTTTTTCTTGCAAAGAAATCTTTTCACAAATTGAAGGATGGGTAAGCTATGAGCCAGAACCAAAGGGAAAAACTTCCTTTGCAGTTCAAGGATGGGCTATTTCAATTTGCACGCCACCAGAAATTGAAGTTTTAGTTTATGGAAAAATTTATTGGAAAGGAAAAACTTTCTTTGCCTTTCCTTGTGTTAAAGAAAAATATCCCCAAATTTCTTGGGCAGAAAAGGCAGGTTTCTGGGTTCAAATTAACCCAATAAATTTTTCAACTGGGAAACATAAAATAGAAGTAATTGCTATTGCAGGAGAATGTGGAAAGAAAAAAATTAGTGAAAAAGAATTTGAAACCTTAAAACCAACTAATTGGTTCAAAGTAGTTTTCTATTTATTTGTTATCTTATTTTTAATTCCCTTTTTATTAAGCAAATTATTCTTAAAAATTCCTGAGTCTTCTTTTAAAAAAATTAAATTAAAAAAAATAATAATATTTGAATTACTTTTTTTAATTATCTGGGTCCTTTGAAATGGAAATTTATTTGATTATATAGTAGGTGAAAGGAAGGATTTTTTTCACCCCTTGCAAATTGGGATGGCCAGTATTATTTGTTAATTGTAAATGATTGGTATACTAAACTTTTAGATGAAGGCTCTTATGCTTTTTTCCCCCTTTATCCTTTTCTTCTGAGAATCTTTAGCTTCCTGCTAATTCCTCTCCCCCTCCTTGGAGCTCTCTTAAATTCTGCCTCCTCTTTTTTATCATTTTTTTTTCTTTTTAAAATATACGCAAATTGCACAAGAGGGCTTCTTTTTTATTTTTTTTCACCTTTTGCTTTCTTCTTTGCAGTGGCTTATTCTGAAGGGACTTTTTTGCTATGTACTTCAATTTTTCTTTGGTCTATTAGAAAAGAAAAATTTTTTTTAAACTTTCTTTTTGGTTTACTTTGTGGCTTAACAAGACCCAGTGGAGTAATTCTTTCACTTCTTTCACTTGAAACTTTTAAAGAAAAAAATAAATGGCTTAAAATTACAAGTTTAATTTCTCCTTTTTTTGGCCTTATATTCTAGTCTTTTTACCTTTGGGTTATAACTGGTGACCCATTGAAATTTTTGCATAGCCAGAAGAGTTTTGGCAGAGTTATTTTTTTTCATCCAGGAATAGTTTTTGACAAATTTTGCAAGAGATGACAATTTTTTCAGGTATGGCATTTTGGGAAATGCTTTTCTTATTCTTTGTTCTTTTTGGATCTTTTGCTTTAATTAGAAAAAAAAGATATAGTGAAGGATTTTATAGTTTAGCAATTATTTTGCAGCCCCTAACAATCTTAAGCTTTCCAAGCTTAAATAGATACGCTCTTGCTGCCTTTCCTGTCTTTATATATTTTGGAAACCTTATAAAAAACAAATGGCTTTTTTATTTTATTCTTTTAGTTGAAATTTCTTTACTGCTTTATTTTTCACATCTCTTTAGCAGGCAGATATTTGTGGGATAATAAAATTATATGAAAATTTTAAAATTTCTTGATATAATAAAATATTATGAAAAAAAATCTGGTTTTATTTGCTTTTAGTATTTTCTTATTTTTCTGTGGTTTTTCCCTCTGGCAAATTATAAATTTCCAGAGAATAGACCATTATAGTTATTCTCAATATATTGAACTTCTTGATAAAGTTCAGAGCATCTATCCAGAAAAACAAGAGCCATCGGAACTGATTTATTCTTCTATTGATGGAATGATTCAATTCCTCGATCCCCATTCAAACTTCCTCGATCCAAAAGATTATAAAGCAATGCTTCAAAGGCAGGAGGGAAAATTCTCTGGAATAGGTATCCTTATTGGGTTAAGAAATGGAAAAATAACAGTTATCTCTCCTGTGGAAGGAACGCCTGCCCATAGGTTGGGTGTAAGGGCAGGAGATATAATTTCAGAAATTGATGGTGAGTCAACCGAAAAAATGAATATAAATGAAGTTGTGGATAAATTAAGAGGACAAAAAGGGACAAAAGTTCAAATAACAATAATAAGAGTTGGGGTAAAAGAACCAATAGTTTTGGAAATCACAAGAGAAGTGATTTCTGAAACAGCTGTAAGATATCCTACAATGTTGGATGAAAAAACTGGTTATGTTAGAATAACTGATTTTAATAAAACCACATCAGAAGAATTAAGAGAAGCATTGAAAAAGTTAAAAGAACAAGGAATGGAAAAACTAATCCTTGATTTAAGGGACAACCCTGGAGGAATACTGGAACAAGCAATAGAAGTATCTTCATTTTTTTTAAAACCAAATTCCTTAATTGTTTATACAAGAGGGAGGGATGCTTCTTCTGTTATGGAATTTAAGACAAAGGCAAAAGCTAACCCTTATAAAATTCCTTTTATCATCCTTGTAAACTCTGGTTCTGCTTCTGCTTCTGAGATAGTTGCTGGTGCAATGCAAGACCATGACAGAGCTTTAATAGTTGGAGAAACAACCTTTGGAAAAGGACTTGTTCAGTCAGTTTATGAGCTTTCTCAAGATTCAGCTCTTGCTCTTACAACAGCAAGATACTATATCCCTTCAGGCAGGTGCATACAGAGGGATTACACATTTTTAACTGATTATTTAAAAGGTGTTAATGGAAAAACTTTAGGCAAAGAATTTCACACTGATAGTGGAAGGGTTGTATATGGTGGAGGGGGAGTAAGTCCTGATATAAAGCTTTCTTCCGAAAAATTTTCCTTAATCCAGATGAAATTACAAGGATTAGGGCTTTATTTTAACTTTGCAATAGAATATGTATCAAAAAATCAAGAAGTTGATGAGAGCTTTCAATTAAACCAACAAATATTAGATGAATTTTTTAAATATTTAATTGAAAATAAATGGTTTTCTCAAGAAGACAAGGAAAAAATTTATAAAGATGAAGAAGAATTAAAAAGAATAAAATTTATGTTAAAGAGAGAAATATTATCTGCAAAATTTGGTATGACAAAGGGTTATCAATTGACATTAAAAGATGATGAACAGATACTGCAATCTATTCAAAACTTTGATAAAGCTGAAGAACTTGCAAAAAATTATTTTAAAGATTAGTGTATTTGGTATATTTCTAATTTTTATATATGTTTTTTCCTTAAATTCTCAGGAAAAACAAGACCCTTTAAGTGATTTAAAACTTCAAACTCCAATAGAACCATTTCTTGGTTTAACTTCTTCTTTTTGTGAATTTAGAACCACCCACTTGCATAGTGGGGTTGATTTTTCAACAGGGCAAAAAAATGGACTTCCTGTCCTTGCAACATTGGATGGAGAAATAAGAGAAGTCAAAATTACTTATAGGGGCTATGGAAAGGCACTTTATCTTTACCATAATAACAATTTAACTTCTGTTTATGCCCATTTATCAAAATTTCATCCTTCAATTGAAGAATATTTAAAATCCTATTATGATAAAGCATTATATCCAGGAACCATTACTATTGACCCACCATTGAAGGTTCTAAAAGGAGATATAATTGCCTACAGTGGAGAGACAGGAGAGGGCTATCCTCATTTGCATTATGAACTAAGAAAAAACAATAATCCTATAAATCCACTTCCTTATTTTTCCTTTAAAAATGAATCAAAAATTAAGATAAAAAAAATAGTAATAACACCTGAAAGCCCTACTTCAAGTATAAATAATAGATTTACAAAAGTATCTTTCCCTTTTCCATTAAAAAATGAAATTAAGGTAAGAGGCCCTTTTTCAATTGGAGTTGAAGTTTATGATTTTTATAATGGAAATAAAAGGGGTATTCAAAAAATACTTTTATATCTCAACAATGAACTTGTTTGTCGAGTTTCTCCTGATATTTATTCTTTTGATAATTATTATGGCGTAAGATTTCTTTATGATGGCTTATTTTCTAAGTTTTCCACAATAAAATTAGTTTACAATTTAAATCCACAAAAAGGTAATCCTTATAGCTTTATTTCAGGGAAAAATTTTTTTGATTTAAAGGAAGGGAAATATCTTTTTAAAATTGTTGTTTATGGAATAGAAGATTCTATGGAAGAAAAACTTATTATGAATGTTTTGAAACCCTTAGATAAGCCACCTAAACTAAATCAAAACTTTTTTTTAAAAACCCATTTCTTCCTTAAAAATCAAGAGGGACAGTTTTATCCTGAATCAATAAGAGAATACGATATTGGTTTAAATAAATTTTATATCGGCTACCTAAAACCCTATGAAAAATTTGTTTTGCCTCCTTATGAAATAATACATAAGGAAAATATTCCAATCCCCTTTTGCTTTTATTTAAAAAAAGAAAACAATGATTCGAAATTAAGAGAAATAACCCCTTCTCTTTTTATAGAACCAAAAGATTTGGGGCTTTCAAAAAAAATTGAAATTTCAGTAGATTTAAAGGAAGAAATGGAAAAAGAAAAAATTGGCATTTATAGGATAAGAGGAAATCTTTATTTAGGTGGAAATTGGGAAGGAGATAAGTTAAAGGCAGAGGTCTTTGCACCAGAAGATTATTATGTTTTAAAAGATGAAATACCACCACTAATTTTAAAAATCTGGAAAAAAAATAAAAAGATATATGTTTTGACAAAAGATATTGGCTCTGGAATACCCTGGGATGGAGTAAAAGTTTCAATAAATAATAAAGTTAAAATTTTGGAATATGATCCTGACCATTTGATAGCAAAAGGAGAATTGGAAGAAAAAGGGAGATGCTTGATTATGGTAAGTGATTATGCAAAAAATAAAACTTCAAGAGCTTTTGAATTTTAATTATATAGAAAAATCTTGCTTTTACTCTATAGGCAATAAGCCATTCCTCCTACAGATAGCCATTTTCTTTCATCCAATCATCATTATAAAATTTGCTTAAATATCTGTTTCCATGGTCTGGTAAGATTACAACTATATTTTTTCCCGGATTTTCTTTTGCAACTTTTAAGCCAGCAAAAAGGGCAGCACCTGAGGAGCCCCCTGCAAAGATTCCTTCTTCTTTTGCAAGTTTTCTTGCCATTAAAAAGCCATCCCTGTCTTCCACTTGAATGAAATCATCTAAAACAGAAAAATCCATACACTTTACAAGGTAATCCTCACCTATTCCTTCTAATTTATAAACCTTTGGTTCAATTAATTTTCCTGTTTTAAAGTAAGGTGTAAAAACAGAGCCAATTGCATCAACTCCTATAACTTTTATTTTGCTGTTTTTTTCTTTTAAAAATTTTCCAGTCCCTGAAATTGTTCCACCAGTTCCAGCACCTGCAACAAAGATATCTATTTTTCCATCCATTTCTTCCCAGATTTCAGGCCCTAATGTCTTATAATAAGCTTCTATATTCCAGGGGTTGTTATATTGATCTATATAATAAGCATTTAATTCTTTTGCTAATTTTTTTGCAACAGAATAATAACTTTCTTCTGATTCAGGTTGAACTGCTGTTTTACATACAACAACTTCTGCCCCATAAGCTTTTAACTGATTTATCTTTTCCTGGCTCATTTTATCAGGAATTGTAAAGATTGATTTATAACCCTTAAGTTTTGAAATTAAAGCAACTGCTGCACCAGTATTTCCTGATGTATTTTCTACAATAACCATTCCTGGCTTTAAGAAGCCTTCTTCTTCTGCTCTTTTTATAATGTGCAAAGCCATCCTGTCTTTAATTGAACCAGTAGGGTTTAGATATTCACACTTTAAAAAAATATTTGCTTCTGCCTTTATATTTTTTAAAGGAACTAAGGGGGTATTACCAATAGAAGAAACTAAACTTTCAAATTTCATAAAAGAGATTTTACTATTTAAAAAAATTAATGTCAAATTATAAAGAAAATATTTAAACAAAGATATTTTTGATTTTTTTTAGTTTTTATTTTATTATAGTTTAAATGGAAAAAAACAATGTTTCTTTAATTTTAATCAATTACAATAGTTTTCCATATATAAAATATTGTATTGATTCTGTCTTAAACCAGAAAGAGCCCTTTTTTGAAGTCTTAATCTTTGACAACGCCTCATCTGATGAATCCGTAAGTTTTCTGAAAGGGTTAAAAAATGCTAAGTTATATCTTAATGATAAAAATATTGGTTTTTGTGCTGCTTTTAATTTTTTATTTAAGGAATCAAAAGGGGAATGGATTTTGCTCTTAAACCCTGATTTAAAACTTCCACTTGATTTTAATGAAAAATTAAATAACTTTTTAAAAGAAAATACTTTAAAAGATATTGGATCATTTTCACCAAAGATTTTTAGGGCAGAAGGAGATGAATTAAAAGAAACAAAGATAATTGATTCAACAGGAATTTATTTAAATCCCTTTTTCCGTGCCCTTGATAGGGGTTCAAATGAAGTTGATATTGGAAAATATGAAAGAAAGGAATATGTTTTTGGTTCAACTGGTGCTTGTGCTATATATAATAGAGGTGCCTTAAAGGAAGTTGAATTTAATGGAGAAGTGCTGGATGAAAGATTTTTTGTATATAGAGAAGATGTTGATTTGGCTTTTAGGTTACAATGGAAGGGATATAAAACAATTTATCTTCCAGAGATTATTGCCTATCATAAAAGGTTTAATCTGCCTGAAAGAAGAAAAGAGATGCCAAAAGAAATCAACTACCATTCTTTAAAAAACAGATATTTAATTAGAGGAAAAAATGAGACCTTTTTAATTTTTTTAATATTATCTCCTTTTACCTTTATTTATGAAATTTTAATTTTTTTATATTGTATTTTTTTTGAAAGGTATTCATTGAAAAGTTATATTTATTTTTTTAAAAATTTAAAATCCACTTTAAAATGGAGAAGATTTACATTAAAATATAAGAAGGTCTCTTCACTTTATATTTTGAGTTATTTTTTATGGAAAAGAAAAAGGTATCAATAGTTGGGATAAGAGGAATACCAGCAAGATATGGGGGCTTTGAAACCCTTGTGGAGAATTTAGCACCTTTTTTAGCAAGAGAAGGATATAAAGTGATTGTATATGGAAGGAAAAAGTTTGTTCCAAAAAAATTAAAGTGGTATAAAGGGGTAAAAATTGTAATAACACCTTCCTTATCAACAAAGCACTTTGATACAATTAGCCACACTATTTTTTCAATTCCTCATATAATTTTCACAAGACCAAAGATTCTTTTTGTTTTAAATTTAATAAATATAATTTTTTGCTTACCTTTAAGGTTAATTGGGATTAAAATAATTGTAAATGTAGATGGGCTTGAGTGGGAAAGAAAAAAATGGGGATTTTTTGGAAAAAAGGCATATCAAATTTCTGCTTATCTTGCAACAAAGTTTGCAAATGAAATTGTAACGGATGCAAAAGTAATAAAAAATTATTATGAAAGAAAATATAAAAAAAATTCAACCTTTATTCCCTATGGCTATGAGATTCAAAAACCAATTGGACTTGAAAGTGTGGAAAATTTGAATTTACAAGTTGGCGATTATTTTTTCTGGCTTGGACGCCTTGAACCAGAAAACAATCCTGAAATGGTAATTGAAGCTTTTAAAATGGCAAATACACAAAAAAAGTTATTATTATTAGGTGATAATCCTTATAAAAAAAAGTATGTAAAAAAATTAAAAAATTTAGCAAATGAAAAGATAATAATGCCTGGGGCTATTTATGGTGAAGGATATAGTCAGCTTTTACACAATTCCTATTGCTTTATACATTCATCAGAGGTAGGGGGAACACATCCTGCCTTAGTTGAAGCTATGGGTGCAGGAAAGCCAGTTCTTTTGCTTAAAAATCAACAAAACTATGAAGTAGCTGGTGATTTTGCAATTTATTTTAATGATAAATATGAGCTTAAAAATTTGGTTGAATGGAGTGATAAGAACCCTCAAAAGCTTTTAGAAATTGGAAAAAACTTAAAAAAGAGAGCAGAGGAAAATTATAGCTGGAAGAATGTTCTCTTAGAATATAAAAAATTATTTGAAAGGTTTTTAAAAAATGCTTAAAGCAAGGGCTCGGCTTATTTCTTTTTTCATTTTTATAATAGATATTTTAATTGTAATATTTTCTTTTCTTTTTTCTTATTATTTAAGAAATAACTTTTTGCCAAAATTATTCCCATCAAACTTTCAAAGAGGCCTTTACCCATTAAAAGAATATACCCTCCTTCTTGCTTTAACAATTTTAATTTTTGCCTTTTTTTTAAGATATTTTAAGGTTTATAAAAGCCACAGGACATACCCTTTAATTTATGAAATCTGGATAACATTAAAAGTTTCTTTTTTTTCATTCCTTTCCCTTTTTGCTTTCCTTTATTTGCTAAAATGGCATTTTGTATCAAGACCTTTCATTTTATTATTTGTTTTGAATTTTTTTATATTCCTTTCAGTTGAAAAATTAATAATAAGATTAATTATTAGGTTTTTAAGAAAGAAGGGCTACAATTTTAGAAATCTTTTAATTGTAGGAAATGGAAGGCGAGCAATTGAAATTGCAAATATATTTAAAAAAAATCCTCACTGGGGAATTAATATTATTGGGTTTTTATCAGATGGCCATAAGTCAGAGGTAAATACTTTAGGTGAAGTAAAGGAAATGGAAAAAGTTCTTGAAAATTATGTTGTTGATGATGTCATCTTTGCTGTTTCAAAGAGTAAATTAGATGAATTAGAAGAAGTTGTTATGCTATGTCAAGAATTAGGGATAAATACAAGGATTGCTTTAAATATATTTCCAAAATTTAATTCAAAGATACATATAGAAGAAATTTCAGATATTCCACTTTTAACCTTTACAAGAATTCCAACAGATTATTTTGGATTATTTTTAAAAAGATTGATAGATATTGTTTTAGGTATTTTTTTATTTATTTTATTTCTTCCTTTAATGATTATAATTTCCATTGCAATAAAAATTGATTCAAAAGGTCCTATTTTGTTTAAGCAAATTCGCCTTGGCTTAAATGGAAGGAAATTTTTAATTTATAAATTCAGGACTATGTTTGAAGGAGCTGAAAATTTCAGAAAAGATGTCTCCCATTTAAATGTAATGGATGGACCTGTCTTTAAAGCCCCAAAAGACCCTCGCTTGACTAAGGTTGGGAAATTTTTAAGAAAATTTTCCTTAGATGAGCTTCCACAACTTTACAATGTCTTAAAAGGTGAGATGTCCCTTGTCGGTCCAAGGCCCTTGATTCCAGAAGAAATTGAAAAATTTGAAAGGTGGCAAAAGAGACGGCTCTCTATGAAACCTGGCCTGACTTGCCTATGGCAAATCTCAGGGAGGTCAAAACTTGATTTTGAGACCTGGATGAAACTTGATCTGGAATATATTGATAATTGGTCTTTAAAAAAGGACTTAATTATTCTTCTTAAAACAATTCCAGCTGTTTTTACTGGAAAAGGAGCCCATTAATTTACAATCTTGCCTTTTGATTTGAAAATTTTTTCACTCCAACTTTGAGAAAAAATTTTGTTTTTATTTCTGAAAATGTTATAATTTTTAAAGATGATATGTTCTGTATTTTTATCAATGATAGGGTTAAAAAGGCTTTTATCTTTGAAAAGGTTAATAAAATTTTCTATTTTTTTTATAATATTTTAAAATGTTTTCGAAAATAATTTTTAAAATTTTTACTCAAAATTGTATCTTTTGTAATGAAAAGACAAATAATTTTTATACTTCACCAGTTTGTAAAAAATGCTTTAATTCTCTGGAAATCTGGGGAAATAGCTGCATAAAATGTGGAAAAAGAGTAGAAAATGTAAAAATTTGTGGAGAATGTTTAGATAATAATGGCTTCTTTGATTATTTGTTTCACCTTTATTCTTATGAAGGAAAAGCAAAGGAAATTATAAATTTATATAAATTTAAGGGCGCCTGGTACTTTGCAGAAGTTTTTTCAGAAAAAATATATGAAATTCTTAAAAGTATTGAAGAAGAATACAAATTTGCACCAATAACTTTTGTCCCTGCCCATCCTTACAGGATATTTACAAGAAATTACAACCCCGTTGAGTATTTAACAAAAAAATTTTGTAAAAAATACAATAAAATATTTTTAGCTACTTTAAAGAAATTTAAATTTAAAAAACCACAAACTTCTTTAAATAAAAAAGAAAGAGAAAAAAATGTTAAAGGGACTTTTAAATTGATAGAAAAAGAACTGCCAGAAAAAATTATTATAATTGATGATATTTATACGACAGGAGCAACTCTTACTGAATGTGCAAAAGTTTTAAAAAAAGCTGGTGTTCAAAATGTTACAGGGATAACACTGGCAAGGGCATAAAATGAAAAAAAAGCAAGATTTGCTTTTAATCCTTTTTGCCTTTTTAACTTTTATAATGGGTTTTTTTTCCTTCCAGAGAAAAGTTGAAAGCTGGACCCCCTTAGGTTTTTATTTGGAAGACAAGGAAAAAGGACCAACAATTGTTCAAGTGGAAGCAGGTTCTTTTGCAGAAGAGATAGGTCTTAAGACAAAGGATATTTTAATTGAAGTAAATGGAATAAAAGGGAATTCTTCTTTATTAAAGAAGACCCTTTTATTAAATAAAAAAGGTTCAAAAATATTGATTTTAAGAGGAGAAAAAGTTCTTACCTTTGAATTCATTCCACCACAGGAAAAAATAGATACAGATTATTTGGTCTTTAGTTTTGTTGGCGCTGTTTTTTTTATTATTGGAATTATTAATTATTTCAATGAAAAAGATAAATTAAATTATATCTTTTCCTTTATTATGATCTTTTCCTTTGCTCTTTTTTCAATCCAGCCCTCTGGGAAGGTAAATGATTTGTGGAGAAGTATATATTCTTTTAAAACAATTATTTCCTTTTTAATCTTTCCCCTTTTAATAAATTTTTTCATATATTTTCCAAGAATAATTTTCTTAAAAAAATTAAAATTCTTCTGGCTTATATATCTGCCAGGAATAGTCCTCTCTTTTTTGTTTATTGATGCTTTTCCTTTAGGTGGGAAAATTTTAGTAAAAGAAGAAAATATTCCATTTATTTTACAGTTTAGATATTTTTATTTAATAATATACTCAATTTTATTAATTTCACTATTTATTTTTCAATGGATTAGACCTAAAAAAAACTATCAATGGAATAAATGGATCTGGGCTATATCTGGAATTCTTGGTTTTATTCCATATATATTTTTTGAAGTAATTTATAAAGAACTTGGTTTTGAACCAGAAATACCCTTATGGGCTCTGGTAATCTTTATGGTTCTGCTTCCCTTATCATTTTCTGTTGCCCTATCTTCTGGAAGGCAGGAAAATCTTTTAACCTATTTTTTAAATACCTTTTACTTCTTATTGGCTCTTTTTTTTGGCCTTTTTCTTTATATATTTTTCAATGCTTTTATTTTAAAATTATTCCATCAAAAAATTAAAGCAAGTCAAAACTTTATCCTTTTTCTATCGGGCTTTTTAATTTCCCTTTTATTATATTTAACAAGAAAAAAATTATTTCTTCTTTTAGATAAAATTTTAAGAACCAAAAGATTTGAAATACAAGAAAAAATTTCCCTGTTTACACAAGAGATGGCTTTTTATAAAAACCCGGAAAAGCTTTTAATGGATTTATTTTCAATTCTTAAATCCTTATTTTCTTTAAATTATGTGAATTTTTATTATTTCAAGGAAAAGGAATGGGAAGCTTTTTTAAAAGATGATAAAATTCCAGAAAAGATTGGAGAAGAGGAAATTCAAGCTTTGATGAAAAAATTTAAAGTTTTTATCCTTTCAATAAAAAACAAGAAAATTGGTGCTCTGATTTTAGGAGACAAGGAAGGAAATTTGCCTTTATCTTTCTGGGAAATTTCAATAATAAAAAATATTATAACTCCTTTAAGTTTTTATTTTCAAAACTTAACCCTTTTACAGGAATTAGAAAAAAAATACGAGGAACTTTCCTATTCCCAGAATTTCTTGGAAACGATTTTTTCTTTTTCCCCTTTAGGACTTTTAATTTTAAATAATAATGGAGAAATAATAAAATTAAATTCTTCTGCAAAAGAAATACTCAGCATAAAGCAAGAGGAAAATTTTTTTAAAATCTTTCCAAAAATGAAAAACTCAATTTTTGAAGGACAAATAATAAATTATGGAGGAAAGACATTACTTATCACACAAGCACTTCTCCCTTCTAAAGTGGAAGAAAAAAACTATATAGTATTTTTAAATGATTTAACTGAAAAAGTAAGTTTACAAGAGGCATTAAAAGAAAAGGAAAAAATGGCTCTAATGGGACAGTTTTCTTCCACTTTAGCCCATGAATTAAATACTCCTTTGACTGCAATTTGTTCCTATTCACAAATTTTGATGAAAAAATTTAAGGAGGGCTCTGAAGAATATAAAAAATTTTATTATATTTATAAAGAAAGCTTTCATATGTCCCGGCTTATAAATTCTTTACTTGACTTTTCAAAATCCCAGAGGATAAATTTTGTTCCTACTTCAATAAAAGAAATAATAAATGAAGCTCTTTTTATTTTAAAGCCCCTTTTGGAAGAAAAAAATTTTAGTGTTGAAATAAAAGAAAATAAGGACATATTTATAAAAACAGATCCCGTGCTTTTAAAACAAGCTCTTTTTAATATAATAAAAAATGGCTGTGAAGCTGTAAACTATAATGGAATTGTTTCTTTATCTTATTGCTTAAAAAATGACAAGTTAAACATTTTAGTTGAAGATTCAGGTAAAGGCATTGATGAAGAAATTAAAGAAAAGGTTTTTGAACCTTTTTTCTCAACAAAAGTTGGAAGAGGGACTGGTTTGGGTCTTACAATAAGCTATGCTATCATAAAAAGTATGGGAGGAAATTTGTACTTTGAAAAAGGAAAAGAAAAAGGTACAATAGTTAAGTTAGAGATACCTTATGAAGATATTGATTATTGAAGATAATGCAACAATACAGGGGCTTTTAAGGGAAATATTAGAACCATTAAACTGTGAGCTCTTTTCTGCTTATACAGGTGAAGAAGGATTAAAAATATTAAAAGAAGAAGAAATAGATGTTGTGCTGTTGGATTTAATGCTTCCAAAGATAACAGGATTAGAGATTCTTGATGTTTTAAGAGAAAGTTTTAGTACAATCCCAGTTATAGTAATAACTGCCTATGCTTCAATTGATACTGCCATAGAAGCAATGAAAAGAGGTGCCTTTCATTATATTCCAAAACCTTTTAAAAATGAAGAAATAATAGTTCAAGTAAAAAAAGCATTGGAACAAAGGCAACTCATTGAAGAAAATATAAGATTAAAAGAAACACTTCTTCAAAAATATAGTTTTGCAAATATAATTGGAAAAAACTTTAAGATGCAAAAGATTTTTGACTTGATTAAGATGGCTGCTCCTTCCAATTCAAACATATTGATAACAGGAGAAAGTGGGACAGGGAAAGAACTTGTTGCAAGAGCAATCCATTTAAGTTCTAAAAGAAAAGATAAGCCCTTTATTCCAATAGATTGTGGAACAATGGAACCACTTTTGCTTGAAAGCAATCTCTTTGGACATATTAAAGGCGCCTTTACAGGTGCTATATCAAATAAAAAAGGACTCCTTGAAGTAGCAGATGGTGGCTCTCTTTTTATGGATGAAATTGGCTCAATCCCATGGGAGACACAGGCAAAAATTTTAAGAGTAATTCAAGAAAAGGAATTTTTGCCTTTAGGTGGTATAAATTTTAAAAAAGTTGATGTTAGATTGATATCTGCAACAAATGTTGATTTAAATAAACTTATAGAAGAAGGAAAATTCAGACAGGATTTGTATTATAGGTTAAATGTAATACATATCCATTTGCCACCTTTAAGGGAAAGAAAAGAAGATATACCTCTTTTAGTTGATTTTTTCTTAAAAAAATATGGAAAAGAAAATGAAAAAGAAAATTTAAAAATATCTCCCCAAGCTTTAAAAATATTGATGGATTATGACTGGTATGGAAATGTAAGGGAGCTTGAAAATGCAATTGAAAGAGCTGTTGTTTTGTGCCCTGATTTAGAAATAACAACAGAACATCTTCCAAGAGAAATTTTAAGACCCTCAAGAGCTATTAAAATTTTTAGTATTGATGATCCCGAATTTTCTTATAAAAAAGCAATGGAAGAATATCAAAAAAAGATAATAAAAGAAGCACTTGATAAAGCAGAAGGAATACAAAGAAGAGCAGCAAAAATTTTGAAGATAAAACCTTCTACCTTGAATATTCTTGTAAAAAAATTAAAGATTTTATAATTCTAATTCGTATAATTAAATAATAAAAATTTTTTTGAATTTTTTTTATTTTTAAGTTAAAATATAAAAATAAATATTAGGAGGAAAAAATGAAACAAAGTTTCTCTTTAAAAGAACTAATTGAGTATGCCTTGAGAAGGGAAGTGTTTTCAAAGAGATTGTATGAAAAACTTTCAGAAATGATCGAGAAAACAGAAGCAAAGATGATGATTATAGAGCTTGCAAATTTTGAAGCAAGCCATATACAAGATTTTTCACTTGCCTTAGATTTGGAAATAAGGAGGGAAAAAATAAATTTAAAAGAATTTTTAAATAAATGCGAGGAAACCCCTCTTGATGTTCCAGGTTATTTTAAAGAGCAAGATATTGAAAAAGCAAATATAGGAAAAATTTTGCAAATTGCAAAAAAGATGGAAAAGGAACAGGCAATTTTTTATAAAGATTTGTCAAAACAAACAGATAATCCTCATATATCAGAAACAGCAGATAAACTTTCTGGACAAGAAATGGAACATTTAAAATATATTAAAAGAATAGAAGAAATTTTAAATTTAGACATTGAAACTATGGAAGGAGAATTTCACGCCCAATGAATAAAAAGATTTTAATAACTTCTGCACTTCCTTATGCAAATGGTCCAATTCATTTAGGACATCTCGTTGAATATATACAGACAGATATATATGTAAGATATTTAAAAATGAAAGGAGAAAAGGTTTTATATGTTTGTGCCGATGATACCCATGGCGCTCCAATTGAGATAAATGCTCAAAAACAAGGCATTACACCAGAAGAATTGATAAAAAAAATGTTTGAAGAACATTTAAGAGATTTTAAAGATATGCAAATTGAATTTGATTCTTATCATTCTACAAATAGTCCTGAAAACAAATTCTTTTCTGACTTAATATTTAAAAGATTGAGAGATAAAGGGGATATATATACAAAGGAAATAGAGCAAACCTACTGTACTATTTGTAAAAGATTTCTTCCAGATAGATTCGTAAGGGGAACTTGTCCAAAGTGTGGAGCCCAAGACCAATATGGTGATGTCTGTGAGGTCTGTAACTCTATTTATGAGCCAGTAGATTTAATAAAGCCAAGGTGTGCAATTTGTGGAGGAATACCAATAAAAAAGAAATCTTCCCATTATTTTTTTAAATTAACTTCATACAGTGATTTTTTAAAAAGATGGATTGAAGATAATCCAAATTTTCAGGAATCAATAAAGGGATACCTTCTTTTTTGGATAAATTCTGGTTTAAAGGACTGGGATATTTCAAGGGATGCCCCTTATTTTGGTTTTAAAATCCTTGATGAAGAAGATAAATATTATTATGTTTGGTTGGATGCACCAATTGGCTATATCTCTTCAACTAAATTTTGGTGTGATAAAAATGGCTTTGATTATAAAGATTTTTGGGAAAGACCTGAAACTGATATAATTCATTTTATAGGAAAGGACATAATTTATTTCCACTTTCTTTTCTGGCCTGCAATTTTAAAAGGAGCTGGCTTTAATTTGCCAAAAAATATTGTAGTCCATGGATTTTTAACAGTTCAAGGACAAAAAATGTCTAAGTCAAAAGGAACTTTTTATACTGCTGAAGATTTTTTAAAACAATTTCCACCTGAGTTTTTAAGATTTTATTATGCAGCTCATCTAAATTCAGAACCTTTTGACCTTGATTTAAATGGAAGCCATTTTAAAGATACAATAAATGGTAAATTAATTGATAATTGGTGCAATTTAATAAACAGAGTATTTCAGTTTATTGAAAAAAATTTAGATGGAAAGATTGTGCCACAAGTTCCTCCACAAGAAGATAGAGTGTATGAACTCATAGATGAGATAATATTAAATTATTCAAAACTTCAATATCATTTTGTTGTAAGGGATTTATTGGAGCTTTCAGATATAGGAAATGGCTATATGCAGTTTACAGAGCCCTGGAAAATTTTAAAAGAATCAAAAGAGGAAGCGATTAATTTAACATCTCGCCTTTGTGAATTAATTAAAAATATTGGTATTTTATTTTATCCAATCCTTCCAGAATATTCAAAGAAGATTTTGAATTCCTTAAGACTTGAAAAATTTGATATTTCAAATTTAAAAAAACCAATTAAAGAAAATATTTTAAAAGCAGAAAAAATCACTTTAAACAAGATAGATTTTGAACCCTTTAAAGTGATAGTTCCAATTGATAAACTAAGGCTTCAAGTGGCAGAAGTAATAGAGGCAAGGGAACATCCGAAAGCTGAAAAACTTATAATTTTAAAAATAAATCTTGGAGACAGCACAAGACAAATTGTTGCTGGGATTAAAAATTATTATAAATTAGAAGAACTTATGGAGAAAAAAATAGTTGTTTTAACAAACTTAAAATGGGTAAAGCTTCGTGGAGAAGAAAGTCAAGGAATGCTTTTAGCTGCTTCTTCTGAAGATAAAGTTTCTGTATTGGTTTCAAAACAAAAGCCCGGTACTTTCTTAGAAGCAGGCGGAGTTTTGGCAGATAATACAGAAGAAATAACCATTGAGGATTTTGCAAAATACAAAATAGAGGCAATTGGTGGTAAAGTTTATTTTGAAGGAGAAATACTAAAGGCAGGAGAAGAAGAAATTTTAACAGATTTTCCAATTTCTGGAAATGTAAAATAGGAGACAATTATGCTTATTTTAATTCTTTTTTCTCT
Organism: Acidobacteriota bacterium; assembly: GCA_037441225.1. Taxonomy (GTDB): domain Bacteria; phylum Acidobacteriota; class Thermoanaerobaculia; order UBA2201; family UBA2201; genus JBBFMJ01. Next base: position 22,682 of record JBBISU010000019.1, read on the forward strand.
TTTTCCAAAGTATCCTTCTGAGATAATTTTTAGTGTTTTGGAAAAAAATATTGAAATAAAAATAATTTCTGAAGGTGAAAAATTTAGGATTGAAGTTTTAGGAAAGAGTGGTGAAATTTATTATAAAGAAAAAGATAAAATTATGGTTCTTCAAGATAATAATTGGAAAGAAATAAAAAGCCCCTTATACAATGAAAACAATTTTTTCCTTTGCCTTTTTCTTGAAAAAAATGAAAATTTTCAAAGTGAAATTGAAAAAGATGAAAATGGTTTAAAAGGGGCAGTTATTTCAAGTAAAGAATGGGGAAAAGTTAATTTGAAAAGAATTAAATTTAATAAGTTGGAAGAAATCCCAGAAGGTATTTTTCCAAAAAAATCAAAACTAAATCTTTCAAAATTTAAATCTCTCCTTATGGGGGAAGATGAAAAGGAGGTTTCAGCAACAGCTGGAGCAAGGGGTGTTGGAGAAGAAGAAAATTTAGAAGCAGAACCAAATTATAACGCTTTAAAAGAAGTAGAAAAAATAACTGTTTCAAAAGAAGAAGTTGAAGAATTTGCAAAAGAGGTGAAATCTAAATGAAAAAAATTATTATTACTATTTTAATTTTTTCTCTCTATTCTTTTGCTCAGGACTGGAAAAAGATTGGTTCAATTTTTGGTGGCTTTAACAGGGAATTTACAGAAGAGGAAGAAAAAGAAATAGGGAGAGAAATTGCAGCAAAACTTTTAGGAATATATAAATTGTATAAAAATGATGAAATGACAAAATATATAAATTTAGTTGGGAAATATGTTGCTTTATCTTCTCCTGAACCAAAAAGAGAATATATATTTGCAATCCTTGACACTGATACAATAAATGCTTATTCTTGTCCCGGAGGGTATATTTTTGTTACCTTAGGACTTTTAAAAATTTTATCTTCTGAGGCAGAGCTTGCAACAATCTTATCACATGAAATTGCCCATATAACTGAAAAACACATACTTAAAGAAATTAAAAGAGCAAATATTTTAGGAGAAGGAACTGAAATTTTAGCAGAGAAATCAATTGGAGGAAAAGGGATAGGAAAAGACCTTGCAAAGAAATTATCAAAAAAAGCAATGGAAACCCTTTTGAAAAAAGGGCTTGCAAAAAAGGATGAATATAAGGCAGATGAAATTGGCTTTGAGATTTCTTGTAAAGCAGGTTATTCATCAAAGGAATATTTAGAATTTTTAAAAAAATTAGAAAAAATAACAAAGGAACCAGGTATGGCAGTTTTAATAAAAACTCATCCAACTCCAGAGAATCGCTTTAAGGAACTAATAAAGAAGGATTGTTCTTCTGATATAATATTAAAAGAAAGATTTAAGGAAAGAACAAATTTATGAAAAATTTTTGTGTTTTTATTTTAATTTTAATTTCAAGTTTTTCTTTTAGTCAAAATGTAGTTTTAATTACCCTTGACACAACAAGGCAGGATTCTCTCTCTTGTTATGGACAAAAGGGAATAAAAACAGAAAATTTAGACAAATTTGCAGAAAAATCGTATATTTTCTTAAATGCTTTTTCTCCAGTTCCACAGACACTTCCAGCCCATTGTACAATCTTTACTGGAACCTATCCCTTTGAGCATAAAGTAAGGGATAATTTAATAAATTTCTTGCCAGATGAAGCATTGACAATAACAGAAATATTAAAAGAGAAAGGTTATTCAACTGGTGCAGTTATATCCTCAGCTGTATTAAATCACAGATTTGGTTTAAAACAAGGCTTTGATTTTTATGATGATAAAATAGAAAAGAAAACTGGTGAAATAAAAGCAGAAGAAACAACAAAAAAAGCTTTGGAAATTTTAAAAAAATTAAAAGAACCATATTTCTTATGGGTCCATTATTATGATCCCCACCATCCTTATATGCCTCCAAAAGAAATAAAAGCGCCATCAAATTATTTAGGTGAAGTTTTATTTATGGATCAAAATTTAGGTAAATTATTTGAAAGTTTGAATCTCAATAATACCTTAATTATTATTGCAGGAGACCATGGGGAGTCCTTAGGTGAGCATAAAGAAAAAGAACATGCTGCCTTGCTTTATAATCCAGCAATTTCAATCCCTCTTTTATTACATTATCCTGGTCAAACAAAAAAGGAAGAGAGCAAAGAAAATGTTTCTCTGGTTTCAATTTTCCCTACAATAACTGAATTTTTGAAAATTGATATAAAAACTAATTATCCATCTCTTTTGAAATCAGTAAACCCATCAATTTATCTGGAAACATATTATCCCTTTTTTAGTTTTCACTGGTCTCCCTTGAGGGGTATTATAAAAGAAAATCATAAGCTAATACTTTCTTCAAGTGATGAAGAATTATATGACATTTCAAAAGACAAAAAGGAAGAGAAAAATTTAATAAAAAGTAAAGAAAAAATTGCCAAAAAATTAAAGGAAGAATTTTTTAAATTAACTACAGAGAAGGACTTTATGCCACTTCAAAGCAAAGGACATTCAGTCCCTGATGAATTAAAAAAACAACTCCAATCCTTAGGGTATATTGATGGCTCTTTTTTAGATCCAAGTGAAGCTAAACAAAAACTCCCAAATCCAAGGGATTTAGTTGATATTATTGATTTTTTAGTTCATAAAGGAAGGGAATTAATAATATCAAAGGATGCTGATTCAGTTATAAAAAATGTAAAAGAGATTTTAAAAAGAGATCCCAAAAACTTTCTTGCAATGAATTTGGCAGGCGAGGCATATTGGATTAAAGAGGACTATAAAAGAGCAAAAGAAATTTTTGAAGCTGCCTTGAAAATTGCAGAGCATTCTTATCAGCTGCATGGAAATTACGGCTATTCTTTATTTAAACTTGGAGATCTTGAAGGTGCTAAAAAGGAATATGAAAGAGCATTAGAATTAAATGAAGATTACCCAGAGGGCTATGCTTATTATTCTGAATATTATTTATCAAAAAAGGATGTAAGAAATGCTTCCGACTTGCTTGAAAAAGCATTAAAAAAAGAATTAATTCATCCAAGGATTTATTATAACTATGGCTTAATTAAATTAGAAAAAAAAGATTTAAAAGGAGCAATAAGTTATTTTGAAAAAGCTTATGAAATAGATAAAAATTTCTTTGAATGTATTGGAAATTTAGCTTTTTGTTATTTCCAGTTGGGTGATAAAGAAAAAGCCTGGCAACATCTACAAGAAGGATTAAAAATAAATCCTAAAGATTTTAATATTTTAAAGGCATCAATAACAGTTGCAATAGAATTAAACAAAATTAAGGAAGCAGAAGAACTAGCAAAAAAATTAATTGAACTTTACCCTAACTCACCTGAGGCACAAAGTTTAAAACCATTTTTTAAAAAATAAAAAAGGGCGGGGAACCCCCGCCCTTTTGGGTGAATCTTTAATTAAATATTAAAATTCAACACGAAGTCCAATTTCATAAGATCTTGGAGTCATCCAGGCATAAGCATCACCAAAATCAATTGGATAGCCATCTGGATAAAGGTCAGTGAAAACAGTTCCACCTGAACCATCGCCAGCGCCTTCTTCATTTGGATCTGTTGACCACCATCTGCCGTTACGAGCCAATACAAATTCATTATTTGTTAAATTATTTATTGACAAAATTGCCTTTGCTTTTACACCTTCTGTAATATTAAAGCCCTTTGAAACCTGAAAATCAATCCACCATATAGAATTGAGACGATAAGAACCCCTCTTTTCTAAGAAGTAATCTCCATAAGTTGGTGGCTCTGGATAGCCTTCGCCTTGTATTCCATATCTGTCTGTGTATTTTGTATAAGGCCTGCCAGTTCTAAAGAAAGCATTCATTCCAACTGAAAAATCATAGGGCAAGAAGAAATAACCATTTAATTTTAAATAGTGTCTGTTGTCAAGAGATGCGTAACCATATCTGTTTATATAATGTATTGGCAAATCAAAATCAGTTCCAGCATTTTGTGTATAACCAACACTTTCATATGCCTTTGAATAAGTATAATCTAACTTTACATGGAACCAATCCTTATACCTTGATTCAAGTTTTAAAATATAACCATAGTAATACCTTAAAGCATAAGGATTATTTCTCATATAAAAGAACTGGCAGAGATCCCAATAATAGTCAGCCCAGGTATCTGGATCATCTATATAATCAATTGGATCAATGAAATTTCCATCTTCATCATAGCCACCACAGCTATCTTCTAAGATATCTTTTGTCCTCTTTTGAACATAAGTGAGTTCCAAACCTGTCCTTGGGAAAATTTCCCTTTCAATCCCAATTGAAAATTGATCTGCATAAGTAGGTCTTAAATTTGGATCTGCTTTATTACCAGTTAAAGTTATATCTTGATATAGTAAATACCCTTCTTCATCACAGGGACCAAATATTTCGCAAACCTCTTCAGGAGTCATACCAAAATACCAGGCAAAAAATTCTGCTGAATACCATAAAGAATAAGAATAATCGCTTGCTCTCAAAAATTCTGGAAGGGTTAAGGCAGAAGGATGCATAAACCTTCCATAATAACCTCTTAAAACTGTCTTTGCATCATTAAAGATATCCCAAGCAAAACCAAGCCTTACTTGCCATTTCTTGAAGTCAGCCACTGGTCCTTTTCTGTAATCCATAATATCTGGATCAAAATATGTTCTTTGATCATTCCAGTATTTTGCAACATCATATCTTATACCAGGTTTTACTGTTAAATTTGGAAGAATTCTCCATTCATCTTGCAAATATAATGTCCATTGCTTTCCTTTATATTCCAGTTCTGGAACTCTTTCATAAACATATTTGAAATAAGGTTCTGAAGTTCCATCGTCATCGTAATCCCAGTAATAATAAGAACGGTCGCCCGGAGTAAAGGAATACCAACCAAATAAAACATCATGATATTCACCACCAAATTTAAAGGTATGGTCTCCAACTAAATTGTTTTTAAAATAGGTTAAAGAAAACAAACCTTCTTTTCTATCTCTATCTGAGTATTGTGCATTTGGGTAATTTCCCCAGGAATAGCCAGTTGAAATATCATAATAACTTGGAGAGTCCAGATCCCCTGTCTCCGGATATGCATCTAAATATTGATTGTTAATACCAATTTTAAATGTAAAAAGCAAGTTGTTAGAAAAAATTCTTGAATAGTCCAATTGGTATATATCTCCACCTTGATCCTGCCTATATGTTGCTTCATAAGCATTTAATATATCTGCATTTACACTGTGAATTGCTGCAGGATCTGCTGAATATTTACCAATCAATGTATCATTTGGAGATATCTGCCAGGTAACTTTACCCATATAATTTTGACCATCCCATTTGTAATTGTAGTCAACTCCAGCTGGAGTCACTTTTGCTTGTTCATCTTGAACAGAAAAGAAGAACCATACCTTATCTTTTATAATTGGTCCGCCAAGTGAAAAGGCAGGGTTGTAGAATGAAGTGTCATCTCTTTGCGGATCATAGGGTTCCCAAACAGGATATTTATCAGAACCTTCATAAAAAGATTCATTGGAGTACCTGATATCAAAGGAACCATCAAAGGTATTTCCACCTGATTTTGTGATAACATTTACAATTCCACCAGTTGCTTGTCCATATTCTGCTTCAAATCCACCTGTTTGAAATGAAATCTCCTGGATTGCATCAAAATTAAAATTTGTACCAAAAGTTGCAGTTACTGGATCTGTTGTAGAAAGTCCATCAATTAAATAGTTGTTTTCTCCTAATGTAGAACCCAAAACAGAAGGATTTGCACCACCAGCAACTCCACCTGTTTGAGCAAGAACACTTTGATAAGACCTTCCACCAGAGCCAATTGCTGTTTCTTGAAGGTAAGTTGAATCAAAAACATCACCAGTATTTGTCTGGGTTGGGTCAACAATCGGTGCTTGTCCTACAACTATAACTTCTTCTTTAAACTTTTCTGCTGGCTGCATCTTGATTATCAATTTGGTTGTTCTGTCCAAGCTAACTTTATTCTTTTCATATCTTGCAGGCTGCCAGCCTTCAATTTGACAACTCACTGCATATTCACCGGGTTTCAACTGGATAAACAATGCTTCGCCTTTTTCATTTGTTAGCAATGTCTTTGTTCCCATCATAGCAGGAGATTCAATTGTAATAGATACACCTGGAAGTGGTTGGTCATTTTCATCAACTACTGAAACTAATAGCTGCCCATACTCCACTACAGCAAAAGAAAAACTACTCAAAAAAACTAAAAATAAACTTAAAAAAAACTTCTTCATAAAACCTCCTTATTTTAATTTAAAAACCTAAAAACCAAAAACAAAATTAAATCCAAATTTTTTTTAAGCACCTCCTCAGTTTATAATAATGCAAAATTTATGCCAATTAAGTATTATATCAAAATTTAATATTGAATAAAAATTATTTAAAAAATTAAACATTTTGTTTTAAAAATTAAAACGAATCACAAACCAACATCTCACTCTTATCCCATCTTTTATTGCTGGCTGAAATTTCCATTTCTGTGCTGCTTCTATCGAAACTTTATCAAAACCTACATTAGATGGAGGAACTATTGAAATAATTTCTACTTTTTCTACCTCTCCTTTGTGATTTACAAGAGCTTTTAAAGTAACTTTTGCAGAAAGTTTCTTAATTTTTGCAATTGGAGGGGTTTCTGGATTGTATTGTTCAATTGGAACTGGTGCAATGTCTATCTGTTCCATTGGTATGAGGTCTCCTTCTTTAACTGTTGTCTTCTTTACATCAGTTGGAGTTGATTCTTCTGGTTTCTTTAATTCTTCTTTTGCAACTTCTACTGGTTTTTCCCCTTCAACAATTTTTTCTTGCTCTTTTTTTATTTCTTCCACTGGTTTTTGTGGGGGAATCTCTTCCTTTTTTTGTGGAATTTCTTCCTTTTTTTGTGTAATTTCTTCAGGTGGCTTTTGTTGCTCTATTTCTTTTTTCTTTTGTTCCATTTCCTTTAATTTTTCTTCTGTTTTCTTTTGTTCTTCTTTCTTTTTTTCTAATTCTTTTTGGGCTTCAGGATTTTTTAAAGCTTCCTTTTGTAACCTTTCTAATTCTTCTTTTTGTTTCTGCCTTTCTTTTTCCAACTCTTCTAATTTTTTCTTATACTCTTCTTCTAACTTTTTTATCTCCTCACTTTGATTTTGAACTTCAGGCATAGGGATTTCTTCTTTTTTTTGACCCTTAAATAAAAATATTGAAAATACAATTAAAAAAATAGCAATTATTGAAATACCAATAAAAATAAATGGGCTTTTCTTTTTTTTGGTTTCAATAATTTCTGGGACCTCTTTTTTCTCTGATATTTTAATCTCTGGTTCTTTTTTTGGGGGCTTGAGTATCTCTGTCAAATCAAGGGAATCCTCTTCCTTTAAAATTTTTTCTTCCCTATCAATTTCTTCTTTAAATAGTGAGTGCATAAAGAAAGCAAGGTTAAAAGTTGTTGGGCTGTAAGCTCCAGAATAAATTAATTTTCCCAATTCTTCTCTTAAATCTTTTATATGTTGAAACCTTTCGGAAGATTTAAAACTTAAACCTTTTAATAAAATTACCTGCAAATCCTTAGGTATAGGACCTTCTCCAATAATTGGTGTTTTTACGACAGCTTGAATCACTTCATCTTCATTTTTCCCAAAAGGAAGTTGCTTTCCAGTTAATAGTTCAAAAAACAATGCGGCAGTTGAATAAACCTGATCAGTTCTACCCCAGTCATCACCTTGTAATACTTGAGGAGACAAATGATTGGAAATTTCTTCTAACTTTATCTTTTGAAAAACCCTGGGAATTGGAATTGGAGAACACTTAACTTCACCATCAAAGGTAAGCCAAATAAAAAAGGGATGGGGAAAGCCATATTTATATAAATCAAAGGCAGAGGTAGTCCTTTCAACTATGAGTAAGCTTTGGTCAAGAGAAAGGGGAAAATTTTCTTTTTTGCATTTTTTTAAAACTTCGGAAAGGGGGAATCCAGATATGTAAGGATGCCCCACAAGGGTAAAATCCTTTCCTTGTTCTTTATAAATAATGTCAAATATTGCTATATGTTGTGGATTCTCATCAGGAATTTTAAAAGAAAAAGGCAATTCATAAGAGATAATTCTTTCTTTTAAATCCTTCTCAAATTTAAAAGCTCTATGGATTCTACCAAAAGGTGAAGAAGAAATTTCAAAAAGAGATACAATATTTCCGATTTTTTTCATATTTTAATTTTAAAACCAAAACAATTTTTTGTCAAGAAAATTCACTTAAGATTTTTGATTATGCAAAATTTTTTTTAGGAAAAAAAAGATAATCTTTAACAAAAGATATGAAAATATTATGGCAATCAAAAAACCAAAAAATATAAAAAGGACTAATTTAATTCCAGCTAAGATTTTCATTTTTTTATTATACCAAATTTTATGATAAAATTTACCTTAATGAAAGTTTGCCTTTTTTTACTAGTACTACTCCATATTTTCTATTTTTCCCCTTATTATTTTTCGGAAAAGCTTTTAATTCAAGAAGATCTCTTAGAATTAATAATTCCATTAAAATTTGAAGCAGCTTTAATGTGGAAAAAAGGAATAGCTCCTTTTTGGGACGAAAAAATTTCAAATGGTTTTCCCCTTTTATCAAATCCTCACTCAACATCCCTTTATCCTTTTCTTTTACCTTTAATTTTGTTTCCAAGCTTTAAAACTTTTACCTTTTTGTGTCTTTTTCATCATTTATCATTTTTAATTGGGTGTTTTTTATTTGCAAATTCACTTTTAAAAAACCCTTACTTAAGTTTATTTCTTTCAAATTTTATTTCCTACAATGGAATTATCATTAGAAATTTTTCCTTTTGCAATCCTATTTTGGGCATAATGCACCTCCCTTGGACACTTTTTTTCTTTTATAAATATCTTAAAAATAATAAAAAAATAAATTTGATTTTAGCTTCTATCTTTTTTTCATTTTCCATCCTTGCAGGTTTTGATTTAGCACCCTTCATTTTTTCTTTTTCCCTTTTAATTCTAACAGTTTTTTTAAATTACAAAAGAATAATACCTTTATTAATTTGTATCCTTTTAGCTTTTCTTCTATCTGCACCCCAAACAATTCCCACTCTTTTATACCTACCTCATACAACAAGGGGAAGTGAACAAACTACCACTTTTGGTTTTTTTTCCTTACATCCCTTTAGATTAATTGATATTTTTATCCCAAATTTTAATTGTAATCACTCTTTTTTTTCTAAGGATTATTTATGGGCAACAATTTTATATGATAAAGAAATGGGCTTATACCATAAGATTTATTTTGGTATGGTTAACATCTTATTTCTATTTTCAATAAGACCTTTGAAAAAAAGATGGCTGTTTTTTATTATTTCAATAATTTTTTTATTATTAGCTTTTGGCAGATATTTTCCTCTTCATTTTTTAATTTCAAAATTGCCAATAATTTCATATATAAGATACCCAGAAAAGTTTCTTTTTTTTCTCCTCATTTTTCTTTTTCTTTTTTTCACCTTTGCTTTAAAAGACTACAAAAAAATCTCTCTTCTGCCAACTATTTTTTTATCATCACTAATTTTTCTTATAATATTCTTAAACAAATTAACAAATTCAAATTTAATAAAAAGCTATGTTTATTTTAGTGCCTTTCACCCAAAAGATTCTCAAATTCCTTTAAGTGAATTTTTTATAAAAATTTCTTTTTTAATTTCCTTTTTTCTTTTTCTTTTCTTCATCTTTTTTAGAAAAAGTAAAATATTTCTCCCTCTTTTAGTGATAATTTCTTTTTTTGATTTGTACATTAATACGAATTATATTTTAACTCCTTTTTCAAAAAAAAATTTTTTTTCTCCAGTTTTAAAGATTTTAAAATCCTCTCAAAATGTTAGAGTAATGTGGCATTATGAAGATATTAAAAAATTTTATTTTATAAATGAACAAATTTCTTATTTAAACATTAAATCTTTATATCCACATATTGGAATTTTATTTGGAATATCTTATTCTTTTTCTTCTTTAATTGATCAAATGGAAGTAAAAATGCCTTCGATAATTAAAAAAGAAGATTTAGATTTATGGGGTGTAAGCCATATAATTGCCTTAGGAAAAAAAACAATAAAGGGGAAAAAGCCAGTTTATTTATCAAAGGAATTTTCAGTTACTTTATATAATGATAACCCAACTTATTTATGGTTCATAAATGAAAAAGACAAAACAAAAATACCATTGAAAATTCCAAAAATTAAAAATCCTTCTCATATTAAAATAGAAGTTGAAAATAAAGAAAAAGGAATTCTTTGGTTTGGTTTTAATAATATTCCTGGCTGGAAGGTCTATGTAAATAATAAAAAAAGAGAAATAGCTAATAAGGATTTAAAGGCTTTAAATGTATTCCTTGATCCAGGAAAAAACAAAGTAGAATTCATTTATAGACCAGCTGGATTTTTCATTGCTATGACATTATTTTTCTTTGGACTTTTATTGATTCTAATAATTTTCACTTTTAATTTCCTTTAAATTCAATTATTTTTTTATTATTATTTATACTAATTGATTTTTATTAAGAATTTATTTTATTATTTGCAAGAAATATAAACTCCAAATATAGTTTTCTTTTGGGTCTTTTAAAACATTTAGCAAGCCATCCATCTAATTATTTTATTACAATTTTTCCCTCTTAAAAAATTAAATTTCTCTTAATAATTTAAAAGGGACTTTTCCTTTTAAAGCCCTAAAAAAAATACCAAAAAACATTATAATTTTATAAATCAAAACTCTTTTATTTCTTTTTTTAAAATATTTTAAAGCATTTTTCATATAAACCTTAAAAAATTCTTCCCTTCCCATTTTTTCTGCTGATAAGCCAATTTTATGTTTAATTTTTAAATCAGGCAAACAAATTATCTTATATCCCTTTTCTTTAATCCTAAAACACAAATCCACATCTTCAAAATATAATGGATAAAAATCTTCATCAAACTTCCCAATTTCAAAAAATTTTTCTTTATCAATTAAAATTGCTGCACCTGCTGGCTGCTCCACTTCAAAAGGTTTGGTTGGCAGTGGCTCATAAAAATATTTTTTTGTGATAAAAAAATTTGGGAAAAAATGGGAAAAACCTAAAAAATCATAAGAAAAATAAAAAAAGTTTGGAAGTTTCCTTAGTTGAAAATTCTTATGGGGAACCATTAAAGGACAGGTAGCAATTGTTTTTTCATTAAAATAATTTAAAAGTTTATCCAATGGTTCTATAAATTCAACATCAGGATTTAAGAAAAACAAATATTTTCCTTCTGCAAAATTAGAACCAAAATTTATCCCTCCTCCATAACCAAGATTTTTGCCGGGATTTAAATATTTAATATTTTGATTTTCAAAAAATTCTTTTTCATTAGAGTTATCAACTACGATTATTTCAAAATCCTCAAAGACCTTTACTGAATTTGCTGATTTTATCAGATTTAATGTTTCTTTTTTTGAAAAATAGTTTACAATAATTAAAGAGACCTTCATATCAATCTTAAAAAAATAAAAGGATAGAAAAACAAAAAATGGGGGTTTTTCTTTAAAATTTTTATATCACCTCTTAAAATTTTTAATAAGTTTTTTAAATAAAATTTTTTCCCAAAATTTTTAATAATTGTAAAATGCTTATTTTTAAATAAATAAAATTCTTTTCTTAAAACCTTTGAAGAGGAACTTTCTTTATGGATTGCAAAAACACTTTCAATTGCCTTTAATTTAAAGCCATTTTTTATGAGGCGCAAAGAAAAGTCCACATCTTCATAATAAGAAAAAAAATCTTCATCTAATAGCCCTGTCTTATCTATTGCTTCTTTCAAGAGAATTATTGCTGTAAAATTTAACAAGTTACCTTCATTAAAATAAGGTACTTCAACTGCTTCAAAAAATTTATTAAACTCAATTGATCCAACTTGAATTGAACCATCTTCTCTTTTTATAAAAGAAGAACAAGCGCCAAGTTTTTCATCTCTTTCAAATTCTTCAATTATTCTTTCAGCCCAATTAGGAGGCAGGAGAACATCATCATTTATAAAAGCCAGATATTTTGTCCGTGAATTAATAATTCCTAAATTCATTGCTTTAGCATAACCAAAATTTTTCACTAAATAAATTGACCTTATATTTTCAAACTTTTCACATCTTACACCATTTTGAATTAATATAATTTCAAAGGGTTTTATGCTTTGATTTAAAATTGAACCAATTGTTTCCTTTAAATTTCCAAAGCCACAGGTTGGTATAATATATGTAATTTCCATCTAAATATGTTAACATAATAAGATGTTTTTGGCATTTTTCATTTTTTATTTTTTCCCAGCTCTTTGCCTTTTGAATAATAAGAAAAGCAAAAATTTAATCTTTTACCTTTTAATTATAAGCCCCCTTATTACATCAATTCTTTCATTGCTTTTATTATTCTTTAATCTCTTTGAATTTTGGCTTATCTTCTTTCTTGATTTAATTTTATCAATTTATGGTATATTTAAAAATAAATTTTTTAAAATTTCCTTTAAAAATATCTTATTCCCAATTTTAATTTCTATCATTGTTTTGCCATTCTTTTTAATTCAAGGCGAGCCCTTTGAAGGTGCATCAGATGCAGGTGTTTATACTTCATCAGCCATAAATTTACTTGAAAGAGGAAGATATTATTTAAATTTTGATGAACATCTTCCAAAAGAATTTGAAGAAATTTCAATTAAAGATACAAATTATCAATATAATTGGAAAGAGACATACCCGGGTATTATTTTCTTAAAAAACAAATTTGTCCCCCAGTTTTTCCCCCTTTACTCAATCCATCTATCAATTTTTTATAAAATTTTTAATTTAAAGGGCTTTCTTTTTTGTAATTTTTGGTTTTTCTTCTTATCTCTTTTTGTTTTTTATAAACTATTAAATTTATTTCTGTTAGAATTTTACTCAAAAATTTCAGCAATTTTATTTTCTTTAAATCCTGGTTTAATTTATTTTATAAAATACCCAACAGCAGAAATTTTTTTATCTTTTTTAACTTTGAGTTTCTTCTTATTTTTCTTTTTTGCATTAAAAACAAATAAAGATTTTTTCTTTATTTTATCTTCCCTTTCCCTTTCCCTTGCCCTTACAACAAAATTTTTATCTTACTTTTTGCTTGCTGGAATTTTTTTGTTTTATTCCTTTTATGAAGAAAGAAAAAAAATCCATAAATTTTTAATCTATTTTTTATTTTCATCAGTAATACCTTTAATTTCAATCTTTCTTTATAATTATCCCTATTTTTTAAATCATCTCCTGCCAATTGTAAGAATTAAATATATATTACTAATTATTTTATTTTCAACCTTATCTTTGATTTTAAAAAATTTTTCTTTTTCAAAAAAGCTTTTAAAAATTTTTCCTTTTTTCCTTTTGGCAATTTCAATTTGGGCAACTTTTATCAGGCCAAATAAAATTGAAATTTTTGAAGAAAATAACTTGCTTGAATTCTCCTGGTATTTTGGAATAATTGCATTAAACTTATCTTTCCTTGGTGCATTTTTTTCATTCTTTAAAAAGAAAAATCTATTTTTTAATATAAATTATTATTTGTTTTTAATTTTAATAATCTTTGGAACAGGAGACAATCCTTTACACCCCTTTTCTTTTAGAAGATATATTCCTTTATTTTTACCCCTATCTTCCTTTTATTTTTCTTTCTTTTTAAAAGATTTAAGAATAAAGAATATTTTTTCAATTTTGATTTTAATTTTATGCCTATTATTTCCTTTATATAAGGGAAAAAATTTGATTTTATCAAAAGAAGGGAAAGGTTTTTTGGGTTTATATTTTAAAGCAAAGGAAAAGGATTTCTTAGAAAACACACTCTGCACTGCCGATACTTTTTATCTATCTTCTCAATTAAATTTAGTTGGAAGCAAAAAGATTTATCCTTTGAATTTGGAAGATGAAAAAATCCTTAATAATTTCCAAAAATTTTTAAAAGATAAAGAAAAAATTTATCTCTTTTCTTCCTTAAAATATAATTTTCCAAAGATCTTTGAAATAGATGGAAAAATAAAGCATATTCAAATGGAAAGAAACAAAATGCCAGAAGAACCTATATATTTATATCCAAAATTTTTTCTTTATGAAATCAATATAGAAACTTTGAGGAATTATGAGTATATAAGAATTGGTGAAAATGATTTTGGTAAAATTTCAAATTTTTGGGATTTAGAATTTGATGGTGAAAAATACTTTAAATGGACAAAAAGGGAATGCTTTTTTTATTTAAAATTAAAAAATGAATTATATTTATTGATAGATAAAGGTGGGAATCCAGAAAAGGAAGTTCCTTTTAGGATTTATTTTGGAGAAAAAATAATTTTTGAAGGGTTTGCAAAAGCTGGCTGGAACTACTACAATTTTTCAATTCCAGAAGATTTAAAGGAAAAGGAAGTACTTTTAAAGTTTATAACTCACTCTTTTCAGCCATTTCCAGATACAAGGGAACTGGGTTTAAAAATCTCTGAAATTTTTAGTAATTAATATATTTTTATGTTAAAATAAATTAGATGGTTTTATTTAACTATGCAACCAGAGAAGTAACAGCAAAAATTGTCTATTATGGTCCCGGACTTTGTGGGAAAACTACAAATTTAAAATTCATATACGATTCCCTCCCATCAAATTCAAAATCTAAGATGATCTCTCTTGCAACAAATCAAGATAGGACATTATTTTTTGATTTTTTACCTTTGGAACTTGGAACAATTAAAGGTATGAATGTGCGCCTCCAATTATACACAGTGCCAGGGCAGGTCTATTATAATTCTACAAGGCAACTTGTCTTAAAAGGGGCAGATGGAGTTATTTTTGTTGCTGATTCACAAGAATTTATGGAGGATGCAAATATTGAATCCTGGAATAATTTGAAAGAAAATTTATTAGCCCATGGGATAATTTTGAAAAATTTTCCCCACATAATTCAATACAATAAAAGAGATCTTGCAAATATTTTACCTGTTGAATATTTGGATACTAAATTAAACGAATATAAAGTTCCTTACTTTGAATCAATTGCAACAACTGGCTATAATGTAGAAGCAACATTGAAAGAGATGACAAAAATAGTTCTTCAAGATTTATTAAAGAAATATAATATTTCGCCACAGGATGCAATTTTGTCAGAAGAAATTATTTTAATCCCCCAAGAGGTTCAAAAAAAAGCAACAATAACAGTAGGAGGTTCTATTATGGGTATAGAAGATGAAACATTAAATTCACTATGGGAAAAGGAAGAAGAAAAAGAGACCTTTTCTTTTGAAGGAGAAGAATATGAATTTAAGGAAATAAAACAAGAAGAAATTTCTTTTGAAGAAAAAGAACCTTTCCAGGATATTTTTGAAAAAAAAGAAGAAAAGTTACCTTTAGAAAAGCCCCTTGAAGAAGAAAAAGTTTTATTTGAAAAGCCAATTGAAGAAAAAGAATTGATAATTGGAAAAGATTTAATTGAAAGAAAGGAAGTTAGCCAACAAATTAAAACTGAAGAAAGTGAGTTAATAATTGAAAGAAATTCTGTTGAAGAACCAATTCCTTTATCCTTTGAAAAAATTGAAAAACAATTGAATATTCCAAAAGAAATTAGGCAAAAGGACATCTATATTACAATTTCTTTATCAAAAGAAGAGATTGAAAATATTGAAAACTTAGAATTAAATATAAAATTAAAAATAAAAGTAGAATAATATGGGAGCCAAAATCTCTGCTTGTGGCATTTATGTCCCTGAAAATACTATAGATAATAACAGCCTTTCTAAATATATGGACACCTCTGATGAATGGATAAGAGAAAGAACTGGAATCATAAAAAGACATTTTGCAAGCCCTGAGGAATCCACAATCGATTTAGCTTACAAAGCAGCATTAAACTTAATTGAAGAAAGCAAAATAGCTCCTTCAACAATTGACTATATTATTTTTGCAACAATGACACCTGATTGTTATTTCCCTGGCTCTTCCCCCTTCTTTCAAAGAAAACTTAAATTAAAATCTGTCCCCTGCCTTGATATAAGGGGAAAATGTGCTGGTTTTTTATTTGGAATGCAGCTGGCAAATTCTTTATTATTTTCTGAAAATTATAAAAAGATACTTTTGATTGGTGCAGAAATCCATACCTGTCTTTTCCCTTTTGAACCATTAAAACCAATCCTTGAAAAAACCTTTGAAGAAATTAGCAAGGAAAATTTTGAATTAAATTCAAAATACAGGGATAGAATGGTTTTATTTGGAGATAGCGCAGGATGCTTTTTACTTGAAAAAAACGAAAAAGGTGGAATAATTGATTCAATAATTTATACAGATGGAAATTTAGCCGAAAAATTGATTATAAAAGCAGGTGGAAGCCTTAGAAGACCCTTCTTTAGTCCAAAAGATTATAATAATGAAGATATAATTCCCGTCTTAGAAGGAAGAGAGGTCTTTAAATTAGCAGTTACATTGATGCCAAATGTAGTAATGGAAATTTTGGAAAAAAATGGTTATTCAATAGATGATTTAAATCTTTTAATAATGCATCAAGCAAATTTAAGAATAAATGAAGCAGTTCAAATAAAATTAGGGCTGCCAGATAAAAAGATTTTCAACAATATACAAAAATATGGAAATACAACTGCTGCGACAATTCCTTTGGTTTATTATGAAGCAAAAAAGGAAGGAAAAATAAAAGAAGGAGATTTAATTTGTTTTGTTGCCCTTGGAAGTGGCCTTCACTGGGGAGCATTGCTTTATAGAGCATAAACCTTATCTTTTAGGAATTTGTGGACCCACTTGCTCAGGCAAGACAATAATTTCAAAAAAATTATTAAAAATTTTTAAAGAAAAAAAACCTTATCTTTTTTCTATAGATATGTATTATAAAAGTTTATCAGAAGGTTTAAATCCTGAAGATTACAATTTTGATTCACCAAAAGCCATTGATTTTCCTCTTCTTTTTAAAAATTTAAAACTTTTAATCATGGAAAAAACTTTTTTCGAACCTGTGTATGATTTCAAAACCCATAAAAGAATTTCTTATAAAAAAATAAAAAAAGAGCCAAAATTGATTATAATTGAAGGGATTTTTCTTTTTTGCTTTAAAAAATTAAGAGAAATTTTGAATTATAAAGTTTATCTTGAAGCAACAGAAGAAGATATTTTAAAAAGGAGGATAAAAAGAGACCAAGCTTTAAGGGGCTCAAGCCCTGAATTTGTAAAAAAACAAATGGAAAAATTTGTTTTTGAAGGAAATAAAAAATATGTAGAAAAATATAAAACATATTCTGATCTGATTTTGCCTTCAAATCTTTCAATTAATGAAAAATTAAAATTAATATTAAATTTTGTTAAAATATCTAAATGAAATTAAAAGAAAATCTTCCCTTTATTTTTCCAATTCTTTTTTCAGCTGTTGTGATTTATTATCCAATAGTTTTTGGTTTCCTTATATCTCCAAATGATATTTTCTTCCATTATGACCCCTGGAGATATGGCTCTTTTGAATATGCTTCCTTAAACCCCACATTAAATGATCCTGCAACATCCTATTGGACAAAAGCATTTCTTTTTAAAAAAGAATCAAAAAGTTTATTTTTCAACCCTTACATTGCCTCTGGCTTTCCAGGTGCTTTGGATTTATTTTCAGGAATTTTAAACCCTTTTGTTTTGATTCCTATAATTTTTCCAATAGAATTTTTCTTCAGTATAATGGTCTTCCTTAAAATACTTATTTCTTATACTGGAATGTATTTGTTTTTAAAAACCTTTAATTTAAATCCCTGGAGCTGTGCTTTTGGTGGAATTTCTTATTCTTTCTTTGGCCAAAATTTAGTATGGCTTTTATGGCCCCAAACAAATATTTCATCTCTTTTTCCCTGGTTTTTTTATTCTTTAAGAATCAAAAATAAAGGATTAAGATTCTTTGTTTTATACCTCTTATTTCTTTTTTCTTTAACTGGTGGTTATCCACCCTATGTCTTAATATTTTTTTATTTTTTTCTTTCCTATTTAATCTTTTCAGAAATTAAAAATATTTTTTTTAAATTTAAAGTTTTAATATTTCCATTTATTTTTGCTTTTATAACTTTGTCTCCTTTTTTATATATAACATATTATGATTTAAAGGAATCAAAACGCCTTGAGGCAAGAGAAAAATTAGGAGAATTAGAAGAACCTTTTCAATTAAAAAGTTTAATTTTATTTTTCTCTCCATATAAATTTGGAACTCCACAGGACTTTTCTTTAAAAGCAAAAGAAGGTTTTTATTCTCTTTGCTTTTATTTTGGAATTTTTGGTTTATTTTTCCTTCCTTTTGGCTTTTTATCAATAAAATATCCAGAAAAAAGATTTTTTATCCTCTCTATAATTTTTTTTATTTTAATCTTTTATTTTAATTCACCTTTAAGAAAACTAACTTTAAAACTTCCTTACCTTTCCTATTCTCAATTTTCAAGGATAACAATTTTATTTGGCTTTTCCTTATCAATTGTATCTTCTTTTGGTCTTGAATGGCTTATTAAATCTTTAAAATTTAAAAGAATTTTACCCTTAATTTGCATAATTTCTTCAATTGAATTGGCATTTTTTGCTTCTAAATTTTTATCCTATCAAAAATTTGAAAAAATAAAGCCTGAGATTACACCATCTCTCTCTTTTCTTAAAGAAAAAATAAAAGATACGCCTTACAGAGTTTGTGGTTTTTACGATTCCCTCTGGCCCAACTCTTCTGAATATACAAGAATTCCTGATATAAGATCACATTTTTCATCTGAAAACTGGTACAGGGAATTTTTATCTTTAGCAGATCCAAATGTTTCAAAAAAAATGGGAACCTTTTTGCTCCTCTGGGATTTTAATGCCATAAATAGCCCTGTTTTTTCTTTCCTTTTTGTAAAATATATAACAGAACCACCTTTTATAAATACAATAAATCCAAAAATTGAAGAAAAGAAATATATTGAAATACCAGAAAAATTTATGGAGATCCCACGAAGTGGTATTAAAAGAAAAATTCAATTTGAAGGAGTACCATACTTAATTGAATTTTATTTAAAAGATATAAAATCAAAGGTTCACTTAAATATCTATGAAGAATTTTCGCAAAGAATTTTAGAAAAATATTATTTAAAAGAAAAAGATGGTATATTTTATGTTTTAATTGAAAAACCCTGGGAATACAATTTTGCAAGGGCTATTTTTGAAATAGTAACAGAAGAATCTGGAAAAATAGGGTTGAAGGGTGAAAATTTTTGCTTAAATATTTTCTATAGCCCTTATATAAAAGTTTATGAAAACAAGGATTTAAAAATTTTTGAAAATAGAAATGTTGATGAACCAGTTATTTTAACTTTTGATGTAAAGGAAGGTTTTCCAGTAAGGGAAGAAAATTTCCATTATTTTTCTTATTTTTCAAAAGAGGATTTCAAAGAAATAGATGGTTTTATTAAAAATACCAAAGGCAAGTCAAAAATAGGGAAGGTATCTATTCAAAATTTATCATTATATGGAGGAGATTTTAAAATTTCAACTAAAACAAATTCTGTTTTGGTTTTGCCTTTCAAGTATAATCCTTTTTGGGCTGAAGCAATTTTAGATGGTGAAAAGGTGAAAATTTACAAGGCAAATGGTTGTATGTCTTCTGTCTTGATACCAGAAGGAGAACATTTTTTAAGTTTTGACTTTGGCAAAAAATTTATTCCTTATATTTTTATTTCTCTATTTATACTTTCAACTTCAATTGTGATATTTTTAATTTTATTATAAAAAAAGGGGTGGCTTTTAAAGCCACCCCTTTTATATCTTTTGGGATTTCCAATTATTGACCAATTACATAAATTGCATCACCTGTGTAATTATCAACAACAGAACCATAAACAAGGACAGATCCATTTCCAGAAAGCACCTTCACCTTTGCATATCCATTATTTACATTGCCAATATTGAAGATTTCAAAAATCCTATTTATCTGCTTAAACTCATTTCCAGATAAATTAAACATACCACTTGCAAGTTCATTTCCATCAGAAGAATATAATTTTATTTCAACTGTTGCAGGGCTACCAGTGATTTCAGAAATGCCAATGTTTGTTCTGAAAGATTCATTTGATGCAAGGTGCAATATGTATTGTTCTTGATTAATTCCTATTGCTCCCTGGATAAGTGTAGATGGTACAAATTGTCCATAGGTCATATTTTCTTCCATTGATGTATAAATTCTTGATGTAGCAAGGACTCCTTCTGGGGCAATAATCTGGACTTCCCCTACATTATCAGTTAATCCAAAAAATTGTTCGATTAAATCATTTGTATAAATTATATTTTTCCCTTCTACTTCAACTGTCTTAGTATAAAGGTTTCCTTTTTCAACAAAATTAATGGTTACATCTTGTGCCTCTTCCTTTGGATTAAATATCCTTAAATCACTCTTCCAGAAAGTTCCTCTATCTCCTTCCTTATTAGCTGCAACGGCAATTGATTGGTTTTGCAAATTCCCTTCTTCTTTTAAAAGAGGAACAAAGATTGCATCATTTGAGTAATTATCCACAACAGAAGCATAAGCAAACAAGGCACCATCTCCATTAATTTTAATTTCAGCCCTTGCAGATGATTTAAAACCAGAGATACCTAAATTATTAAAGATATCATTTACTTGTAAAAATCCTTTTGGTTGTAAATTATAACTACCGCTTCCTAAGAGATTATTTTCATTATCATAAATATTAATTAAAGCTTCCACAGGTTCTCCCTTCACTTCCATAAATCCAACATTTGTCCTAAAAGAAATAGAATTTATTAAGTGGAATATATGACCTACTTCATTCTGCCTTACAAAATAACTACTATCTTTTCCAATAGCACTGCTTACATCATAGCCCTTTACAAACTGCCCATAAGTTCCTAATTCAGTCCTATTATAAGTCCTTGCAGTAGAAATTGAGTTCCCATTGGATACAATTTGTATTCCACCTACTATATGGCTTAAGCCAAAGGTATTTTTTACTATGTCATTGAAAATTGCAAGTTTCTTTGGTTCAATTGTTCCTTTGAACTGATATGGTGTTTGAGTTCCATCTGTATCAGGTGGTATAAAGTACATTGTATAACTTATTGTTTTTTCTGTTGGATTAAAGATTTGAACATCTGTTTTCCAGAGTGAAGACCTGGCACCCTCTGCACTTGCAACAGCTGGAATTATTGTATTATATTCCTCAACAGGTGGAGCACCTGCTGTTGTAAAATGCCAAGCTTCACTGGAAGCATTTCCACAACTATTTACTGCATTTATAACCCAGTAATAAGTTGTACCTTCTTCTAAGTTTGAAACAACAAAAGATGTTCCAGTTGTTGTTCCTATAAGGTCTAAATAACCAACCATTTTGCCTAAATAAACCTCATAATAATCTGCACCAGAACCAGACCAGACCAACTCAATTGGTGGAATTAAATCAGTTGAGCCATTTGGAGGAGATATGAGTTGTGGAGGATCTGGTGGAATGCAACCTGTCTCTGTTGTAAAAGACCATGTTGAAGAGGAAGTAGTTCCACAAGCATTAACTGCTTCTACCCTCCAGTAATAAGTTGTACTTTGAGAAAGGGATGGAATTGTAAACTGGCTTGATAATATATTTGATTGATAAAGAAGAGGTGTTGGGTTTGTACCAAAATATAAATTATAAGATGTAGCACCTGATGAATCCTGCCAATCAAGTAAAACATTTGCTGTAGGTATACCAGTTGTTCCATTTGGAGGAGAAATTAGATTAAAAGCACCTGGTACTGGGCAAACCGTTGTAAAAGACCAAACTGCCGATGAGGTTGTTCCACAAATATTTACTGCATCCACATACCAATAATAAGTAGTATTCTGTGAAAGGGATGGTACTGTTATTTGACTTGTGGCAAGTCCGACTTGATAAAGAGGTGGGGGAATTGTTTGGCCTAAATAGAAATTATAAGATGTAGCGCCAGCTGAATCATCCCAGTCAAATAAGACATTTGTTAAAGGAACATTTGTTGAAAGATCTGGAGGTGTAATTAAATTAAAGGGATCTGGCAATGGACAGGAACAAACATTACATACAGGAGTTGTTACGGAAATATAAACATTGTCTATACGCCAGTACCAATCCCAAGCAGGTGTGAAAAAATGAAATTTTATTTGAATTGTTTGCCCAATGTAAGGTGTTAAATCAATTGTAACATGGTGCCCTGTTGAAGGATCATCTATTGTTTCATACCTTAAATTTGTCCAAGTTGCACCACCATCTATTGAAATATCTGTCCAAGCATCTCCATTTCCTAAATAGTCCTGGAAATTGCAGTCATAATCAAGTATTGCACTTGCATAGCCAGAAAGATTAATTAGTGGAGTTATCATAGAAGTATCCATTCCACCACCACAGGCATCTGAATCTGCATCTGCTGCTTCACCTGCACCACCTGTATCATTTGTAGCACCCCAGTATGCAGTTGACCGCCATACATCACAAGACCAACCAGGTTGTTCATCTACAATTGTCCAACCAAGAGGTGGCCAACTTTCAAATTCTTCAGAAAGAAGGTATATAACAGGACCAGAACCACCTACATTTATTTGAAATGTATCAACCCAGCTTCCTTCATTTGAAGTTATGTTTAAAGTAAAATCAATTGTTGTCCCACAGGGAATTGTTTCACTTAAGTAAACCTCAAAAGGAGTTGCAGGTGGTGCAAAAGAGCCAACAGGAATATCACCATAACTTGCATTTGAAACAATTATCGTAACAAGAGGATTTGTTGTGCTTAAAGATGCATTTATACCTGTTGAATGTGCAGTACCTGTATTTTGTATAATTGGACTGATATCTAAGTATTCACCAGGGTCTGCATTTGAATCTCCATCACCTGGACCACCTGAAAGACAATCATCTACAAAAGAAGTTGACTGGATTGAAAGGTTTGGTGTACCAGGTGTACAAATATTGCATACTGGGGAGGATGTAACTGCAAAAATTGATATATCATCAATGTGGCAGTCATTTCCATAAGCACTTACTCCAAGTATTCCAATCATAACATTTGCCTGCCCTGCATAAGCAGATAGATCAACGCTATGCTCTGTCCATTGTACCGTTCCATCATACCTTGAAATTGGTGCTCCTACATCTGCCCAACTTGTTCCTCCATCTGTTGAAACTTGAACCTGAACATAATCATTTGAAGTATTATATTCAATGTCATGGTACATCCAAAAATAAATATTTATAGAACCATAAGTAGAAAAATCAAAAGGAACATTGTATTGGAGGCGTGCACTCTTTCCAGATATTACATGCCAGGAATTAAACCATACAAGATTTGGAGCAGAATGGGAAGCTGTACCTGAAGGATGATGCGTTCCTGCATTTGTTGCCCAGGCAGGTGTTGTCCCACCTGGATTGTTTACCACAACAGAGGACCAGTTTGCAGGAAGCGCTGGTGGAGCAATGCCATCAAAATTCTCATAAAATATTCTTGTAAGGGTTGAACCAACAGACAATTGGAACATATCTGCCCAGCCACCTTCATTTGAAGAAATACTTAAATTTAAATCAATTGTTGTACCACAGGGCATTGTGGAATCTAAATGTATAAGATAACCAGTTATAGAAGTTCCAGTTCCAGAAGCAGGAATATCTGGATAATTTGAAGAATTATTTAAAACAGTCACACCTGGAGTTGTGCTTGATAGGATTGCAGAAACACCAGTTGCTCCATCTGTTCCACTGTTTCTCAAAGTAACAAAAATAGTTATATCTTCACCTGGGTCAATTACACTATCCCCATCTCCAATACCACCTGTCAAGCAATCATCTGTGTATATTGAACTATCATATTCAAGATTTGGTATTGAAACAGCAGCTGTTGTAAAAGACCATTCTGCGCCAGTCATAGTACCTGAACTATTTTTTGCAATAACATACCAATAATAGGTAGTTCCATTTGCTAGTCCATTTGCAGTGTATTGCGAAGAAGTTAAATTGCTTTGAAATAAGGGCGGGGAGGGGGTTGTTCCAAAATATAAATCATAGTAAATTGCATAAGGCGCATCTTCCCAGTCAATTAAAAGACCATTTGTTGGCTGGTCAATAGAGCCATCAGGTGGTGCAATGTTATTAAATGCCCCAGGGGGTGGTGGTCCTACACAAGAAACAATTGATATGCCATCAACTTCTGCATCCCCTTGAAAAGCACCAACAAGTGTTGTTGAGCCATTTGTAAGGTTTACAGTCCTGAGTTCACCTCTGCTCAATGTAAGATTATAAGCAGCCATATACATAATTTGATTGTCTACATCAAAATCCATTCCTTGTGCATAATTTGCATTAAAACCAACAGGACCTAAAAGAGTTGGAACTGCTGTTGCTGCATCAATTTTATATAAATTATCATTTCCTATGTCAAGTGTATATAAATTTCCTGAAGAATCTGCTGCCAAATTTATAGCACAACTAACACCTGACACTTGCCCAACTTCTGTTGTTGCTCCATTTGCTGGATTTAATGTATAAAGATAAGTATTACTTCCACAGTCAGTTGAAATTGCATAGACAGTTCCATTTGCATGTTCTGCAAGACCTGTAAAATAAGGTGCTGCAGGGTTTGGAGTTGAACTTCCTAAAACTGTTTTAGAAGCATCTGTTGTGCTGTAAGCAACAAATTGATTTGTATTGTCATCTATTGCATATATTCTGCTGTAATCCCCACCTATAAAATCTGCTCCGAAAGGGTAATCTGAACCAAAACTTCCAACTACATTAAATGTCCCTGGATTTGAAAGGTCAAACCAGACAAGGTTTGAATTATCCAAATCAAATCCATAAGCAACAACAGAACAAGCAGAAGTAGTGGTTGTAAAAGACCAAACAGGTCCTGTGGCAGGAGGGCACGTATTTAAAGTGTTATCTGCTACCACATACCAGAAATACTGTGTATTTCCTGAAAGCCCTGTAACATCATACTGACTTACAGAAGTTGTTCCATAATAAGGGGGTGGGTTTGTTGTTCCAAAATATAAATCATAAGTATTTGCACCAGTTGAATCATCCCAGTTTAAAGTCAAAGTTGTTGGTTGGTTTATTGCCCCATCTGCAGGATTAGGATTTGAAGGAAATGAAATTTGTGGATTTGAAGGACAGGAAACTGTTAAGTTTAAATCAGAATCATTTCCTGGTTGATCACTTTCTGTTGTTGAAGACCATAAAACATTTCGCAGTTGAAAAGAAATTGGAGTTCCATCACAAACATCTGTTAGAGTATCAAAAGTAAAAGATGCCAAAAGTTGCGAACCAGAACCAGAAGGAATTGGAAGACCTGCAGCAGCAAAATTTATCCAGTTTGGAAAAACTCCAACACTTTCCGTCCAACCATTAGTTGTAAGTATTGGTCCCATAGTGTAACCTGAATATGAAAAAATAGTACTATCAAAATAAAGACCTCCACCTGCGCCATCATTACTCCATTGAACTGCTACCAAATCATCAGGATTATCAACCCATACTTCAACATTTATTTGGTTTCCACAGGTAGGGTTATTAGCCACAAGTGAAAAACTTCGCGCTGCAGAAAGCACTACCAGAGATGAGGATAAAAAAACAAGGAAAAAAAGAATTAATTTTTTCATAATACCTCCTTGAGCTAAATTTCTAAATATTATATCAGATTTATTTTATTTGTCAAGCAATTTTTTACAATTTTAAAATCTTTGATTTAAATTGTAATTTAAGATAAAATGATAAATTTAGCAAAGGTTTTGTTTCATCAATTAAAAAAAGGTATTAAAATTGAAAGAATAATATAGCTAAATGAATTTTATTAAAGGTTTAAAAGGGCTTTTTATGGCCTAAACTGTTAAAAGTTGGAAAGACTAACCTTGAAGCATATTTTTTTGTAAAATAAATTTTAACATTAGCAACTTCTTTTTTTGTTTCCTTATGAATTTCTTCCCCACTTTGTGGATTTATTTCAAACCTTGGATAATTTGAACCACTTAAAATTGCACCAATTTTATGGCTTTCTTTGAAATAATAAAAAGTATTTCCTATATTAACTTTTATTTTATAAACTTTTCCTTCTTCTAAAAGTTTTTCTTCCTCAAAATTTTCTTTAAACCTTGCTCTTTGACATCCATCAGATATTAAAATCCATCTTCCATCGGGATAAATATCAACTAATCTTATACAAAGGTCTAAATCCTTTTTGTCAGAAGAGAAAAAAATTTCTGCATAAACATTTCCTAAAATTTTTAATGGTTCTTCAAGGATGTTTGTTTGAAAATAAATTATATCGTCTCTATTTAAAATTTCTCTTTGATCAAAGGGACCATTTTTTAAAAATAAATTTGCACCTCCAATTGTAGGAGAAGGATTCTCTGGATCAAACCTAACTTCTAAGAAATTTTCATCCTCTGGCTTCTCTTTTGTTAAGCTTTTTTCTTTTGAAAGATAAAACCTTTTTAAAGGATAATTTATTTGATTATACTCTTTTAAATTAAACCATATATTGTAATCATTTGATGAGACATTGACATCCCCCATTATGTAACCAAAGAAACTTTTATCTTTAAAAGGTTTTTCACCTTTTCCTTTCAAGTAATAGTCAAACCAATTTTCAATTATATTATCTAAATTTAGAATTGAATTTGAAGGATAATTTAATTCCCCTTGTTTTGTAGTAAGGTAACCGCTGTGTGTCCAGGGACCAATTATTAAAACTTGATCATCTTTGTCTTTTGAAACTTTTTTAAAACCTTTATATGCTTCAATTGTTCCATCCTTAAACAAGTCATACCATCCACCAATATTTAAAGTTGAAATATTTAAATTATCGTACTTTCCATCAAGAGACAAAGAATCCCACAAATAATTTTTTTTTGGATTTTCCAATAAAAGGGGAATATTTTTTTCTTCATCGTTTTCTCTCATCCACTTTAAAATATCATATTCTCTAAAAACTCCCCCAGGATATACAGCATATTCATAAAGATCTGGCGTTGCAACTAAAGATACTATTGTTTTTAAAGAAGAAGGATTTGTAGAAGCCATTAGATAATTGTTAATTCCTAAGGCAGAAGCACCAAAGGCACCAATATTTTTATTGCACCAGCTTTGTTCTTCAAGAAACTTTATAGTATCAAAGCCATCTTCTGCTTCCTTTAAAAAAGCAGAAGGGTCTCCCCCTGATTTATTATGTCCCCTTGTATCTTGAATTGCCACTATGTATTTCTTAGAAGAAAAATAAAAACCAACTGAACGCAAATTTTCTTTTCCATAAGGAGTCCTGATCAATACCACAGGCAAAGGGTCATCAAAAGAATAAGGGAAATAAATATCAGTTGAAAGAGGTACCCCATCCCTTGTAATTATATTATATGTTTCATAATATTGGGATAAAGATATATTTGCTATAAAAAGAACTATTAAAAATTTAAATTTCATAAATACCTTTTAAAAGCTTAATCTCCCTGTTATGAAGTTTAAAAATCTTTTGGAAAAAACCACTTTCCGATGCCTCAATAAATTTTAATTTTTCTTTTTCCAAATATTTACAAATTGAATTAAAGAGCATTGGACTGCTTATAATTGAAGAAAGCAATGATTTTCCTTTTTCTTTATCTTCAATTAAAGAAATATCAATTGGGCTTAAAATTGGAATTTCTGGATTTTTCAAATTTTTCCATAAATCTTCATTCTTTTCTAATTCTTTTGAAACTTCTCTTAAAATTGGTGTATGGATAGGCCAGGGAGAAGGTAACATTTTTAAAGAAAAAGCTTTATCTTTTAAAAAATTGTAAACTTCTTCAATATCTTCTTCTTTCCCTCCTATTGTATAAGACATTGGATGGTTTATAGAAGAAAAATAAATGTTTTTTAAATTTATTTTTGCTTCTTCTAAGGGATAACCAGAGACATAAAGCAGTTTACCTTTTAAGTTTAATTTATTTGCTATATCATAATTAAATTTTAATATTTTTATTACATCTTCAAAAGGAAGGATTTCTGCCAAAGCAATTGAAGGGAAAACACCTAAACTGTAAGGAACTAAAATTTTTATCTTATATTTTTCTTTTAATGCAAGGCCTAAAGAATAAGCATACCAGCAAATTATTGGCTGGGAGTATTTGATATCA
Organism: Acidobacteriota bacterium; assembly: GCA_037441225.1. Classification (GTDB taxonomy): domain Bacteria; phylum Acidobacteriota; class Thermoanaerobaculia; order UBA2201; family UBA2201; genus JBBFMJ01. Next base: position 50,831 of record JBBISU010000019.1, read on the forward strand.
TAAATTTCTTCAGAACTATTTATAATTATTTCTTTTAGATCAAACCCCCAGATTTTTTCAGTAATATTTAAGATTTCAAGAGAAAAGGGCAATTTATTAAGGAGTACTTTTCCAAACCCAATCTCTTCTGCCCCCTGCCCTGGAAGAAAAAATATTATTTCTTGCACTTTATAAAAAATTCTATAGATCTATTATATGTTCTTTCATCCTTTGGTGAAAAAAAACAGCCAGGGATTTCTCCATTTCTTCTATGATAAAGGACACATTCACAACACAAACCCTTCCTTGGACAGGGCTCATAAGTACAAGTGCAAATTTTTAAGTTTTTTTCTTTATTGCATTCTGCCATAAAGCTCCTCCAGATTTATTTTTTCTCCTCTTTCAATTTTATCTATTTTTTCCTTTATTTTATTACATATATTACTTTTTTGACAAAAATTATATGCTCTATATAAATAAATTAAACTTTCATCTTTTTTCCCTTCTAATATATATAAAATAAGACCCAAATTGTAATTTGCTTCTGTGTTATTTGGATAAACTTTAAGAACTTGCTTATAATAATTTGCTGCTACCTTTAAATTTTCTTTTTTTATTGAAACCCTTCCAAGTGATAAAAGGAATTCAGGGTTTATTGGATCCATCTTGTAGCATTTATGATAAAGAAAAAAACTTTCATCATACTTTTTTTCTTCTTCTCTTATTTTTGCCACTTCAAAAAATAAAAAGGGATCCTCTATTTGGTTTTCTTCTGCTCTTTTTTGTAAATTTATAATTTCCTCTTTTTTTCCTTTTTTAGAATAAATTTTTGAAAGTTCCCCATATGCTTCCCTTAACCTTGGATTTTTTTCAATACAAAATTTTAATATTTCTTCTGCTTCATTAAATAAATTATTTGCAATCAATGCTTGTGCATATCTTAATTTTGTTACAACATCACTGGATCGCAAATAATAAAGCTTCTTAAAGGTTTCAAGCCCTTTCTTATTTTCACCAATTGACAAATACAATTTACCTAAGGCAGATAAAACTTCTCCATGCTGAGGAAACTCTTTTAAAATAGAATTTAAAATTTCAACTGCTTTTTTGTAATCTTTAAATTCAAGTTCCTCATAAGCTTCTTTTAATTTTTTTTCTGCTAAAACACCTTTTTCAGGGTCTTTTAAATTTTCTCCTTTTTTTGGCATCAAATAACCAAGGGATTTCAAAATTTTTTCACTTTCTTTTGGGAACTCATCCAAATTATCAGGGAAAACCTTTTCTTTTAAAACTTTTAACATCTCTTTTACCTTATCTCTCTTTTCCTTAGATACATCTTTTTCTTCTTTTGGATCTTTTTTCAAATCAAAGAGTTTAAAATTTTTATCTCCATATAAAATTAGTTTATAATCTTTAAAAATCACTGCCTTTGCATCTTGAAAACCAAAGACCTCTCTCCCATAAATTGAAGAAGAAATTACTGGTTTTTCTTCCAATTTGCTTAAAATTTCTTTTAAACTTCTTTCTTCAAAAAAATAACTATAAATTATTTTATAAATCTCTTCAAAAGAAATCCTTTTTGAAAATTTTGCCTTTTTTATTTCAGGATTTATTAAAAGGCAAGGGACTTTTATTGCCCCTTCATACAAAAGAACACCATGTTCTAATTCACCATGCTCACCTAACAATTCCCCATGGTCACCTATTATCAAAGTTATTGTATTTTCTGGCAAAGTTTTAAATAATTCACTAACACAAAAATCAGTGTAAGCAATTTCTCCATCATAAGGATTTTCAAAATTTTTCCTGAAATTTTCGGGGGGTATATAAGGGCTATGGGGATCAAAAAAATGGATCCACAAAAAAAATGGTTCTTTCAATTCCTTATTTTTTTCTTTAAATAAATTTAATGTATCTTCACATCTCCTTTCATTATTCATATTATCTTCATAAAAATCAAAACCAGATGATATCCCAAAGACCCTATCCAAAATTGAAGAAGAAACAAAACCATAAGTATTATAATTTTTTTCCTTAAATATTAATGGAAGATAATTTTTATTTGCTTTAAAAAACTGACCATTTAAAAATATTTTATGTTGAAAGGGCTCAACACCAGTAAAAAGTGAAATATGTGCAGGGAGTGTTAATGGAACAGGTGAATAAACATTTTCAAAAACAATTCCTTCCTTTGAAATTTCCATCAAATTTGGCGTTGTCTTTAAATCTTGGTTTGTCAAAGTTGTATGGTCTGCTCTTGTTGTGTCAAGGGTAAGGATTAATAAATTTTTTATTGAAAATATTAAAAAGAAAAGAATAATCCCACTCCTAAGTTATTCTTTTTATAATCAAAATCATCATTTTTTTCATAAATTGAAAAGGTGTAATAACCCAAGAGATTTCCATCAAACTGCTTAAAATTTAAAGGGTAAGTGGCTCCCAATGTAAATTCAGCGCCATTCCCCATTTCAAAACCAACAAAAGAAGGATTTTTTACAATTTTTTCTTTTAAAAGGATTTCAAAATAACCTTTCAGTTTATTTGGAAATTCATAAGAAAGAAGTGCTTTTAATTTAAAAGAATCTTTAAAATTTGCATCAATTTCTTGATCTTTTAAAACATCTTCGCCAGTTGAAGGGTCAACTGTTTCATTTTCATAATTAAAGCTTATTTTATTCCAGGAAGAGTATTTTGTATAAATCAAGGAAGCTGAAAGCTCAAAATCTTTTATTGGTTTTGTGCCTGAAATTATTATCTCTTGAGGTATGTAACTTTCAGTTTTCACTCCTCCTGATGGATAAAAGGTTTTCAATGTTTTATATACTTCTTCTGAAGTATCTTCTTCTGGTTCAAAATTTACTTCAAAATCATTAAACCCATAAGAAATTTTCAAATCAGGCCTGAAAATAAAAGCAAATTTGTAATCTTTAAATTTATATAAACTTGAAAGCTCAAAAGTTATTCCTTTTTTTGAACCCTTATAAGAGCCATAAACTTCATAATTTCTTCCATCAATTTCAGGTGAAATTTCACTTTTGGAAAAAGCCAAATCCAAATCAATTTGTCTTAAAGAAAAGCCAACATTTAAATTATTTAAAGTCCTTATCCCAAGGGATGCTCTAATCTCTTTTGCATTGTATTCAAACTTTCTTAAATTAAACCTAAAAGGGACATCTCCTTTAAAATTGCTATTTTGAAAAAGGAAGGGAAAAATACCTGCTCCAATTGCTATATCTTCTGTAATATTATAAGAACCAGAAATTATTCCTTTAAAACCCTTTTCTTCCTTTGAGTTGAAATTTCTATAACTTGATTTTTCGTAAGAAAAATTTAAGCTTGAAAAAAATTGAAAGCCCTCAAATTCAACCATTGAAGAAGGGTTTAAAATAGCACTTTCCCCTCCTCTTGTATTTGAAGGATAACTCCCAAAAAATCCTTCTTGTGAAAACAAATTAAAGGCAAAGAAAACTATTAAAAATATCCTTTTCATAAGAAATATTTTAACATAAAACTTCAATAATTTATAAAGTTTGATCCCTTCTTTCTTTCTTTAACTTTTAAAAGTTGTGATTTTGAATTTTTTTTTAAATCCCATTGTTATTTTTTAAAAAATCTTTGTTCTTAAATTTTTTCTTAAACCAAAAATGTCATTAAAATTTAATTATTAATAGAACCCTCCTTTTTTTCTTATAATAAAAAACACCAAAGATTCAGAAATAAAAGAAAAAAGAAGCCAAACCTTGTGGTAAATTACAACATGCTGGAAATACAATAAAAATTTTTTTCTGCAGGGGTTGAGATTGCTTAAGCCCGGTATTTTTCAAGTCGTGCAAGGTTTCCAATAATTATATTACAAATCCTGCTCTCATTAATCCCTTTTCCCTTCATTTCTTTATAATTATTGGAGAAATAACTATAAATATCAAAACTATTAAAAATAATATCAAATATGTTTTCCTAACTTTCAATAAAAAATCTGCTTTTATGATTTTTTTCCATCTCAAAAAATAAAGAAAAATAATCACAAAAAATATTGAAATCAAAATATAAATTGGCAATATATAATTCATACTAATTTTCAATAATAAAAATAGAAAGATAAATAATAAAATAACTGTGATATTTGATGACAAATTCTTCATAATATGCCTCCTTTCATTTTATTAAAAAGGTCCAGATGGTATGCATAACCATGCTAAACCTTCATAACATGCCTGAACAGCTAAACATTCCAGCCAATCCTGTCCTGAACAACAATCACAAGGAAATCCTGTGCCATCCCAACAACCTCCACAATCATCGCATAAACCTTCAAGACATTCATTAATATCATTTAAAGGCCCTCCATTAGATAACATCATTCCAATAATTGGCTTGCCATAAAGACCTATTGGATCTGAATAAGTTAAAGGTAGATTATATGAATAAATATAAAAATTTTGCCAAAGAGAATAAAATAAAATATCTTTATTTATAAACCTTCCTAAGTGTGAATTATA
>JBBISU010000020.1:0-50741 GCA_037441225.1 Acidobacteriota bacterium
ATATACAAATAATATATTACGCAGGCTAAAGAACCTGCGGCTACAATTTATTTATTTATAAATGACAGGTCGCACAAGGGCGACCCCCACACTGCTGCTCTATTTTATCTCATTTTCACCTGCCTTTTTTAGGCTGATAAGTTTATTTGATTTATTAAAACTTTGGCTTTTTTGGAGTTGTTTTTGGAATTTTTAAATTTTCTATAAAGAATTTAATCAAAATTTTTTTAAATATTTTATTTTTAAAATTGAAAATGAACCGGTACATCTGAAAGATTTGTTATTTCTTCTCTTTTCATATCTTTTGATAAATATACAAGCTCTATTCTAAAAATTTTTTCTTTATATTTATTTGATAACAGCTTAAAATATGGTTCAGAGGAATAGTTGAAACGAAAATCTTTTGCTTTTGCAAAACCAGCTTTACTGCTTTTAAAAATATTTTTTCCATAATGAGGATAAAGCTGACCATTAGGAACGCACACTAATTTTAATGCCTTTATATCTGGCTTAGCATGTTCATGAACTATTTGTATAATATAATTCAGACAGGGTTTTCTTATTTTTGCAGAAATTTTATAATAATGAGGAAGGTTAGGTAAAAATATCCCTTCTACTCCATAAGATGTTTGATTGATTGCAATATTGATTTTGCCTCTATAATCCGAAGGGTTATCTATTAAAGCAGTCTTAATTTCAATATGAATAAAAGCATCGGGAACTTCAAACATCAAATCTGACCCCAAAGGTGATGAATTAGGAAATTTTAAAATTGATGCAAAAAAGTGATGAAAAATTCTCTCTGCTCCTGTGTCTAAATCAGATGCTTTATACCCACTTCTTGCTGTTTTTATAAAATTATCATACCAATCATTTAAAATTTTTATCCTCGAATTTAATCCATTGATTAAGCTATTTAGATCTTGTTTCAAATGTAGAAGAATTAAATCAAAATATTGTCTTTCTTCCCTCTCAAGTTCAAAATCACTTAACATAAATTATCTCCTTAATATTTTTGCATCTTTTTTTGATGATTTCTAAATACTCAGGAATAAGTTCAATCAATATAGCACTTTTCCCTAAATCTTGGGCTACTTTTGCTGTTGTTCCCGAACCAGCAAAAGGATCTAATACAATGCCATTCTCAGGACAACCTGCTTCAATACATCTTTTTACTAATTCTTCTGGAAAGGTCGCAAAATGAGCCTCAGAAAGGGGCTGAAGTTTTATGTTCCATACATCACCAGGATTTTTGCCCTTGGGGTGTGCCTTTACAGTTTGGAGAATTAAATGGGTTTCAGTAACCCACCTATCATATATTTCGTCAAATCCCAATATATTTTTTAGCTTAAACCAATCCTCTGGCAAAGGGATGGAACCACCCCTTCCCCAACTTCCCGTGTCTTTTCTAAACCAATGACTTGCTGTATCCTTATATTCTAATATTTCGTCAATTTTTTTTGTAGTAATATTTTTCTTAGTTTTCCAAAATTTAAGATATTTAGCAATTATTGGCTGGAAAATTCTAAATTTCCGTTGTCGGGCTAAATACTCTCCAAAGAGAGATTTTCTTGCTCCCGGAGAAGCTCCTCTATTATCAGGGTTCAATCTAAATTTACCATTGTATGAATTTTTTCTCGGTTGAGAAAATATGGAAGGAAATAAAAATGATGGCTCTAATTCCCTAATTTCATTTAGGTTTGGCTCTGGCGGTAAAATTGGTTTTGGAAATCCATTACAACTCAAGTGTTTGTCTATATCTAATTCATTTTTTATAACTCCACCACAATCTGAACAAATTAAATCAATTGGTATTTGAGATTCTTTATCAAAATCTTGCACAACCTCAATGGTACTTTTACCATCCTCCCAATTAACTTTGACAAAAATACTTCCTTGAGAATTTTTAAAAAGGCTTGCTACATAACCAGTAAGTTTTTTATCTTTTAATAAAGAATTCTTAACCTCAATGCCCAATAATTCTTGTGGATTCTTATTATAAAGAAAATTTTTAGTAAGTAATCTAAGTTTATCTATTGAAAAATAGTATCTGTATTTACTTTCTTTTTTTACAAGTAAAAATATTGGTTCATAAACATTTGAAAATCTATTATTTAATGAAGAAGGCATAGCATTTGGTTTATACCAAATTATTTTATTTAAAAGCGTCCATCCATTTTTTTGAAGTTCTATTGCTAAAATTTCGGGAATTAGTAATAATTCTTTTTCCAAATATTTATATCCAACATTTAAAAAGAAAGTTCCTGTGGGCTTCAAAACCCTTCTTAACTCATTGAAAACCTTTACAAGATTTTTTATGTATTCTTCGTAGGATTTTTCTTGACCAATCTGGTCAGGGGCTTTGTAATCCCTTTGTTTCCAATAAGGAGGACTTGTTATAGCACAATCTACAATATTATCAGGCAATAATTTTAAGCATTTATTTACATCGCCAATATAAATTATGACATTACCAAAATCATTTAAACTAAAACTCTCCTTGTATTTTTGAAGGAAATTTAATTGTTCTTTAACAACTAAATTTTCTGAGGTTGTTATAATATGTTCTTTAATTTCTTTATAAAAAAATTATTTTTTGAAATTGCTCATAGATCAAACAAAGCATTTTAACAAAAGGTATTTCGAATATACTTTCTAAAAAAATTTTTGCAAAATAATGCTCTAAGGCATTATATAATGTAATTTCAAAGCTTTTGGTTTTTAGATTCATAGTTTTATTATATAATATTTTTATTTAAAATCAAGAAAATTTTTTTCTTAAATTATTTTAAAATTACTTGCCGAAAAAATTATTATATTTTTAAAGCATCTGATTTTTTCGCTTTTGTATAATAGCATTTTTGGCTTTATGCCAATTCTTTCTCTTGCTATTGCTTATATTTTCAGACAAATTTATTATGTGGCTTCTATTAATTTTTTTCCTTAATATCAAAAGAGTTTTTTCTTTTAGCCTTAAAATCTTTATTTTTTTTAGTTGTCTTAAAAAATAATTTTATGATAATTCAAAAAATTTTTAAAGAGTTTTTTGCCAAAGGTCTTTGATTCTTCTGGATGAAACTGGACACCAAAAATGGATAAATTTCTTGATTCCACTGCCTCTATTCCACCTTCAAAATTTTTTGCAATTATTTTAAAATTTTTCAAAAATTCTTCTGTTTCAAGCACTTCTTCAAAATGGCTTTCATACATTTCAAATCTTTTAGGAAAACTTTCAAAGATTTCGCTATTATCAATTAAATTTATTTCTTCAAAGCCCTTATGTTTTCTTTTTGCTTTTTTTACCTCTGCACCAAAATACTTAGAAATTGCCTGATGGCCATAACATACCCCTAAAATTGGAATTTTAAAAGAAAAAATATAATTTAAATAATTTAAATCAATTTCCCCATCTCCAACCATCTTTTGGCTTCCTGAAAGGATTATCTTATCTGGCTCGTCTATTTTATCACCTTCATTTTTTATAATTAAATTAAATTTTTCTTCAACTAAATCCTTTAAAAATTTTGCATATTTATTTATTTTTTCCTCTTTTTTTTCCTTATAAAAATTTATCAAATAGATATTTTTCATTTATGAAAATAAAACATCCAAGGACATCATAATTAAAAAGCCCATAATTATTGAAATTGTTGAAAAATCAGAATGGGGCTCTTTTTGAACCTCTGGGATTAATTCTTCCACAACTACATATACCATCGCACCTGCTGCAAAGGATAAGGCAAAGGGGAGGATTGAATGGACAAGGATTACAAATAAAGCACCTAAAAGTGCTGCTACTGGTTCAACAATTGCTGAAAGCTGCCCATACCAAAATGCTTTCCATCTTGAAATCCCTTCCCTCCTCAAAGGACCTGAGACAGCAAAACCCTCTGGAAAATTTTGTATTCCAATGCCAATTGATAAGGCAATTGCACCTGCCAAAGTATATCCTTCTAATTTCAAAGAAGCAACTGAAAAGCCAACTCCAACAGCAAGCCCTTCTGGAATATTGTGCAATGTTATTGCCAATATCAAAAGGACAATTCTTTTCCATTTTGTCTTAATCCCTTCACTTTCAAATTTATCTGTAAATAAATGCAAATGGGGAAGGGTTTTATCAATTAAAAGAAGAAATAAACTTCCAGATAAAAATCCAGAAAAAACAAGATAATATTTTCCTTTTCCCATTTCAATTGCAGGTAAAAGCAAACTAAAAAATGAGGCAGAAAGCATAATCCCACCTGCAAAAGCCATCATAGAATCCAAAACTTTTTTACTTACTTCTTTTTTAAAAAATATCAAAGAAGCCCCTAAGGCAGTTAAAAGCCAGTTTATTGTAGCTCCTAAAAATGCCTGAAAGATAGGGTTTAAGGTTTTAAAAAACTCCATAATTTTTCTTCATTTAATTTTCTTTTATAAAGAGGTGTTTTATCTTTTTTGTAAACTGATAATTCTTCTTCAAAAGTTTTTCTTTTTTCATTTTTATAAATTATACCAATTGGATATTTTTCTAAATTTAAAGTTATTTTTAATGCTTCTTCTTTATTATGAGAATCATAATTTTCTGGAAGATAAAAAGAATTTTCTTTAAACCATTGATAGGTATTTAATTTATTGAAACTTACACAGGGTTGTAAAATTAAAATAAAAGAAAAACCTTTATGCTTTACTGCTTCTTTTATAATTTCTTTTGTTTTTTCTGTATCTGCTGCAAGTGCACAAGCAACAAAAGATGCGTCCTGGGAAATTGCTAAAGATAAAGCATTTAATGGATATTCAATTACTCCTTCCACTTGAAAAGGTGTCTTAAAACCAACTAAACTTGTAGGGGATGCTTGTCCTTTTGTTAAGCCATAGACCATATTATTATGTAAAAGAAGTGTAATATCTGGATTTCTTCTAATTGTATGAATAAAATGGTTTCCTCCTTCTGCAAGCATATCCCCATCTCCACCAATAGCAATTACTTTCATTTCAGGATTTACAACTTTTATTGCAGTTGCAGCAGGGAGGGCTCTACCATGTAAGCCATTGAAAAAATGGCTTTTGAAAAAATGTGGAAGCTTTGCTGCTTGTCCTATGCCTGATACAACTATCAAATCTTCTGGTTTTAAATCTAATTCTATTGATGCCTTTTTTAAAGCTGTTAAAATTGGAAAATTTCCACAGCCAGGGCACCAGGTATTTTCAACATAAGGTTTGTCAAAAATATTTTCCATTAAATCTCCTCCTTATTTATTTTATATTTTTTTATTTTATACCTCAATTTATCTCTTGTTATTTTTAAAACCCTTGCTGCTTTTGAAACATTATAATTTGTATATTTTAAAGCATTTTTTATTAGTTTTATTTCCATATCTTCAAGGGAATAATAATCTTCTCTCTTTGCTTCACTTTTTTTGTCCTTGTCAAGGTTTAAATCTTCCAAATCAATGTATTCTTTATTAATTAATATCATTGTCCTTTCTATAACATTTCTAATTTCTCTTACATTCCCATACCATTCGTATTCAAGCAAAGATATTTCTGCTTCTTTTGTAAGCCCTAATACCTTTTTATTAAATTTTTTATTATATAAATTAATAAAATGCTTAGCCAATGGCAAAATATCTTCTTTTCTTTCCCTTAGGGGTGGTATATATATTGGAAAGATGGAAATCCTATAATATAAGTCTTCTCTGAATAGTTTTTCTTCAACTTCTTTTTTTAAGTCCCTGTTTGTAGCAGATATAAACATTACATCTGTTTGGATATCCCTCAATCCTCCCAACCTCTTAAAAACCCCATCTTCTAAAAATCTTAAAACCTTTGCTTGTAAATTTATTTTAAGTTCACCTATTTCATCAAGGAATAAAGTTCCATCATTTGCAAGTTCTAAAAGACCTTTTTTTTGTGTTTTTGCATCTGTAAAGGCACCCTTTTCATATCCAAAAATTTCACTTTCTAAAAGATTCTCTGGTACTGCTGCACAATTTAAAACCAAAAAAGGATTGTCCCTTCTTCTTGAGTGCAAGTGGATATATTTTGCTATTAAATCCTTTCCCGTTCCACTCTCTCCTTGTAGCAAGATTGTCCTTGCCTCTGATGTTGCAACAGTATGGGCTAATCTCAATACTTCTTGCATTTTATTAGAAGAAGCAATAATTTCAATATCCTCTTTATCTCTTTTTTTGTACATTAATAGTTCGTTTTTTAAAATAATATGCTCTTCTGCTTTTTTTACATTAATTAATATTTCTTCTGCTTCTATTGGCTTTTCTAAATAATTAAAAGCACCCTTTTTTACACAATTTATGGCATCTTTTATTTTTCCATAAGCAGTTAACATAATAAATAAGATATCTGGGTAACCAGAAATAGCCCATTCTAAGAGATCAATTCCAGTTCCATCAGGAAGATTTACATCCAATAAAACAATATCAGGTTCTTCCTTAATTATAATTTCTTTTGCTTCTTTTATTGTGCTGGATTCAAAGACATTATAACTTTCATTTCTTAAAAGTTTTGCAATAGAAATTCTAAATAGATTTTCATCATCAACAATTAATATTTTCATTTTAAAAAATTATACCATAAATTCATCTGGCATAAGTTTTGCATAAAAATAATTGATGAATAAAATTTTAATAATTGGAAGGGATTTAAATTTTGTTTGGGCATTAAAAAAATTGCTAAAAGGTGAAAATATTGAAATTGATCATATTTTTACAATATCAGAAGCAAAGGTAAGATTTGAAAAAGGTAGATATGATTTAGTTATATTAGATAATTTAAATTTCTATGAGATGGAAATTTTTTTAAAAATTAAACCAGAAAATTTAAAAATTTTAACAATTGATATAGAAAATTCTAATTTTATTTCAATTCAGAAAGAAAACCCTTATCAAAATATGCTATTATATCTAAGAAATTTTTTAAGTTTTTAAAAAGAGAGGTTTCAAATGGCTTTTTTTATAATTTTAATTCTTTATTTTTCTTCTATTGAAAAAAATCACCCTGCCCTTTTACAGGCAGAAAAAACAAATTGCAAAATTTGCCATATCAAAATACTTGAAGGAAAAATAAAGCATTCTCCAGTTGAAGAAAATTGCATAACCTGCCATATATATGAAAAAAAAGAAGGAAAGGATATAATAAAATTAACTAAAGCAATACCAGAACTCTGTTTTTCTTGTCATAGGGAACTTTCAGATTATAAAGAAAAAAAATCTCATATTGTCCTTGAAGAATGCTCAAGTTGCCATAATTTTCATTCATCAAATTTTGAAAAAATTCTTTTAAAAGAACTCCCAACTCTTTGTGAAGATTGTCATAATTTAAAGGAACTTAAAGAGAAAAGCCATAAAGGACAACCAATTAATGGAACAAATTGCATTGGTTGTCATAATCCCCATTTTTCAAAAAATGAAAAGTTGCTCAAAGGTAATTTTTTTCATAAACCCTTCATTGATTTGACCTGTGATGCCTGCCATAACAAAACCCTTACAAAAAATGTAAGGTTAAAAGCAGATGTGAAAACACTTTGTACTGCTTGCCATAGCAATATAGATTTAGAATTAAAGGAAAAAAGTTTGCATATTCCTTTTAGAGATGGAGAATGTGTAAGATGCCACAATCCTCACTTATCAGAAGAAAAAAATCTTTTAAAATTTAAGGAAAAAGATTTATGTATATCCTGCCATAAAGTTATTATAAATAAAAAATATATACATGAACCTTTAAAAGATGGCTGCCTTACCTGTCACAATGCCCATTCATCTCCAAAAGAATATCTTATATCAAAGGATATGATGGAAGATGAAAAAATATCTTCCTTTTGCTTTTCTTGCCATAATATGGATGAAAATTTAAAAAAAGCACATAGGAATTCAAATTTAAAAGAAATAAAATGTTCCATTTGTCACAATCCCCATTCTTCAGGTAATGAGAAATTTTTAAATGAAAACTCGGTTCATCCTGTCTTTGAAGATTGTGAAAGTTGCCATACCGAAGGAATAAAAACAAGAAAAGAAGATCCAGAACTTTGTTTTGAATGCCATAGTGATTTTAAAGAAAAATTATCTTCTTTTAAGTTTAGCCATTCTGCCATTGAAAATGGATGCCTCACCTGTCACACCCCTCATATATCAAATTTTAAACCAATTTTAAAAGGAGAACAAAAGAAAATATGCAATGATTGCCACCAAATCGAATTCCCTTTTGAGCATAAAGTAATTTCTCTTTTAGGTTGCTCTTCCTGCCATTTGCCTCATGGGGGAGAAAATAATAAATTCTTAAAAACAACTGGAAATGAATTATGCTTATCTTGCCATTTTTTTAAAGAATCAAAGGAAGAAAAAGAATTGGGATTAAAATTTCCAAAAATAAAATTAGATGATAAGATGGAAAAAGGACATCCTACAATAAGCCATATTGTAAAAGGAAAAATGATGAAGAAAAAAGGGTTAACCCCACCAGAAAATATGGAAGAAATTTCCTGCCTTTCCTGCCATAATCCCCATGGAGGTCAATCAAAGAACCTTTATTCTTTTGGCAAAAGAAACCAAAATGAGTTATGTCAATTGTGTCATCTCAAATGAGAGGTAAAATATGAAAAAAATTTTATTGTTTTTATTTATTGTTTCTTGTGGAACTTCTTCTATAAATGATCAAAAAAAAGAAATAAATATTTTATGGCCACCTCCTCCAGATGAGCCAAAAATTAAATTTATAGAAGTTATAAGCTCAAGCAGAGATGTAGAAGGAAAAAAAGAAAAAAGTTTAAAAGATGTATTGTTAGGGATTGAACCTGAAAAGAGTTCTGTTTTTTTAGAAAGGCCTATGGATATTGCTGTAAATTCAAAGGGGGAGATTTTAGTGGTAGATGCAAAAGCAAAAGGGATCCATGTCTATGATAAAAAAAATAAAAAATTTAAACTTTATGGCACTTCTGGTATGGGTTCCCTTGCCTGGCCTAACTCAATTGATGTAGATGAAAATGATAATATTTATGTCTCTGACCATTCTAAAAAAAAGGTATTTAAATATGATTCATCCGGTAAATTTCTTTTAAGTTTTGGGGACTTTGAAAACCCTGTCGGTGTCTGTGTTGATAATAAAAACAAGAGATTGTTTGTTGTAGATTCAAAAAAGCATAATTTAAATTTATTTGATTTTAATGGAAATTTATTAAAGACAATTGGTGAAAGGGGGATAGAAGAAGGGCAGTTTAATTTTCCAACCTTTTGTGATGTAGATGAAAAAGGGAATATTTATATTGTAGATACTGGCAATGCAAGAGTCCAAATAATTGACGAAAATTTTGAAGTTTTAGGTTCCTTTGGATCAATGGGTGTGCATATAGGTCAGTTTACAAGACCAAAAGGAATAGCTGTTGATAAATATGGAATAATTTATGTTGTTGATGGCGCTTTCAACAATGTTCAAATGTTTAATTCAGAATTACAATTTTTAATGCCTTTTTGTGAAGCAGGAAAAGAAGAAGGAAAATTAAATCTTCCTGTTGGCATTGAGATAGACAAAGAAGGATATATTTATGTAGCAGATTTTGGAAATGGAAGGATACAAATTTTTAAAGCTTTATATAAAATTTATTAAAATTGGGCAAAAAACCCATTAGATGGGTGAAATAACCCATAATCTTTAAAATTCTCTCAAAATAACTTGGCATAAAAATTGCATTATTTTTCTAAAACTTTAAAGAAAGGAGGTTTATAAATGAAAAGATTATTTGCTTTATTTTTTCTAATTACATCTACCCTGGCATTGGCAGTTGTCCAGAACACTCCTCATGATCTGTCCGTTGGTTCAACTGGTCCCTTTAATCAAGCTGGATTTCCTGATACAAATGTAACAGCCATTTGTGTTTTCTGCCATACTCCTCACCAACCAAGTGGAGTTACAACAGATCCTCTATGGAACCACACTCTTTCATCCACTGCTTCATACGGTGTTTATTCAAGTAACACATTAAATGCAACACCAGCTGACATTGGTGGACAGCAAACAGTTTCTAATCTTTGTATGTCTTGTCATGATGGAACTGTTGGTGTTGGTTCCCAGTACAATGAACAAAATGGTGTTCCTGCTCCTTCTACTGCTGCCATAACAATTTTAAACACAAATCCTGCTTACCTTGGAACAGATCTTACAAATGACCATCCAATTAATTTTACTTACGATGCAGCCCTTGCCACTGCTGATGGTGAATTAAACACACCTGTTTCTACAAGCTGTGTTGATGCTGCTTGTAATGTTCCTTTATTTGGAGGAACTGTTCAGTGTGCTTCTTGTCATGATCCCCATGACAATACTTTGGCTCCATTTTTAACGCTTACACAAGTTGATAGTGCCCTTTGTACAACTTGCCATCAAAAGTAAGAAGTTTTTTTTTAAATTTGGGGGTATAATTTTTTTGTACCCCCTTTTATTTTTTTTATTTCCTTTCAATTTAAAAGCGGAAGAGTTTTTTAAATTTTATGGCATCCTTAGCTATGAATATAATAAGAGAAATTTTAATCTTTATTCAAAGTCATTGAAAGATGAAGAAATAAAAAACGCTGGTAGGCTTAGTTTAAATTTTAGTAGCTATTTTTGGAATAAGAAATTATTGAAATACAATTTGAGTTTTTCAATTGAAAATGGAAAAATTTATAATAATAAAACTTCAGGGAAGTTAAATAATATTGGTTATGGAATAGAATTAAATTTTCTGCCCCATTCCAAGGATAAATTTTCTTTATTTTTACTCAAGCAAAATTACAATTATAATAAAATTTATGGCTTTGATTATGATAAAAAAATTGATGGCTATGGAATAGATATGCTTTATAAAAATTTTTATTCTTATTATAAAAAAACAGAGACAACAGTTCCTTTTTTTGAAGAAGATGAAAGGATTCAGGAAGAAGGGATTATAAAAAAATTATTTAAATTTAGCAATTTTTCTATTTATTCAGAAATAAGAAAAAATTATTATAATTTCAAATATTTTAAGAATTCACAGGATATAAATTCTTTTTTATCTTATTTCAATAAAACTGGAGAGGATTCAAGTTATAGTTTAAACTTCCTTTTTCAAAATTATAATTATAAAGATGAAAATTTCGGTTTAAGCCAGAAAAATAATTTTTTAAATTTATCAGGTGTATGGAATAAAAAAATATCAAATAAAACAGATTCAATTTTTACATTAAAAACACATAGAAATTTTGAAGAATTTGAAAATTACAACTTGGAAGAAGTACTTAGAATAAGATTATCAAAAAATTTTAGATTGGAAACAATATCTGGGATTTTAAAGGTTTCTAAGCTAAATCCTTATATTGGTGGTGGCACAATTTATGAAAAACCTTTTTCACATTTTTCATTTTTTTCAAGGGTAGGTTTTCTTTTAAGACAAAACAAAGAATATGAGGGAAATGAAATTTCTCCTTATGCTAATTTTTCCTTAAATTTTTCAAAAAATAAAACTTCAACTTCCCTTGATTTTAATTATTATGGCTTTTCCTATCAACAAAATGAAGCAAAACAATCTGATCTTCCATCTATTTTGGGAGAGTTTTCTTATAAAACTACAAATGATTTTTCTATTAAACATTCTTTAAGCTGGAATAATTCAGGGATTTATGGATTTTATTTGAAAAATATTTTTAATAAATATGAAAGAGAAAAGATAGAAGGTAATAAAGCAAATTTTAAATCTTTTTTAAATCAAATTGATTTCAAAATTTATTCCTTTGCCTTTGGCTTTACTTTTTATAAGGGAGAGGAATGGGATTTTGAAAGGTTTAAAATTTCAACTAAAGAAGCCCATATTTCTTTTACCCTTGGAAAAAACATAAGTTTTCAAGGCTCTTATCTTAAAAGATACAAAGAATTTTCCTCAAAAGGAGAAGAAGAAGAAGGAAACATTCAATTTGTATATCAAATAGGGAAGTTTAGTTTAAGGATAATTGGACAGAAGTTGAGTTATGATATTTTTGAACAAAAAAAGGATATAAATTTTATAAGGATTTTACTTTTAAGGAGTTTTGGAAATGGCTTTTAATTTTTTTATCTTAATATTTTTTAGTATTTTTGAATTTGAAAAGGTCTTAGAAAGTCCCTATGATTTTAAAGAAAAAAGCTTTTTAAAAAATTTCTTTTTTGGAAAAGGAAATATAGAAAAATTTTCATCCCCTTATTCAATAGTAATTTTTGGCAAAAATATTGCCATTTGTGATGGTGAAAGGATTTTTTATGTTTCAAAAAATAAAGTTTTGGAAATAATTTTTCCTTTTAAATCTTTTTGTATGGATGTTGCTTTAAATGATGAGTATATTTTTGCTTCCTTTCCACAAGAAGGGATTGTGGCTTATTATGATTTAAATAAAAAAAATTGGGAAAAGGTTCCTTTTACCTTTGAAAAACCAAATGGCTTATATTATGATTATAAAAATAATGAATTATATGTCGTTGATACGCAAAGTCATAAGATTTATAAAGGATATGAAAAAAATTTAATCCCTTTTATAACAGATGGTTTAAACTTCCCAATTGATTTAACTATTTCAAGAAATGGGAGGATTTATATAACAGACAGTTTTGACTATGAAGTTGAGGTAAGGGATGGGGATGGAAATTTTATTTTTTCTTTTGGTAAAGGAGGTAATAAATTTGGGAACTTTCAATCCTTAAGGGGCATTGCAGTTGATGAAGATGAAAGAGTATATGTAAGTGATACACAAAGTAGCTGGATACAGGTCTTTTCAAAAGAAGGAAAGCTTTTATATGTCTGGTCTGACAAAAAGATTTCCCATCCAAATTTTTTATCTTATGAAAAAGGAATCCTTTATGTCACTGATTTATTTTCAAAATTAATCTTTTTAATTAAAATTAATATACCAGAAGAAAAATGAAAAGACTAATATTTTTAATTTTTTTTCCTTCTTTTCTACTTTCCCAATGGGAAGTAAAATATACCTACCACAATCTTTCATCTTCAGGTTTAGGAAAAATTAAGTCAGAAAAGACAAAGGATATCTGTGGCTTTTGTCACACACCACACAATGCAGATCCAGAAGTACCTCTTTGGGGCTTTAAAATTTCCCCAGCAAATTATAACTTATATTTTTCTCCTTCTCTGGATTCTGTATTAGAGCAACCAGGTGGTTCTTCCGTATTATGTCTTTCCTGCCATGATGGAACAATTGCTTTTTTGAGCAAAAATAATGAAAAAGAGATTTTACCAAAAAGCTTCAAGGGCTCTATGGATTTTGATTTAAGTGGCTCCCATCCAATTTCCTTTTTAATTGATGATTCTTTTATAAGCCAAAACAATAAAAAGGATATGCTCTTAAAAAATTTAAAGGAAATTAAAATTTCCTTTGATGAAAAGGCAATAAAAGATGATAATAAAATGGAGTGTACAACCTGTCATGATCCCCATAAAAACACCTTTCCTGAAGGGGAAGTGCCTTTTGGCAGAATGGAAAAATTTAATATCCTTTGCACATCCTGTCATATTTCACAAATTTTAAAACATGAAGACAAATTTTATCTGCCAAAGGAATGCATAACCTGTCATAAAGCACATGGAGAAAAGGGAACAATGCTTTTAAAAACAAAAGAACCTTCTCTTTGTTTTGAATGCCATGGGAATTCCGTTGATAGAGAAAAGGCATTAAAAGATGGTATGATCTCCTATAATTCTAACCCAAAAGAAGTTCTGTACTCTTTTTCACTTCCTTATAACCATCCTATATCTAATGGTTGCACAATTTGCCATAAATTGCATAAAGTTGAAAAAGAATATGAAATTTGTGAAGAATGCCATAAAAATAATCCTATTTATTCTTCACCAGCATCACAGCATCCAGTATATCCCTCTGAAAATGTATTAAAATGTTCTAATTGTCATAGAGGTAGTGACGAAAATTTAGGAAAAGGTGTCCATGGCTCCCTTTATAAAGGGCTTGTCTATAAAAATTATGAAACAGAAGATGGGAAAGGAGAAAGTAAAGAAACCTATGCTTTTTGCTATTCCTGCCATAAAAGAGAAGAGATATTAGAAAATAGTAAGTTTAGTTTGCATAAAAAACATATTGTTGATGAAAGAACCTCTTGCTATACCTGTCATTCAAGCCATGGGTCTATTTTTTTGCCACATCTTTTAACCTTTGAAGATAAAATTAGGGAGGATAGGATAGGACCCACTAGTGATGGGATTTTAAGATATGAAAAATTTGGGGATGGAAGTGGTGCTTGCTATCTTACTTGCCATAATTTTGAACATAATGGTTTGGTTTATGGAGAAAATGCTCTTATCAAAAATTCAGAAATTCTAATAAGAACAAAATTTGGAATAAAAAAAACAAAATCCAAATTAAAAATATTAAAAGGGGAATAAATGCTGGCATAAGAATTGCATATATTTTTATAGAGATATGAGATATAAAGTTTTATTTTTGCTGCTTTTTTCTTTTGAAATTTTTGGAAACCAAAATCCAATTATAAATTCTTTTTCTGCTTCTTCTTATACTCTTTTGCCTGGTGCAACTGCTGATTTAAACTTAGAAGCTTATGACCCTGATTGTCCTTCCAGTTGCACAAGTGGTTGTGGTCAATATATAAGGGCAGATCTTACAAACTGGTCATCAAATGGAGGAAGTTTTTTAAATATAAATAATGGCACTTCTTCTTCACCTTATAATGCATCTGCACAATGGCAGGCGCCTTTGCAGGAAGGAACATATAATATTTCTATACAAATCTCTGACAGTGGCACTTTTCTTTGTGGTGGAAGGTTATCTGCTTCTTCAACAATCCAAATCACTGTAACCCAAAATTTAAACAACCCTCCTGTTATAAATTCATTTTCTATATCAGAAAATCCAATTCTTTTAAATTCTTCTGCAATTTTAAATGTTTCTGCTTATGATCCTGATGGAGATCCAATATCTTATGAATTTTCAACAAACCTTGGGGAAATTCACCCAATCTCAGAAGGAGTTGCAGAATTTATTGCACCTTCCACACCTGGTATTGCAAATATAAGCTGCAAAGTTCAAGACGACAAAGGTGCTTTTACAGTAAAAGATTTAAAAGTTTACATAACAGGTGTGGTGCCAGAAAAATCTATTAAAATGGAAGGATTAACTAATTATAAAATTTCTTCTGATAATTATGGGTTTGTTTATGTCCCAACAAATAAAAATTTTATTTATGTTTACAATTTAAATTATGGAAGTTTATTAAAAAAAATATTAGCTCCTTTTGTTGTTGCTGTTTCAATTGATTGGAATGGAAATATCTTTGCATCTTTTGGAAATAATTTAAAATTATTAAGTCGAGAAGGGGATACCATTTTAACATTTAATTTACAAGGAAATTTTGAAGATATAACAGATGTCTTTTCTGATAATTTAAACCATAAATATCTTTGCCTTTTATCATCTCAAGGAAAAATTGCAATCTTTGATGAAAATGGAAATCTTGAAAGAATTTTTGGTGGAATAGGTGATGGAGAAGGAAACTTTAAAAAAGCATCAGGTTTGGCTGTATATC
The DNA here is from genome assembly GCA_037441225.1 of Acidobacteriota bacterium. Lineage (GTDB taxonomy): Bacteria > Acidobacteriota > Thermoanaerobaculia > UBA2201 > UBA2201 > JBBFMJ01. The sequence goes on from JBBISU010000020.1 coordinate 15,547, forward strand.
AAAATGAAATTTATGCAGGAGATGTAGGGCATGGAAGGGTAAATGTCTTTGATTACAATGGAAATTTTATAAGGTCCTTTGGGCAAAGGGGTGGAGAAGATGGAGAATTTGTGCAAATTAGCAGTTTAGATTTTGATTTGGATGGAAATTTATATGTTATTGATACCTTTAAAAGCCAGGCTTCAGTTTTTGATTTTAATGGAAATTTAAAGGAAATTTTTGGGAAATATGGAAATGAAACTGGGAGCTTTATCCAGCCAATTTCTATTTCTTCTAATAAAAATTTTGGAAAAATTTTAGTTTTAAATTCAGGTAAAAATTCAGTTGAAATTTTTAATTTATATTCTAATTCAAATCCTCCTGCAAATAATATACCTTCTGTGCCAGAGCCAATTTCCCCTTTAAATGGAACATCTTTTCCTAAAAATAGCAATGTAGAACTAATTTTAAGGAAAAGTTTTGACCCTGATTTTCAAGAACTTTATTATTCTTTTGAACTATATGAAGAAAAAAATAACAAAGATGAGCTCCTTGCAAGCTGGTTTATAAAAGGAGAATCCAATGAAATATCTGTTGATGCAACTCCTTTTTTATCAAAAGCAGGAAATTATAAATGGAGGGGAAGGGCTTTTGATTCAATTGATTGGTCAGAATGGTTTGAATTTCAAAGTTTTACAATAAATACAGGCAATCCAAATAATCCACCATCTATGCCAAGTTTGCTTTATCCACAAGAAGGTTCAGAAGTAGATACCTTGGAGCCAACCCTTACAATTTCAAATTCTAAAGATCCTGATAATGATCCTTTGTATTACATCTTTGAAATATACTTACACAATGGAACAGAAGGGCTTTTTATGGTTTATAAATCAGATCCAATTTCTCAAGGAAATGGATTGACTTCTTTTAAAGTTCCAGAAGGGTTACTTTCTTTAAGCCAACAAGTTTTTTGGAGGGCAGCTGCTTTTGATGGATACCTTTATAGCGAATATACACCTTACTTTACTTTCTTTACGCCACCCCTTCCCATACCTTCAAGTGAAGAAGTTGGCAATCTTCCTGAAGGGGATTCTACAAGACCTTATATTTTAAATTTTGAGATAGGACCAAATGGTGAAGATACAAAGGTTTATTTCCAAATTTTTGGAAGTTTTAATGAAAATGAAATTTTCCTAATTGTAAATAATAATTATAAACATCCTTTAGGTCCTTACAATAATGAAAGCTGGTCTTTTACAGAATCTTTTTTAATTCCAAAGGAAGAGTTAAAAAATAATGAAAATAATAGGATCTCTTTTGAAAATCAAACAAACAAAAATTGGGGTTTAAGAAAAGTAACTTTAAGTCCACCTGATAAAATAACTCTTAATGCAATATATTATAATACTGTGATTGATTTGCAAATCTCAGCAAAGTGCAAAAACTCAGAAAAGATAGAGATTTATAAAGCAATTGGAGAACCCAATTATTTTAATAAAGTAAATGAAATAAATTGTTTTGAAGGAATATTAAGAGACACAGGGCTTCAAAATGGAATAACTTATTTTTATTTTGCTATTAAAAAAGATAGCGAGGGCTTTGAATCAGAAAGATCAAATATTGTTTTTGGAATACCACAAGCAACAAGCACAACACCTGTAACTGATTTGAGAATTATAAAAGAAGGTAATAATGTGAAAATTTTATGGACACCTATAACAAATGAGCCAGCAATCCAGTATTATGAAATTTATAAGGATGATTTTTCAAACTTTTTCCCTGATACCCAGAACTTTACAAATCTTTATACAACAAAAAGTCCTTATGAAGGGTCTTTTATTGATTATGATGAATTGTTAAACCCTGAAAATATTTGGTACATAATTTATCCCCTTTCTTTAAATGGTGAAAGAGGTATGCCATGAGGTTTTTAATAATTATCCTTTTATTTCCATGTATAATTTTTTCTGTTGATCCACCCCATTGGTCTTCTGCTTCCACTTATGAAGATTGTGATTCATCCTGTCATATTGTCCATTCTTCCCTTGGCTCTTCTTTAACTCAAGCAACTTCTAATGTAAATTCCTGCCTTGCTTGCCACAATCCCACAGGACAGGCATCAAATCTTCCAATATCCTTAGAAGAAAGAGCAAATCCAAATTTTGGTGGAAGGCATCATTCTTTTGATGTAAATGCAGTAAATCTAAGCTATGGGGCTGATTTGCCTCAAAATAATCAAATGCTTCCAAGGATTATGGAATCAAAAATTGTATGCTCTACCTGCCATAATCAACACACAGCTTCTTCTTCATTAGGTGGAACTGCAAGGATATCACAAGCAAGAAAAATTGCAGGAAGTGGGACTGGTACAATGATATCTGGTGGAAATTATACAGGGACAAATGGAATATGGTATTTAATTGAAATTGATTCCCAAGGAAGTCAAGCAACAGCAACTTTTAAATGGTCAAAGGACAATGGTTTGACATGGGTTCAACAAAATGTTAATTGTGGTAATGGAAATCCAGTGAATTTAGATAATGGAACACAAGTAACCTTTTCTGGTGGTGCAGGTGCTTTTCAATTAGGTGATAGGTGGGAATTTTATGCTTCTTATCCTTTTTTAAGAGTAAAATTAGATTCAGGAGATAACATAGCAGGTGATAGGTTTTGCAGAGATTGCCACAGGTCAATGGTTATGACCCATATGGATGTTGAAAATTATGATGGTACAAAGAAAAGCCATCCCATTGGAATTGTTTTAAATGCAAATGGAATGGGCTATGATAGGACTTCTCCCCTTGATGGAAATGGAAATCCTCAAGGTGGGCTTGGGGAAGATAATATAAAGTCCAATAACTTAAAATTAGATGGTAATGGGAATTTGCAGTGTTTAACTTGCCATAATGTCCATTATGCAGATTCAAATACAATAACAGAGGATCTGCCATGAAAAAGTTTTTATTTTTTCTATTAATTTTCCCTTTACATTCTTTTTCTGATACATTAAATTATACCTTTAATTTTGCTTCTTCTTCTGAAGGTTTTACTGCAACTACTGGCGGACAATCAACAGCTTCCTTTGATTCAGGAAATGGAAATCCAGCCGGCTCTATTTATACCCAGATTACAGGGAGAAGAAGGACAAATTCAAATTATTGGGAATGGACAGGGACTTTTGAAGATTTGGGTGTCCCTTCTTCATCAATTATTACAGCCATCCAGCTTACAGGGGCATATAACAGATGCACAGTTTACTCAACAGGGCAACAATCCACAGCAGGTCCTTATGAGCTTAGAGATTCAACTGGGGCAACAGTCCTTGCAACTCTATGGGCAGGAAGGGATTTTTCAGCTGTAGATCCCTCTTGGGTTTTTGTATCTGGTTCAAACCAAATCCTTTCTGATATTCCATCAAATACTACAATTAAAATAAGATTGAACAATACTTTAAGGACTGGAAATTCAAATTCCGCACGGGTTACCCTTTATGATGACCAAATTTCTTTGACAATTACTTATCAATCAGCAGCAAATAATTATGTAACAATTGGTACAATTTCTGCAAATGTGAATAGCTGTACTCAAATAACTGCCCAAGCAACCTTCACAGATGATGCAAATGGTAATAGCACTACAACCTTTGAATATAATACTTCAAACAACTGGCCTGGAACAGTTGCTTGTTTAAATTTAACAGGTTCTTCTCCAAGAGAATGTATAATACAAAATTTACAAAATGACACAGATTACTGGATAAGGGTAACTTTTAATGATATTGATGGGGTTGTTGGAACAAACCCACAGGTTATAGGACCTTACAGAACATACAATTGCCAAACAGTTGTATCCAGTGCAACAGCAAATGTTAATTCTTGCAGTCAAATTACAATTTCTGCTCCTTTTTCAGGTGATTGGAACCAAAATAGTTCAACAAACTTTGAAATCCAGCAAAATTGTACTGGAAGTTTTTCTTCCCTTTGCTCAAATGTTTCAGGTTCAAGTCCAAGGGTTTGTGTTGCAAACTCTTTGATAGAAAATACAAATTATTGCTTTAGAATAACTTTTCAAGATACTGATGGAGTTGTTGGTACAAACCCACAAACAATTGGTCCTTATACAACCCCTCCTTGTACACAAACAGGTACAACAATAATTCAAAATAATGTATATATAGAAAATTGCAGACAACTTAAAGCCCTTGGATTTTTTTCAGGAGATGGTGATTTAGATGGCTCACTGCTGGTTGAATATAATAACATAAATAACTGGCCAGGAAACATTGCTTGTAATCAAATAACAGGGATTTCACCAAGGCAATGCTTGATCTCAAACCTTACAGCTGATACTGACTGGTGGGTAAGGTTTACTTATACAGACCCTGATGGAGTTTTAGGGACAAATCCAGAAGTTTTGGGTCCTTTCCACACACCCCTTTGTGGGGCAGATCAAGCAAGCCCAACAATTACAGTTCTTTCTCCAAAAAAGGGAGCTATAATTGGTGGGACAGAAAGGTTAAAAATACAGGCTTATGATGCAGGTGGAATTTCTTCTGTTTCTGTTTCAATAAATGGAGGATCTTATCAAAGTGCTACCTTAAATGGAAATTATAATTGTGGTACAAATTGTGGAATTTATGAATATGATTTTGATACAACCCTTTTATCAAATGGAGAAACAACAATAACAATTAAAGCACAAGATACCTCTTCAAATTTAAGTTTTACAAGCATCAGTGTTAATATAAAAAATTCAGGTGGAAAACCCCAAGGCTCTGGTCTTCTTTTAAGAAGAAGCCATGGGAGCCAAATTTGTATTGATTGCCATAACCTTCCTTCCCATTCCAGCCAACACACTGGCACAAAATATGGTTCTTGGTCTATTGACTGCTTAACCTGTCATACACCTCATTATACAACAAATATTTACCTTATAAATGAATATATAAGGACACCAAATAGTGGTTTGAAAAATGTAATTTTCAGAGTAGATGATAAAACAGGTGGAACAAATCCACAATTAAGCTATATTGGTGCTTATGATATAAATGGCATACCTTATGATGATGGTATATGTGAGGTCTGCCATACAAAAACAAACCATTATAGAAACGATGCATCAGGTGGTGACCATACTCACAATCAAAATTCAAGGTGTGTAAATTGCCATCAACACTCAAAGGGGTTTGCAGCAGCAGGTTGTAATGGATGCCATAAAGCACCACCCAGTGTTGGGAAGCATTTAAAGCATGATGAAGTTGGACAAGTTCCTTCATCTTATACTGAAACTTCTTCCCATGCAACTCAAACCCAATATGGTTTTTCTTGTGCAAAGTGCCATTCTGGGGCCCATACAAATGATACCCATTCTGGAACTATAACAGATCCTTATCAAGTGGAAGTAATTTTTGATTCAACCCAAGACCCAAAAAATCCTTTAGGTACTTATAGCCAAAAATACCCAGATGCTTTAGATCAAGGAACTGATACAACAAAATACTGGTCTTGGACCCAATCAATTGCAGGAACTGATGGAAATTGTTCAAACCTTTACTGCCATTCAAATGCAAACCCTGTGGGTGGAAATGTCTCTTATACAACTGTTAAATGGAATGAAACAAATGCAACAAATTGCCAGTCCTGCCACAATACTATTGCAAGGGATGATAGTGGAAATTTGACTGATTTGTCATTAAAACATGGAAAGCATATCTCTTATAATGGCGAAGCTTCAACATATAATTATACCTGTGATGAATGCCATAGCTTAACAATTGTTGACAATTCAAAAGCTCCTTGGCTTTTAGATTCAAATGATTTAAAGGATAAAAGATACCATGTCAATGGCTTAAAAGATGTCTCCTTTTCTCCAACTGCTTTTTCATCAAACATAATTGATCAATCAAGTGGTTCTTATTCAAGTGGTATATGTTCAAATACATACTGCCATTCTAAAGGGACTTCAACTTCTTCTCCTTTTTCTCCTCCAAATGTAAATCTGGTCTGGAATACAGGAACTTCAAGTTGTGATTCCTGCCATGGAGGAAATGCAACTTCTACAAATATTATAAATACAAATGCTCACAGTGCCCATATAAACCAAGCAAGTTATTTAGGTTCAAATTTTATGTGTTATATGTGCCATCAAAACACTGTATCTTCTGTTTCTGATAATACAATTAATAATTATAGCTTTCATGTAAATGGTTTAAAGGATGTTGTAATTTATAATGGTGGAAACTATAACAGTTATCAATGCACAAACACTTATTGCCATTCAAATGGGACAGAGGTAAATGATTATGTAAATCCACCACTATGGAATTCTGGTACAACCCTTCCAAATGATTGCAAACAATGTCATGGAACAGAAGGAGGATCCATTGCAGGTGAACCAAGGTATGCAAACAATACTGGGTCTTATGATACAAGAAATAGCCACCAAATTTCAGACCATATTTCCTCTTCTTTAAGTTGCTATAAATGTCATTCAAGCACAGTAAATTCTTCTGGAAATTTAATTTCAGGTGGGTTGCATTTAAATGGCACAAGGGATGTTTCAAATTCAACTTTTATTACATCTTATAATGAAACAAATGAAACCTGCCAAAACATTTGCCATTCAAATAACTCAGTTGTATGGGGGGATACAGTTTCTTGCAGGGATTGTCATTTAAAAACAGGTGCAGGCAATCAAGATGTAAATGATTATACATGGGATAATTTAATGGAAGATGGAACTGGAATAGTTGCAATTATTGATGGAGAGGACTGGGCAAATTATGGCCATGGAAATTCCACTGGTTTCCCCTTGGAATCTGCAAACTCTGCTCCAAATTTTGATTCTGGGGGAAGGGATGGATGTTTATATTGCCATACAAAATCAGTTTCCCATAACAATTCAAATAATCCTTTCAGGTTAGCAAACATTGGAGCAGGAAACACAGCTGCATCAAAAAATGGTGTTTGTACAATTTGCCATGGTGGAAGTGGCTACAATCCTGGAACTGGCCTTGTTGATTCTTCAAAAGATATAGATTATTACCATTATGGTTTAGACCATGGAACAACAGGAGGAAAGGGTTTAGGTGGACAGCTTTGCTGGGATTGTCATGATCCCCATGGGGATTATAACTATTCTGCAAATCAAAGACTTGGTTTTATGTTCCAATATGAACCAGTTGAAAATCATAATGATGCAGGAGGAAATACAACTGAATGGGGCATTCCAACCCAAATTGCTTCAACACCTGATTTTAGAAGGTTAAGGGATGGAATAGATGCTTGGGGATGGGGGGATTATGTAATTAACAACAGTGGTGGGGTCTGTCAGGTCTGCCATGATGCAACAAACCACTTTTTAAAAACAACAAATTGGGCATCTGATTCAACCCATTTTCCAGGAAACAGATGCACTGAATCTTGTCATAAACACAAAACTGTAACCTTTGCTCAAAATGAAGCTTTCAAACCAGCAGGTGGAACCTGCAAAGGTTGCCATTCCACAAGGACTGGCAGCATACCAAGAGCACAAATTGTAGGAGGTACAGCTGGTTCTGAAGGTGATGATTTTATAAGGCCCTCAAGACATGTATCAGATGGGACAACCTCAGAAATTGTAACAGATTTCGATTGTATCGTTTGCCATATGGAAGGGGATCCTTCTTCTACAACAGGAAATATCCTGACAAATCCAACTTACCATGGTGCTGATGGTGGCTCCACAACAGTTGATTTAAGGAATGTGGACAGCAGAAACTCTGTTGCTTCTGCCTGGCCTGGAAAGAGATTATCAACTTGGTCTGCTACAACAACTGACAGGGATAATATGGACAATTTCTGTTTAAACTGCCATGATTCTGATAATTCTTCTTCTACTTCAAACTGTGGTGGTTCTTGGGATATTGCAGTAAATTCAACAAATTCTGGGCTTTTAACAGGAGGTCCTGTTTCAAGAAGGTTTACACCTTTTAATACCCAAGATACACAACAAAATGCCCATGAAATAGATACAGACATAAGGAATGCAAGGGCAAATTCTGGGGTGGTAGATGTAAGGGGACAATTTAATTATCAAAATTTAACAGGTAAAAACTGGGCAAGCCATCATAATTTAAGACAGTTTACAAAAAGGTATTCTACAAGAAATACAACTTACTGGCCTAATGCTGCCTGGACAACTTACACAACAAAGGAAGGGCAAAATATTCAAACAGCAGGTGAGATAGCAGGTCTTCATTGTTCAGATTGCCATTTAAATGAAGCAAATGCCCATGGTACAAGAAATACACCTTACATCCTTTCAGATATGAATGGAAATGACACAACCTATCAAAATCCTGGTTATACCAATGGAACAGATATTTGTTTTAAATGCCATAACAGAGCTGTTTATGGAGGAGGAAATTCAGATACTGGAAATTCCAGGACAAGGGCACATAATCAAAGTGGGGCAAGGTGTAATAATTGGTGGAGTTCTCAAAATAAAGGGGTTGCAACAATGGGTTCCACTTCTCAAATTACAAATAATTCAGGTACAACAAATCTTCCCTGCCTTGGCTGCCATGGTGGAATGAGTTTTGGAATGATCCATGGGACAAATTCAACTTACAATCCAGGTAAATCCACAACATGGACATCAAAAAGATACAGGTTTATGGGTTCTGGTGGTTCTATGAGATGGTATTCTCCAAATAATTCAACAACAGGAAATGATACTTCTTGGGAAGGAACTTCAAATATTGGCTGTTATACTATAAATGCAGTTGATGCCTATGGTGGTTGCACTCAACATGGTGGTGGTTTCCAGAATGTAGCAGCAAACAGGGCAAGACCCCTTGAATATTGATGTTATTCTTAATTCTCTTTTCTTTAATAGAAGTTGAAGGTTATTTATCTTTAAATGCAATCCAGGGCTTTATAATTGAAAAGGACTCAAAATTTTACCCATTCATAACAAAGCCCTATACTTTATATTTAAATTTTAAAAGCCCCAATGAATTAGAAATTGGGGATAAATTAAAAGTATATTTTAAAGAAGAAAAAGGTGTCCCCATTGCTTTTAAAATTGAAAAATTAAAAAAGATTTACATAAATCCAAAATTTGAAATAAAAGAAAGTTTTTTTAAAGAAAATTTAGAAAATTATGAATTGGTTGATTTAAGGGAAGAAGAAGAATTTCTCAAAATCAACATTCCTTCTTCAAAAAGAGAGTTTATAAAGAACAATAAAGAAATTATTTTTTATTGCAATGATTATTATGATGAAAAATGTATAGAAAAATTTCAAAATATTTTAATTAAAGAAAAAGGAAATTTTTTATTTTTTCAAGGTGGGATAAAAGAATGGAATAAAAGGGGAAATTACTTTTATACAGAGCCAGAAATTTTTTTAAAAAAAGAAAAGATTAATTTTTATCTGGTAGATTTGAGAAATAAGGAAGAAAGGGAAAAGGGGGTTGTGCCTTTTTCTTTTTATGCAAATCTGGAAGAAATGGACTGGAGGGATTTTTCATCAGAAGAAGGAATGGTTCCTCTTTTGTTTATAGGAAGAGATGAAAATGATGAAAGACCTGTAAAAGCAGCAAAAAAGGTTTTAAAGTGGCGATATGATAATAATAAAAATGGATATGTTTCTATTTTAAAGGGCGGGATTGAAGGACTTAAAAAAATTGGCTTTAATTTAGAAAAAAAAGAAATTTTGTCCTTTAAAGTTTCAAATTTAAAAAAGGAAGGGGAAATTAAATTAGAAGAATTAAAAAAAGAAAATTATTTTGTTGATTTAAGAGATGAAGGGGATGCAAATTTCAAATCTGCAAAAAATTTAAAACTTTCTGAGTTGGATGAAAAAATTGAAATGCTTCCAAAAGATAAAGAAATAATCTTATTTTGTTATGAAGGAAAAAGGGCAGAAGTAGCTTTTCATATTTTAAAAAAATTGGGTTTTGATGTAAAATTTATAAATGAACCACCATTTTTTTAAAATCTTTTTCATAATTTTAATATTTTTTATAATTTCTCTTTTCTTATTTGATAAGGACTGGCTTTTGCAGTTAAATTTTTTGAAAGAGAAAGAAAAAAAAGAAATAGAAAAAACAATTGAAATTTATAATAAAATTTTAATGGACTTTTATGCTACAAGTGGGAATCCATCTTTAATAGATGAAGTTCCAGCAGCAAAAATTTTAAAACATGAAATCTTTAAAGAAATTGGATTTTTATCTATGAATGAAAGGGTTCTTGTATGGGATCTGGCAAGTATTAAAATTGAAAAAATAAGTTTTTATGGATTTAAAAAAGCAAAGGCAAGGGTTTTAGAAGAATGGAACTATCAATTTCAGGATTTATATACAAGAAAGCCCAGTTCAGAAGTAAGGGGAAAAACAGTTAAAATAGAATATGATTTAAGAAAAGTAAAAAATAAATGGATAATTTTTGAATGGTTTCCATTAAGTTAGCACTTTTTTTTATAATTTTTTTATTTTCAATTTTTAATTATTTTATAAATAAAAATTTTTGGTCTTTAACTTACATTAAAACTTTTTTAATTTTTTATTTTTTATTTATTTTTATATTTTTACTTTCATCAATCTTAAAGTATTTGAAAAGAGAAAGAATAGCAGGACTTTTTAACCTTTCCATCTTTTTCTTTTCTTCTTTTATTTTTCTTTCTCTATCCTATTATAACAAAATTGAATTAAGCATTGGAGAAGGTGAAGGTTCTTATAACTTAGAAAAAAATGAAGGGGGGTTTCTTTCGAAAGGAAAAAATTATGATTTAAATTTAAAAGAAATTAATGAAAAATCAATAAAGATTTTTTTTGAAAAAAAAGAATTTAATTTAAAAGAAAAGGAAGGAATTTATTTTAAAGATAAATATATTAAATTGAAAGGAATTTTTAAAAGTATTGAGATAAATGTATTTCAAGAAGGGGGATATAGCGAAGGAGTTTTTTTTAAATTAAAAGATGAAGAAAACTCTTACTTTCCTTTATCAACCTTGCCATATAGAATTTATATTAAAAATATAAAAGATTTTTATAAGATAAAAATATATAGGAATAAAACTCAAGTTTTAGAAAAAGAAATTAAATTAGGTGAAATTTTTCCTTTTGATTTTTTAAACCTTAAATTAAATGAAGGTCCCCTTTGGGCTTTGTTAGAGGTAAAAAATTATTTTTCTTTTTTTTATTTTTTAATACCTTTGATATTTTTTATCCTTTCTTTTTATGATAAACTAAAAAAATGAAAGATTTAATTTTAATAATTTTAATTTCAACAATTTTATTTTTTACCCTTGCAATAATTGAGGACTGGCAAAACTTTAAATTCCTTTTTTTTAAGCAAGAAATAAAAAAATTGGAATTTTCAGATGAAATTTTAAAAACAATAGATAAATACAATACATTATTAGAGCATATATACAGATTTGAAGGTGATGAAAGGTTCCTCCAGCGCCTTCCTGCAAGTGATTTTTTAAAAGAAGAAACCTTAGAAGATTTATACTATTTAAATTCTTACCAAATAATACAGGAAATTAAATTAAAAAAGATAGAGATTTTAAAGAAAAATTTATTAAATGAAAACCAGGCAATTGTATCAACCTTAGAAGAATGGGAAATTTTTTATAAAGATAAAACTGGCCATCCCCTTCAAAAAAAGCCAATGATTTTTTCTTTAAACAATGATTATTATTTAAGGAAAGGGATTTCAGGATGGCTTATAGAAAAAATTGAAATTCCTGATGAAATTTAAAAAAATATTTTTTTCTTTAAAATTTTCTGCTATCTTAATTTTTCTTTTGGTTTTTTTTCTTTTTTTAAATGTCTTTTTGCCTCAAGAAAGAGTCCTTGGAAAAGAAAAAATCAAAGAAATTGTAGGAGAAAATAGCTTCTTAAAATTCTTTTTTTACAAACTAAATTTTAAAGATATAACCTCATCGCCATTATTTTTTCTTATTTTATTACTCTTTTATCTACAGCTAATTTTTTTTATTTTCAGATATTTTAAGTTAACATTAAAAAGGATAAAAATTAAAGAACCAAATTTTAAAAATTGGAAATCTTTAAAAATAAAAGGAGAGATAGAAGAAATAAAGAATTTTTTAAAAGAAAAGAGCTGGAAAGAATTTCAAATAAAAGAAAATAAATTATATTATGTTATAAATGAACTTTCCCCTTTAGGGTTTTTATTTTTTCATTTTTCTTTCCTCTTATATTTGTTGAGTGGATTTTTGTTATATTATACAAGATCTGAAAAGGAATTCTTTTTAGCTTTGAATCAGACAGTTTCACTGGAAGATGAAAGCTGGGTTTTGCAAAAGAGAAAACCAAAGATAAAAGAAAGTTTAAAAAACCTTAAAGTTTATTTAAAAAATGTAAATTTAAATCTATATAAGGAAGAACCTCTTTTATTTAAAACAGAAATAGTTTTATGGCATAATAACAAAATGATTAATGGAAATGCTGAAATAAATAAACCTTTTAAGTATAAAACTTTAAAAGTTTATCCAGTTTTTCAAGATGATGCTTTTTTAATTCAAGTGGAAGATAAAGAGGGCTATATAATTGAAAAACCAATTATTTTTTCTAATTGTTCAAAAAAAATTGGCAGTGCCTATAGAATTTTGGATAAAATAGAAGGAGAAATTGGATGTGAAAAAGTGCCTTATTTAAATTTATCTTACAATGGAAAAAAAGAAAAACTCCAGATGATAGAAGGAAGGGAAATAAATTTTGGTGACATAAGAGTAAAAATAATAAAAAAAGTTCCTTGGGTAAAATTTAGGGCAATAAATGAGTCAGGTTCCTTTCCATTATTTCTTGGTTTTATTTTAAGTATTTTAGGTCTCATCTTTAGATTTCTTTTCCCAAATAGAGAAATTGTTATATCAAATTCTTTAATTTACTATAAAGCAGATTATTTCCCTTCTTCTTTGAAAGAATTAATTGAAAAATTTTGTGAGGTGAAAAATGGAGCTGGTTGAAGTTTTATCTTTTTATATTTCCCTTTTTCTTTATTTATTTTCAAATATTTATGGTTATTTTAATTATTTTTTTAAAAAAGATTTTAATTTTAAGAGAATTTATAAAATTACTCTTTTAGCATTCTTTTTTCATTTCTTTACAATAATTTTTAGAACAATCCTTACAAAACATATACCAGTAATAGGAAACTATGAAAATATTTTAATGGGTTCTTTCTTTCTTGTAATATTGATTTTCTTTTTCTTTAGGAAAGAAAAATGGTTTTTGCCTTTTCTTTTTAGCTTATCTTTAAATATTATATTATTAGGTATGGCAATCTTTGCAGATCCTGAAAAAAAACCCTTATTTGCTGCTTTAAAATCCTTCTGGCTTTATATCCATATCCTCTTTGCCTGGTTTGCTTATGGTTCATTTACAGTAGCAGCAGGGGTAAGTATTACTTATCTTATAAAAAAGGAAGAGTCCTTAGAAGAGTTAATTTTTAAATTAACTGCATTTGGGCTTGTGACAGATGCTTTAATGATAATTGCTGGTTCAATTTGGGCAAAGGATTTATGGGGTTCTTATTGGTCCTGGGATCCTGTTGAAACCTGGTCATTGCTTTCCTTTTTATTATATGGCTTAATATTACACCTTAAAATTACTTTGAAAATAAAAAGAAAAACCTTTGCTTATTTGATTATCTTTTCCCTCATAACAGTTTTAATTTCTTTTTGGGGTGTAAACTTTTTTATGGAAAAAAGTTTGCATATTTTTAATGTAGGTTAAAATGTTAAATAGAATTTATAATTTTATTTCTTCCTTTAAATTATCAATATTTTTAACTATATCCTGTGCCCTTTATTACATTTTTTTATCAATCTGGTCCTTAAAATCACCTTCCATTGTAATTCAAAATATATCTAAAATGCTTCCCTTTAAACTGGTATATACTTTTTTACTTATAAATACATTTTTTTGTTTAACTAAAAGGCTTCCAGAACTTTTAAAAAGCACATCAAAAAATTTAATTTATTTGCCTGAAAACTATGACTGGATTAAGGAAAGAAGAGATGGTAAGATAAAAGAAGGTTTTAAGGTTAAAAAAAGATTTTCATCCCTTGGAACAATTTTTTTGCATTTTTCTTTCTTTTTTCTGGCATTGGGATTTTATTTATCCAATCAATCCCACACAACAGGAAAATTTTTAGTAGGAGAAGGAGAAGAGCTCCTTGTAAATAATGATGAAATAGAAAAGGTTTCACAGCCAAAGCCATTATTTAATGAGTTTCCAGATTTTAAAATAAAATTAAATAAAATAATTTATAAATTTTGGGGTGAAAAACTCTTATTTAGAGAACTTGAAGGAAAAGGAAAAATAGATGGAAAGGATTTTTCAATAAAGATAAATAAAATATATCCCTTAAATTTATATAATTTTATAAGAATAACTTCTTTTGGCTATGCTCCATCATACTTACTTTTAATAGAAAATTATCCAAAACCCTTAGAAGAAGGAGTCATAAAAATTTTTCTTTTTCCTCCTGGTACAAAAAGCTTTTTTAAAACAAAACACTTCCCCCATAAAATTTATTTATCCTTATATCCTGACTTTTATGAAGAAAATGGGATTTTCAAAAGCAAATCAATGGAGCCAAAAAATCCAAAAATTTTAATTCAAGTTTATAGAAATAAGGTATTTTTGATGGAAAAATTAATAAATTTAGGGGATTTAATAAAAATAGAAGAATTTTCAATTGACTTTTTAAATTTATTTCCAATAATAGAAGTGGAAATTGTTCAAGACAAAGGATTTTTAATAATATTATTTTCTTTTCTTTTAATTTTAGCTGGCTTACTTTTAAGGTTTTCAGGTAAAAGGGGAGAGATATTGATAAGAAAGGAAGATGGGGTATATAAAATTTATGGAAAAAATGTAAGGGAGTTTTAAATGCCTGAATCAAAAATATTTTTATATTTTAGAATTTTTTCTATTTTTTTAAACATCTTTTCAATATTCTTATTTTTTACAATTAAAGATATAAAAAAGAAAAATCTAATAGGACTCCTAAACTGGCTTTTTTTAATTTTTTTATGGTTTGGGCGACTTTTTACATCCAAACATTTTCCTTTTTTTGGTGCTTATGAATCCTCTTTAACAATCCTTTTTTTTACAGGAATAATTTTGCTATATTTTAACTTAAAAGAAAAACTTCCTTCCTTTTATTTTTACCCCTTCCTATCTTTAGCATTTTTAATCCATTCAGTTTTTTATTCTAAAAATATATGGGCTATGACAATTTCTGAAAAAAGCATAATAGTATATATACATTTAATTTTTGCTTATCTTTCTTTTGGTTTGAATTTTTTAATCTTTTCATTTTCAATTTTAAAATTAAATAAAAAAGAAATAAATTTTTCAATTATAAATAATTTATTAGTTTTTTATTTTTTTTACACTTCAATGCTAATTTTTGGTTTTTTTTATAGATTCTTGCTTTTTGGAAAAGTTGTTTCTTTTGATCCTGTTGAAACAATACATCTTTCAATGTTTTTGATTTATACAACATTAATTCATATCTCTTATTTTAAAAAGTGGAATGAAGAAAGAATAGCAAAATATCAAATCTTTTGTTTTATTTTGTTTTTAATTTCCTATAGAATAATCCTATTTTTCCCTCCAGAGGCAACATATCATATAATAGACATAGAATTAAGGATGCATATAATCCCAAAATAATAGAGTGTTATAATTAAGGGTATGAAGAATTTTTTAAAAATGCTTTTAGTTTTAAATAATTATTCCCATGATTTTGCAGCTGCTTTTTTTCTTTCAAGTGCTCTTATCTTATTTTTATTAAAAAAGGAACTGGCAAATCCAGATATCCCAAAAGAATTAAAAACTAAAATTTTTAACATTTTATCAAAAATTGGTTTAATTTCTTTTTTCTGGATAATTTTAGCAGGTATTATTAGAACTTATTTTTTTAGAAGCTTTGAATTAAACGAAAGCATAAAAAAAGGAGAAGTTAATATTTTGATTTTCAAGCACATAATTTTCTTTTTAATTACAATTTTAGGGATTTTTTTATGGAAAAGATTAAGAAAAGAAATATATAAAAGCAACTTAAAAGCAAATTAAATTTTTCTTGGAAGTTCAATTATAACTTTAGTTCCTTTATTTAACTCTGAAAAAATTGAGATTTTTCCATTCATTTCTTCAACCTTTCTTTTTACAATTGCAAGGCCTAAACCAGTTCCACCAACTTTTGTTGTAAAAAAAGGTTGAAATATTTTATTTATTTTTTCCTCACTTATTCCACAGCCATCATCTATTACTTCAAATCTTATAATATTTTCTTCAATATAAACATTTAAAATAATTTTTCCATTATTTGAAATTGCTTGAAAACTATTTTGCAAAACATTTAAGAGGATTTGTTTTAAAATATTTGGATCTAAAAACAAAGTAAAGTTTTCTCCATAGATATTTGTAATAAAGTTTGCATTTTTTTTCTTTAAAGTTAAACTAAACATAGTATTTAAATCCTTTAAAAAGTCTTCAATACTAAATTCAATTGGATTTGGTGGTTTTGGTTTTGCATAATCTAAGAGCTGATTTAATATGTTTAGAATCCTTTTTACTTCCTCATAAATCTGGTTTATGATTTCCATTTCTTCACTGTCTTTTTTTAACTCCTTTGACAAAACTTCTAAGGCAGAACTTATTCCAGCCAAAGGATTTTTTACTTCATGGGCAATACCTGAAGCAATTTCACCAACAAGTGCAAGTTGTTCAGCCCTTTCCATTTCTTTCTTATGAGCTTCTTCCAGTTCCATCTTTGCTTTTTTTAAACTCAAAACAAGTTCATTAAAGTATGAAATTAAAAGTCCAATTTCATCTTCTCTTTTTATTTCAACCCTAAAATCCAAATTGCCACTTTTAACTTTTTCCATACCATTGATTAATTTTTTTATTGGCTTTGAAAAAAAGTAATAATTAAAAAAGGAAATTATCCCAATGATTAAAATTAAAATAAAAGAAATAAAAATGATTACTTTTACTTTTTTTTGACCCAAAAATTTCATTGATTTATCAATTGAAACTTTTGCTTCGACAAACCCTAAATAATTATCATTTTTTAAATGGCAATTCTGGCATAAAGCATCATTTTTTAAATGAATTTTTAAACTAATATAACTTCCTTTTCCATTTTTTTTGCTTTTATCTTTAACCTTTGAAGTAATTAGGTTTTCTTTTTTGTTATATATATTTATCTGGGAAAAATTGTATTTTTCTATAATTTTTTTTGCAATTTCATCAATCTTCATTTTATTTGAATTAGCCAGATTTAATTTTATTTCTTCTTTTATCTTTTCCATCAAGTTCTCTTCCATAACTTTTATTGATTGAAAAAGATCATTATCATAAGAAGCAAAAACCCAATATAAAAGAATGGGGATTGCAAGTAAATGAATGAAAAAAATAGAATAGAGAATTTTAAGTTTAGACTTTAGCATAGTTTAAAGTTTGAGGGATCTTAATTTTAAAGTCTGGAAACTTCAAAAATTTTGATTTTAAAAAGGAACTTTTCATAATAAGTTTAAAGGATTTCAAAATATATTTTCTCTTAAAATCATCTTCTTTTAAATTTTTAAATTTCCATATATAAAAGTCCTTATAAAGTTTTAATAAAAGATAATCTAAGTCTTTTAAAGTTAATTTTTTTGGTTTAATTATTGGCTCTATTAAATTATACTTTGAATAATCCCAAATATGAATATTTTCCTTTACTTCATTCCATAAATCAGAATAAGGCCAGGGGGTGATGCATAAAAAATGGGCAAAGTCTGGATTATAATACTTTGCAAGTTCCAGTGTTTTTTTAATTGAGTTTTTCGTATCTTCTGGAAAGCCAATTACAAAAGAGGTCTCTGATATAAATCCATATTTTCTTAAGATTTCGAGAGCATCTTTTCCCATTTGAACATTTGTATCCTTTTTAATTAAATCAAGGGTTTCTTGATTTCCTGATTCAACTCCCACATAAATATGTATTATACCTGCTTTTTTATAAAGTCCCATTATCTTTTCATCCCTTATAATATCATCAACCCTTGTTTCCATTAAAAAATATAAATCATTAAATTTCAAGGAAACAATTCTTTCAAGCAATTCTTTCCATCTATCTAAATCTTTTGTTGGATACTCATCGGTAAAAAGTATAACTCTTATATTAAATTCTTTATACAATTTTTTAATTTCTTCTACCACATATTTTGGCTCCCTTCCTCTCCAAATTTTTTCCCAGAATCTTTGTTGTGAACAAAAAGAGCAATTATGGCTACAACCTCTTGATGAAGATATTGCCCCAAGTTTGCTGTTATTTAAAACAAAATATTTATAATCTTCCCAATTCAAAATTTCAAATGAAGGTTTATATTCCTCTAAATTTTTTAAAAATTCCCTTGGTTTTGTTTTTTTAATCTTTTCGCCTTCCTTAAAAGCAATACCCTTGACAGAATCTAAATCATCTTTTTTTATTGATTTTAAAAGATTATATAGTGTTTCTTCACCCTCTCCAATAACAATAAAATCAATATCATTGGAATTCTCAAGTATTTCTTCATACATAAAACTTGGATGGACACCACCAAGAATAATTTTTATATTTTTATTTATTTTTTTTGCAACTTCAGCTATTTTTAAATTTTCATTAATTGTTGCTGTTATGGCAGAAAGCCCAATATAATCTGGTTCCAATTCTTTTATTTTAAGAAAAATGTCATTTAAATTCTTCCTTTTACTCATTGAATCAAAAATAAATGGCTTAATATTTGCAGATAAAACAGAACTTGCAAGGTAAGCAAAATTTAGTGGCATCCAGTTTCCAGCAACTTCGACAACTCCACAATGATAAGGGGCAGTTATAAATAAAATTTTTTCCATTTAATATTTAATTATTTTTGGCTCCTTTATGGGTTTCCATCTGTGGGAAATAAAACTTTCAAATAAATCTTCGCTACTTTTGCTTATAAACTCTTTATAAAAAGGATTTGAAAGCCATTTTTCAATATATTCTTCACTTTCCCATAAAGAAAATACATGATATGTATAAGGTTTTCCAATAACTTGACTTGCTTGAAATTCCTTAAGACCTTCAATGATGTTAATATTTTCAAGGGCTTTTTGAAAAATTTGAAGAAATTTTTTTTCCTTTTCTTTATTTTTTAATGTAATTGTAATTGAAACACCTATCATTTTTAACCTCCTATAATTTAATCAAAAAATCCTTTATTTCTTCAATTGAAAAAGGAGAACCACTGTACTTTAAAAATTTCTTATCTGCCTTTCTGCCTGTTTCATAATAAAACAATCTTTCAAATTGAGATGTATAATTTCCTTCTATAAAAATTAATTTATTTGCTTTTTCTGCATATTCCTTTGCTTTTTTGTTTACAGGCCAGAGTTGTTCAAAATGTAAAATTGCTGTTTCCTTCAAATTTAAATTTTCAAAGGACTCTTTTATTGTATGATATGTTGAGCCCCAGGAAATAATTAAATTTTTATAATTTTTATCTCCAAAAAATATTGGTTCCAATGCCTCATCTTTTATATATTTTTCCTTTTTATTTCTTTTTTCAACCATTTTTATTCTCAAGTCCTCTTCTTCTGTTATATGCCCTTCTTCTGTATGTTCATGGCTGTCAAAACAAACAAGCCCTTCTCCAAAGCCAGGCACACCCCTTGGTGAAATGCCATTTTCAGTAAACTTATACCTTAAATAATCCTTTTTTGTTTCTACAATAAAATTTTCAATTTTTTCATATTTTATTTCTTCCATAGGATAAAAACTATCCAAAAGATGTTGATCTGTTAAAATAAAGGCAGGTATCTGGAATTTATCAGAAATATAAAATGCCTTTTGGGTCAGGTAAAAGCAGGATTCAATTGAAGATGGTGCAAGTATTACCCTTGGGAATTCTCCATGGCCTGCATAAAGGGCTAAATTTAAATCTGCTTGTTCTGTCCTTGTAGGAAGTCCTGTTGCAGGTCCAGGCCTTTGTGCCAAATGTATAACAAGGGGAGATTCCATTGCACCTGCCAGGGACAGTGCTTCACACATTAAGGCAAAACCACCACCTGATGTTGTAACCATTGCCCTCCCTCCTGCATACCAGGCACCTATTGCCATATTTGCAACAGCAATTTCATCTTCACACTGGATAGCAACAATATCAAAATCCTTTGAGATTTCTGCTAAGTTTTTAAAAACACCCGTTGATGGGGACATTGGATAGGTTGTTATAAAATTACAACCACCTGCAAGAGCACCAATTGAAACAGCCATAGAACCATCCCATAAAATCCTTTTCCCTTCCTTTGGCTTTATATTTATCTGGATTTTTAAATTTTCTAAAACCTTTTTGCTTTCTTCATAACCCATAATAAATGCTTTCAAATTTTTTTGATATGTTTCTTCTCCTTTTTTTTCAAAAAAATCTTTCAAATATTTTTCCCCTTTTTCAATACTGAAAAGATTGCATAAAAAGCCAAGAGCAACTGAGTTTAATCCTTGGGGTATTCCAGCTTCTTTTGCAATTTTTTTTAAAGGAAATTCTATAAAAGGAATATTTTCTTCTAAAAATTCTTTTTCAGAAAAAATTAATGTATCTTTATCAATTCTATTTTTTAAATGGGGTATTGCTTCCTTGTCAAAAGGGATTAAAATATCAATTTTTTTTGAAAATCCTTTAATTTCTTTGTTTGAAATTTGAATTGTTGTAGAATTTGAACCACCCCTTACCCTTGATTCATATTCCTTTGAAGCATAAAAAAGAATTCCCTTTTTATTTAGAAATTTTGTAAAAAGATATTCCACTGTTTGAACTCCCAAACCAGCACCACCACATAAAGTGATATTTACATTTTCATAATTCATTTTTATCTCCTTTAAAAAATATTTATATCTTTATATTCCCCATAAACATCTTTTAAACATTGTGTTATCTCACCAATTGTTGCATAAGCTTCAACTGCTTCAATTATTGGATAAATTAAATTTTTTTCCCTTCTGGCAAATTCCTTCAACATTTCCAATCTTTTTATAACAATTTTTTCATCCCTTTTATTCTTTAATTCTTTTATCTTTTGAATTTGTTTTAATTCAACTTCTGGTGGAACTTTTAAAATTGGAATTTCTCTTTTTTCTTTTTCTTCAAAAAAATTCAAACCCACAATTATCCTTTCTTTTTTTTCTATTTCTTTTTGATATTCATAAGCAGATATGTGTATTTCCTTTTGTTGATAGCCCGACAAAATTGCTTTCAAAGCACCACCTAAACTTTCAATTTTTTTTAAATAATCAAAGACCTCTTCTTCAATTTCTTTTGTCCATTTTTCAATCAGATATGAGCCAGCAAAAGGGTCAATTGTGTCAGCAGTGCCTGATTCATAAGCTATTATTTGTTGTGTTCTTAAGGCAATTTTTGCTGCTTCTTCTGTTGGAAGGCATAATGCTTCATCATAGGAATTTGTATGGAGGGATTGGGTTCCTCCTAAGACAGCTGCCAGAGCTTGAATGCATACTCTTACAATATTGTTTTCTGGCTGCTGGGCTGTCAATGTTGAGCCAGCTGTTTGGGTGTGGAACCTTAAAAGCATTGATTCTTTCTTTTGAGCTTTATATTTTTCTTTCATTATTCTTGCCCAGACCTTCCTTGCTGCTCTGAATTTTGAAACTTCTTCTAATAAATTATTATGGGAATTAAAGAAAAAAGAAAGCTTTGGCGCAAAGGAATCTATATCCAGACCTCTTTTTAAAGCAGAATCAATATATTCAATAGCATTGGCAAAGGTAAAAGCAATTTCCTGTGAAGCAGTTGAACCTGCTTCCCTTATATGATAGCCAGAGATAGAAATTGGATTAAATTTTGGCATATTATCTTTGCAAAATTCAATTATATCTATACAAAGTTTTAAAGATGGCTCAGGTGGAAAGATATAAGTTCCCCTTGCAATATATTCTTTTAAAATATCATTTTGAATTGTTCCCCTCAATTCATTTAAATCAACTTTTTGTTTTTCAGCCAAAGCTGTATACATTGCTAAAATAATAGGAGCAGTTGCATTTATTGTCATTGAAACAGAGGCATCTTTTAAAGGAATACCATCAAATAAAATTTCCATATCTCTTAAGGAATCAATGGCAACCCCTACCTTCCCAACTTCTCCTTTTGAAATGGGGCTATCAGAATCATAGCCAATTTGTGTTGGCAGGTCAAAGGCAATTGATAAGCCCGTCTGTCCTTTTTCAAGCAAAAATTTATATCTTTTATTTGATTCCTCAGGCGTTGAAAAACCAGAATACTGTCTCATTGTCCATAGCCTTCCCCTGTACATTGTAGGATATATACCTCTTGTAAAAGGAAATTCACCTGGATAACCAATTTCAAAATCATAATCAATTTTTTCAATATCAAATGGCGTATAAATTTCTTTTATTTCCCTTTTTGAAGGGGTTGTAAATTTATCCTTCCTTTCTTTTTCCTTTTTATAATTTTCTTTAAAATCTTTTAATTTTTTTTTATTCATTTAAAGATATATGTCCTTTCATTTTTTATCCATCTTGCTAACTTTTCTCCTTTATTTGAAAAAAATTCAAGCATAAGATAACCCTTTTCCTCTGCCTTTCCTGCTACAATATTCACAACTTCCATCTTTTTCTTTTTATTCAAATCTTCCCAAAAATACTCTGGTATTGTAATCTTTAAATTATAATTTCCCCTTTCAATTATAGATTCTTGAGGCAATTCTGGAAAATCAGAAATTTTAAAATCGTATTCCACTGGCTTTGTTTTTTTAATAGTTAAAAAAGTATATAAAGCACCAACTATGACAAAAAATAAAGCAATGAAAAGGATTTCTTTTCCTATTTTTCTTTTTCCTTTTTCAACCCTTTTTATTTTCAGCCCTGCTGTTGCTTCTTCTAATATTTTCTTTTTCTTTTTTATCTCTGCTAATTCTTCCTCTTTTTTCTTTTTCAATTCTGTTGGTGTAAGAGAAATTTCAATCTCTTCAATTTTTCCCTTTTTTTCAAAATTTCTCAAGAAACCAATCTCTTCAAAAAGTTTATAATTAAAATCCTGAAGCTCTTTTGCAATGTTGTTTTTCCCCTGGACTACAAAATTTCCAATCTCCTTTTTTATATCGCTTTGTATTTGCTGTCCTATTTTTAAACTTTCCAATGCCATTTCCTTATTATTTCCATAAAATTCCTTTTCATCTTTGATCTTCTCAATAATTGAAATTCCTTCTATCAAATAATCCCATAAAACTTCTTCATTTTTTCCTTCAATCCTTTCTTTTACTGAATTTAAAACTTCTTTGCTAAATTTAAAACCAAAATCTTCATTTTTTATAATTTTATTCTTTACTATTTCAATATAATCTTTTAAAACTTCAAACCTTAACTCCATACAGTACCTCCTAAATTTTATCAATAAAATAATAACAAATTTTTGATATAATTAAAAGATGAATATTTTTAAATATTTTATTTTAGTGATTTTTCTTACTTTTACTTTTTATACAACCCATAAAGTTAAAAAAGAAATTTTTCTTGAAAGGGAATACAAAGAGGAAATAGGAAAAGAAGCATATAATTTTCATTTAAAAGATTTAGAAAATAAAGAAATTTCATTGCAAAATTTAAAAGGAAGCGCTGTAATTTTAGTATTTTTTGCAACCTGGTGCGGTCCCTGTAAGCTTGAATTAGAAAAAATAAAAGAAGGAGAAAATTATCTTGCCAGTTATAATGTAAAGTTATATCTGGTTTCCAAGGAAGAAAAGAATAGGGTTTTAAAATTTATGGAAGAAAATGATTTTGCCTTCAATATACTATTTGATAAGGAGGGAAATGTGGCAAAAGCTTTTGGTGTAAAATATATCCCAAAAACAGTTATAATAGATGAAAAAGGAAAAATTATTTTTTCAAAAGTAGGTGCTATTTTAGGCATTCATCAATTGATAGAAAATCTGCCTCACAGGGTTTTTGTGCCAAATAAAGAAAGAAAAATATATAAAGAAGCAGATAAAATACTGGATGAAATTCAATGCACTTGCAATTGTGGAAAAACAATTTTAAATTGTGAATGTAAAAATTGTGATTTGATAAAAAAAAGGGAAAATATGAGATATTACATTGTCAGGTTACTTGAAAAGGAAAAATTTAAAAAGGAACAAGTTATTCAAATTTTAAAATGGAAATATATTGAAAATTTGGGAAAAAATGAAAGCCATAAGGATTGAAAATTTAAAAAAAACATATAAAAGTGGTTTTTTTAATAAAAGAAAGATTTTTGCATTAAAAGGGATTTCTTTTGAGATAGAAGAAGGTGAGATTTTTGGCTTTTTGGGTCCAAATGGTTCTGGAAAAACAACTACAATTTTGTCAATGTTAAATTTGATAAAAAAAGATAGTGGAAAAGTTTTATTTTTTGAAAAAGAATTGGAAAAGGATTACAAATTATTTAAATATATTGGTTATGTTCCAGAGGATCCATATCTTTATAACAATTTAAAAGTTTTTGAATTCTTATACCTTTCTTCAAAACTTTCAGAAATAAAAGAGAATAATTTAAAAGAAAAAATTGATTATTATTTAGATTTGTTTGAATTAAATCAGAAAAAGGAAGCTTTAATAAAAAATTTATCAAAAGGGCAAAAGCAAAGAGTTCTCCTTTCTTTAAACTTTTTAATTGAACCAAAAATTTTAATCCTTGATGAACCCTTTAGAGGACTTGATCCCTTAGGCATAAAAAATGTAAGGGAAGAAATTAAAAAACTTAAAGAAAAAGGTAAAACAGTTTTTTTAAGTTCGCACATAATATCAGAAGTTGAACAACTTTGCAAAAAGGTTGCAATTATAAAGGACGGGCTTTTAATCTGGGAAGGAAATCCAAAAGAAATTACAAAAAGTTTTGGTGCTTTTAAAATATTTTATAAATTTAAAGAGGAGAGATTTGAAAAAAATGTGAATAATCAAGAAGAATTGATAAATTTATTAAATGAAATCAATTTAAAGGGTGGTGAAATAGTTGAAGTATTGAAGGAAAAAAGTTTAGAAGATTACTTTATTGAAAAAATGGAAAAAAAAGATGGAGAAAATTAAATTACTATCCTTTTATTTTTATAAAAATTTCATAAGGTCTAAAAGTGGAAAAGCAATATTTTTTTCCATATCTGTATTTATTTTGTTTTTTTTCTTGAGTATATTTGCTATTAAAGAAGCAGAAAGAGAATTTTTGAATACAGCTTATGAATTGACAGCATCTGTAATTCTTTTAGTAGCTACAATTGGTAGTTGTGATTTTTTATGCAGTGAAATTAAAGAAAAGACAATTCAGCTCTTACTTACAAAACCAATTAGAGAAAAAGATATAATAATTTCAAAATGGATAGCCATTAATTTAATTATCTTAACTGCCATAATTTTATATTTTTTTGTTTTTCATATATTTGGTTTTTTTATTTTTAAAAGATATTTTCCTTCAATGGATATAACCTTTCTTACAATTTTTATTTCTTCCCTTTTAATTTCTTCCTTTACATTTTTTTTAACAACTCTTTTCCCAACTATTGCAACAGCTATATTTATTATAATTTTTGGAACAGGCCTTACAAAACTTATTTTAAACTCCCTTTTTGATATTAAAACATATAATATTTTTGGATTAATTTCCAAAAAAATCTTAATTTATCTATTTTATTTCTTATTTTATCTTTTTCCTTCTTATTCAAACCTTATAATTAAACCAGCTGAAATTTCCTGGAGCAAGACATTTTGGTTAAACTATGTAAAATATTTAATTTATGGAATTTTAATCACAATTTTTTATCTTTTAGCTTCAATATATATATTTAAAATAAAAAGAAAATCTTATCTTAAGTAAATTATCAATGGATTTATATTCTCTAATTTAAAAGTTCTTTAATTGTGTGAATAGAGGATAAGAAAATAATAGGATAAATATCTAAAAAAACCCTTATTTCGCCTGGAATTCCAAAAATTAAATATAAAATAAAATAAATTGGAAAAAGGATTAATCCTTTTTGAATCCAAAGTGGTTTTTCTTTAAATTTTGCAAAAGCTAAAAGAAAAATTAAAAAATTTGAAAAAAAGGTTTCTAATCTTAAAGGAGATAAGAGGGTTTGAAGGCGTAAATCAAAATGGAACTCTATTGGCTTGCCAGGATTGTTTATATAAGAAATGAAAAGAATAAAACGGATTAAAAAATATATTAAAATTTGAGCAATAATCATAATTTTTGAAGTTTTTGTTTTTGGTGGATTTAAAAGGATGTAGAAAAGTAATAAAAAAAGAGAAGTTTCCTTATTATAAGTGCAGAGAGTAAAGAAAAATAAATAGGAAAAATTTTTGAAATTTATAATTTTATAAAGACAAATAATAAACAAGAATAGGGAAGCAAAATCATAAATATATATAAGATTTAAAAAAATTATTAAAGAAAATATAAAAATTAAAGAGATCAAATAATCAGGAATTTTCAAAAAGTTCCCTAATTTTATTATATATATCCCTGAAAATATAAGACATAATAAAGAAATAATATTGGCATAGAAAAAAGAAAGGACCCAAGATCTTCCACTTTTCCCTGTAAATTCATTTCCAAAGATACTTGAAAGTCTTTCTTTTAATGGATTTGCAATGAAATTTGGAGTTAAGAGATCAAAATTCTTAGATAAATCAAGTAAAAATCTTCTTAAAACAAAAGGACGGTGTGCCTCTCCTTCAATTAAATCAGTAAAAGTTGCCCTTGGATTATTATTAAAAAAAGGATCTTGAAAGAAAAAAGCTAAGTAAATCCAAACTATTAGGATTGAAAAAGATAATATTAAAATCAATCTTTTAAATAAGAGCACAAAAAAATAATATAAAATAAAAAATAATTTGTCAATTCTTTTAGTTATATTTCAAATTGTTTTTTCCATTTGCTAAATTTTTGAAATTTTATTAAACTTTTAATGTGAACTCTGATTTTACGCCTGTAATGAAGCAATATCTTTCTTTGAAAGAAAAAGCAAAGGACTGTGTTTTGCTTTTTCGTTTAGGTGATTTTTATGAACTTTTTTTTGAAGATGCAATTGATTGTGCTCCAATTTTGCAGATTGCTTTGACTTCAAGGGATAAGGAAATACCAATGTGTGGAATTCCATACCATTCCCTTGAAACCTATATTCCAAAGCTTCTAAATTCAGGGAAAAAAATTGCAATTGCAGAACAAATGGAAGAACCTGGAAAAGGTGGAATTGTAAAGAGAGAAATTGTTCAAATTTTAACACCCGGGCTTTCAATTGAAGAAGAAGAAAGAGTTTTAGTTTCCTTAAATTTTTTTGAAAACAATTACTTTCTTGCTTATTTAAACTTTGGTGCAAGGAATTTAAAACTTATTAAATTTAAAGAAAGGGAAGAATTAGAAGATTTTTTTTTAAATGAACCAATAAAGGAAGCTATTTTTCCAGAAAATTTAAAATTAGAAGAAATTGTTCCAAAAAATATTTCTATAAATAAAATGCCAGTTGATTATTTTAATTTTCACCTTTCAAAAGAAGAAATAATGAAAACCTTTGATGTTTTAAGTATTAAAGGTTTAAATTTAGAAGATGAATTCATCCCAGTATTTGGTGGAATGTTAAAATATGTTAGAGAAACAATAAAAGAAAATTTAAAAAGCTTTGGTGAAATTGAAATAAAAAATGAAGAGGAAGAAGTGCTTCCACCTTCAACTTTGAGGAACCTTGAAATATTTAAGACAATGGAAGGGGAAAAAGGGGAATCTTTTTTTTATTTTTTTAATAGGACTATCACGCCAATGGGGAAAAGAACTTTAAAAAACTGGATTATGCATCCTTTAAAAGAAAAGAAAAAAATTTTAATGAGGCAAGAAGCAATATCTTATTTTTTGAAAAATAAAAATATTATTAAAAATATAATGAATATTTTAAAAAATATTCCTGATATTCCAAAGATCTTAGGCAAATTAGAAATTGGTAGGGAGCATCCAAGGGAGATTTTAAGTTTAGGCCAAGCAGTTGCTAAGTTAAAAGAGATAAATAAACTCATTTTAAACCCTGATTGTGAAATTTTAAAGGAAATTTTAACTTATTTTAAAGAGATACCTGAAGAAATATTTGAAATTGACAAAATTTTAAAAGATGATATTCCTTACCTTTATAAAGAAGGTGGTTTTATAAAAGAAGGAATATCAAAGGAATTGGATGATTTGAAAAAGTTAAAAAGCAATTCAAGTGAAGCAATTTTTGAGTTTGAAAAAAAAGAAAGGGAAAGGTTAAAAATTCCAACTTTAAAAATAAAATATAATAAAGTTTTTGGCTATTTTATTGAAGTATCAAAGGGTCAAATTGATAAAGTTCCAAAGGACTATATAAGAAAGCAAACTCTTGTAAATGCAGAAAGGTATTATACAATTGAAATAAAAGAATTAGAAGAAAAGATAATGAGTGCAGAAGAAAAGATAATTAAATTGGAACTGGAAATTTATGAAAATTTAAGGGAAAAAATAAAAGATAAAATAAAATTTTTAATTGATTTGAGTGAAGCAGTTGGAAAATTGGATGCCCTTCTTTCTTTTGCAAAAGTTGCAGAAGAGGAAGGTTTTACAGCTCCTTTAATCTCTGAAAAAAGAGAATTAAAAATAATTGAAGGATGGCATCCTGTTGTTTCAAAACTTGTATCTTTGCCTTTTGTTCCAAATGATTGTCATTTGGATAGTGAAACAAAACAAATTATGATTATAACTGGTCCAAATATGGGAGGAAAGTCCACATACCTGAGGCAGATTGGCTTAATATGTCTTTTGTCTCAAATTGGTTCTTATGTTCCGGCAAAGGAAGCAGAAATTCCAATCTTTGATCATATATTTACAAGGGTTGGTTCTGCTGATTTCCTTCACAGGGGAGAATCAACTTTTATGGTTGAAATGATTGAAATGGCAAGGATTTTAAGGGGAGCAACAGAAGAAAGCCTAATCCTTTTAGATGAAGTTGGAAGGGGAACTTCTACCTTTGACGGCTTGTCAATTGCTTGGGCAACAGTTGAATATATGCATAATAAGAATTGTGGACTTGTATTATTTGCAACCCATTACCATGAACTTACAAATTTAAGTAATGAATTGGAAAGGGTTATAAACAAAACATTTGCAGTAAAAGAATATAAAGATAAGATTATTTTTATGCATAAGTTAATAGATGGTGCAGCAGACAGGTCTTATGGAATAGAAGTGGCACGCCTTGCAGGTATGCCCAATGCAACAATAGAGAGGGCAAAAGAAATTTTATTTATTTTGGAAAAAGCTGATTTGCTTAAAGATAAAGACATAAAAAAAACGATGCCAAAACAATTGTTTTTGTTTGAAGAAGAAAATCCAATCTTGGAAGAGTTAAAAAAACTTGAAATAGAAAAGCTTACACCTTTGGATGCCTTAAATATAATTGCAAAATGGAAAAAAGAAATTTAAGTTTTCTCATTTGTACTGGTTTTTATCAAAAAGAAATTGATAATGCCTTTAAAGTTTATAAAAAATTCCCACCAGGGATTGTATTGCTTTTTTCTGATAATATAACAGGAGTAGAAGAAGTTAAAGATTTGTGCAAGGAAATAAAAAAAATCAAAGGAAAACCATTAATTGCAATTGATATGGAAGGTGGAAAAGTCAATAGATTAAAAAATATTTTTGGTGAAAAGCCAAGCGCAAAAGAATATGGAAAGTGGGAAGAAGATAAGGTCGAAAAAATGGCTCATCAATGGGCTTGCGAGATGAAAGAGATAGGGATTGATATCGATTTTGCCCCTTGCGTTGATTTAGGACCTGTGAAGGGTGGAACTGGCTTGGAAGGTAGGGTATTATCAGATAATTTTGAAGAAGTAATAAGAAAAGGGCTTGCCTTTTTGAAAGGTTTACATAAAGGTGGGATATTTGGCTGCATAAAACATTTCCCAGGGCTTGGTCCTTCTGAAGTTGATAGTCATTTAAAACTTCCAATTGTAAATTTAAGCAAAAAGGAACTTAAAAAACATTTTGAGATTTTCAAAATTTTAAAATCCTATTCACCTATTTTAATGGCTGCCCACTGTATATATAAATCATTTGATGAAAAATTTCCTGCTTCTTTATCAAAAAAAATTATAAAAAAAATAAAACCCTACAAAGGTTTAGTAATAAGCGATGATTTAGAGATGGGTGCCCTTTCATCTTATGGAAGTGTTGCAGAAAGAGTTTATCTTTCATTAAAAGCAGGTTGTGATATGGTAATCATAAGCCATAATTTTTATGAAATTGAAATGATCGTGAAAAAATTTGATTTTAAAGGTAAAATAAATAATTATATTTTATGGAAAAGGAGAACCATCAAAAATGTTGAAAGAACTTTTGCTGCCAGATATTAAAGAATTGCTTCAAGAAAAAAAATTCCTTGAAATAAAGGAAGGAATAAAGGACTGGGAAGCCCCAGAAGTTGCTGACTTGCTTATGGAACTTGATAAGGATGAACAAGGAATATTTTTTAGATTATTGACAAGGGAACAGGCAGCAGAGGTCTTTTCTTATCTTGATTTAGATTCCCAAAAAAATCTTTTAAATTTAATGACACAGGAACATACAAAGCAGATCTTAGCAGATTTAACACCTGATGATAGAACAGCTCTCTTGGAGGAACTCCCAGCAGAGGTTACAAGGAATTTGCTTAATTTATTATCGCCAGAGGATTTAAAAGAAGCAAGAACCCTTTTAGGTTATCCAGAGGATTCTGTTGGAAGGTTGATGACACCTGATTATGTTGCCTTAAAACCATATATTACAGTTGAAACAGCAATATATGAGATTAGAATGTCAGGAAAAAATAAGGAAACAATTGATAGAATATATATAGTTGATGATAACTATAAATTGCTTGATGATGTACCTTTAAAAGATTTGATATTTTCTGAACCAGAGAAAAAAATTTCAGAGATAATGGATTATAATTTTATAGCAATTTCTGCATATAAAGACAAAGAAGAAGCAGTTGAAATTATGAAAAAATATGATTTGATTGCCCTACCTGTTGTTGACTCAAATGGTCTTTTGGTTGGAATAGTAACCCATGATGATATATTAGATGTTGCAGAAGAAGAAGCAACAGAAGATATCCAAAAAATTGCAGCTATTGCACCTCTTGATTTGCCTTATGATAAGACAGGTGTTTGGGTATTATTTAAAAAAAGGGTTTTATGGCTATTTTTTCTTTTAATTGCTTATTTTTTCTCATCTGCTTTAATTTCTCATTACGAAAATCTTTTAAGCAAAATCATTGCCCTTTCATTTTTTTTACCAATGCTCGTTGGAAGTGGTGGAAATACTGGTTCCCAGTCCTCAACTTTAATTGTAAGAGCTCTTGCTTTAAGGGAAATCTCTTCAAAAGATTGGTTTAAGATATTTTTAAAAGAGCTTGCTATAGGAATTTTATTGGGCTTTTCATTGAGCATCGTCTTATTTGTTAGAAGCTTTACCTGGCAAGGCTTTGTTATTGCTTTTATTGTATCTATAAGTTTGATTTTGATAATAACCTGGTCAAACCTTATAGGTGCACTTCTTCCTTTAATTTTAAATAAATTAAAGATAGATCCTGCTGTCTCCTCAAGTCCTTTTGTTACAACTTTGATTGATGGAACAGGGATATTCATTTATCTTACAATTGCTTCATTAATCTTAAAAAAGGTATGAAAGAACCTTTTATTTTATTCATTCATCCACAGGGTTATAACTGGCTTTCAGAAGAGATTGACATTACAAGAATTGCAAACATAATGCCACCTTATGGGCTTTTAATTTTAGCTTCTTATTTGGATAAAAAAAATATAAAAAATGAGATAATTGATTTATATGCTTTCCCTGAAAAAAAAGAAAATTTATTAAAAAAAATAAAGGACTTAAATCCAACACATATTGGTATAACTTCAACAACTTCTTCTTTTTTTGATGGATATGATATTGCAAAATTAGTTAAAGAAAATTTTAAAGAAATTAAAATAATTTTTGGTGGAGTCCATCCAACTTCTGTTTATGAAAGGATCTTAAAAGATTTTAAAGAAATTGATTATATTGTTGCAGGAGAAGGAGAAGAAACAATTTATGAAATTTTAACTTCCAATAATTTAGAAAATGTAAAAGGCATTGCCTTTAGAAAAGATGGAGATATTATATTTACCGGAAGAAGAAAACTAATTGAAGATTTAGATGAATTACCTTTTCCTGCTTATTATAAACTAAAAAATTTTCCTTCAAAATATAAATTGCCAATCTTTAATTACCCAAAATCACCTTCTACAACATTCTTGTCAAGCAGAGGATGTCCTTATAGTTGTTCTTATTGTGACAGGTCTGTCTTTGGTCCAACCTTTAGAGCACATTCTTCTGATTATTTGATAGAACATTTAAAATTTTTAAAGAAATATTATAATATAAGACATATAAATATTTATGATGATAATTTTTTGCTCAAAAAAGAAAGGGTTTTAGATTTTTGTGAAAAGATTTTAAAAGAAAATTTAAGGATAACTTTTAATTGTATTGGGAGGGCAAACCACTTAGATGAGGAAGTATTAAAATATCTGAAAAAAGCAGGTTGCTGGATGATAAATATTGGTGTTGAATCAGGTGATGAAGAACTTCTAAAACCCCACAGGGCAAAACCAGAAATTGAAAGGATAAAAGAAATTGTAAGAAAAATTAAAGAAAAGGGAATAAGAGTAAAAGGGCTTTTTATGATGGGAATACCAGGGGAGACAAAAGAAACAATTGAAAAGACAATTGAATTTGCTTGCAAAAATCCCTTTGATGATTTAAATGTTACAAAGTTTACACCCTTTCCTGGAACTCCAATTTATGAAAAAATAAAGGACTATGGAGATTTTGAAGAAGATTGGTCTAAAATGAACTGCTTAAATTTTGTCTTTATTCCAAAGGGTTTTACAAAGGAGGAGCTTGAAAAATATTATGATTTATTTTTTAAAAGGTTTTATGGAAGGCCTGAGATGCTTCTAAAATATTTTTCAATGTTCTGGAAATCACCTGAGAGTGTTTATCGTTTTATAAAGGATCTTCCTTCTTTTTTAAAAGCAAGGAAAAATTTAAGGGGTGCCCATGACTGATGTAGTTGTATCTGGCTATGGTGTTATTTGTGCCCAAGGTATGAATTATGAAGAATGTAAAAAAAATATTTATAATTCTCCAAAAATGCCACTAAAACCCAAAAGATTTGAAACACCAAATATTGATTTTCCAATTTTTGATATTCCAAGAGAAATTGATTTAATTTTTTTAAAGGAAGCAAAGGAATACAATGTTTTTTTGTCAACGTTGATGGCATTAAAATGTTTAGAAGAAGCAATTGAGATGGCAGGTTTGGATTTGGAATATTTAAAGAAAAAAAATATACTTGTTTCCATAGGCACTACAATTGCCATTACTTTAAATGATTTTAATTTTCATAAAGAATACATTTTAAGAAAATCGCCAAGAAATGAGCCCTTTGAAACTTTTTTAAGATCTAATCCTTCTAATTTTATTTCAAATTTTTTAAATAATTTGAATTGCAAACCAATAACAATTGCAACTGCCTGTGCTTCTGGTTCCGATGCAATTGGAATTGCATATCTTATATTAAAAAGAGATGAAAAAATTGATTTAGCAATATGTGGTGGAGCAGATGAGGCATCAGTTGTAAACCATCAGGGTTTTATATCAATGAAAATTTATTCAAAAAACCCCTGCAAACCCTTTGACAAAAAAAGAGATGGTTTAAACTTAGGAAATGGTGCAGGAATACTAATTTTGGAAAGGGAAAAAGAGGCAATTAAAAGGGGCTTGAAACCAGAGATTTATATCTCTGGCTATGGCTCTTTTCAGGATGGTTATCATTTCACCCATCCCCATCCAGAAGGAAAGGGCCTTGAAAAGTCAATTTTAAAAGCTTTATCTTTTAAAAATATCAACTTTAATGAAATTGATTTTATAAATGCCCATGGAACTGCAACCCCTGAAAATGATTTAACAGAAGGAAAAGTAATAAAAAGGTTATTCCCAGAAGGAATCAAGTTTTTATCAACAAAGGGTTATACAGGCCATACATTGGGTGCAGCAGGGGCAATTGAGGCAATTTTTACAATAATGGCATTAAAAGAAGAAAAAATTATGAAAAATATTGGTTTTGATGAAATGGACCCTGAAATTGGTTTAATCCCGATTATAAAGGAAGAAAGGGTTGAAAAAAGATTTGCACTTTCAAATTCCCTTGGATTTGCTGGTGCAAACAGTGCCCTTCTTTTTGAGAGGAAAAAATAATGGAATATGGAATTATTGATTTTATTGGTTTGTCATCAAAAGGATTGGGAAAGGATGTCTTTTCTTCAAAAATAAAAAGAGAAGAAATTTCTTTTATGGAGCTAAAATCAGAAGTGAATGGGAAAAAAAATTTTCCTTACTTAAAAGCAAATATTGATAAATTAAAAGAATATTATTCTTTAAAGGATATAAGGCGCCTTGATAAATATGCAAGAATTGTTTTACTCTTATCTGCTGAGATATTAAAAAATATTGATAATAATGAAAAAGAAAATATGGCTGTAATCCTTGGCACTTCCTTTGGCTCTTTTAAAACAAATTGTGATTTTTTAGATACAATAATTTTGCAAGGTTTTGAATATTCCTCTCCAATGCTTTTTACTTCCACTGTTCACAATTCACCCCTGGCTCCTCTTGGAATTTTTAATAATTTAAAAGGTCCTTCTTATTGTATCTCCAACTTTGAAAAAACTTTTTCAAGTTCTTTATATCTTGCTGAAATTTTGTTAAATTCAAAGATTTGTGAAAAACTCTTGCTTCTTTTTGCTGATGAGATCTCTGATTTGCTCCTCTATGGTTTTTCAAATTTGATTGGAATAAATGAAAATGATTTAAGGACTATTCCACAAGAAGGTGGCTGTGCTTTCCTTTTGGGTTCAGCGAATTTTATTTTACCTTTAAAAGAAATTGATAGTTTTTTAAAGAAAAAGGAAAAAAAAGAAGAAAATTATGGCTTTACATATTATCCAGAAGCTCTTGAATTAATCATAAATTTAAATAATTTTTGACCAAACAAAATATTCTTAATGTAGTCGCAGGTTCTTTAG